>CALAQT010000302.1 GCA_937888775.1 uncultured Actinomycetes bacterium | reverse complement strand
GCTCGCCACCGCCCATCCGAACGCCCATTCACAGCAGGACAGACGCTTACTGCAAGCGCCGAGACTTCGCGCCAACTGCAAGATCGAGGTAGGTATCACCTGACGATGCCGATCTCGTGGTTAAACCGAGCAAAACCTTAATAACAAGGGCACCCCCGTCGTGAGGCGGGTTCGCAAAGCCACGGGACTCCGCCGGAGTGAGTCGGGCTGCCAACGGAAGTCACGCAAGGACGCGATTGATATCCGACCCTTTCGTTGACGATCCATTCGTTGAAGAAGTTCTGCTCATAGTTTTTTGGGGGTAGTTCCATGTATAAGTTCTCAACATTAAGACTCACGCGGGCGGCGATCGGACTGGCCGCGGCATCTGCGTTAGCGCTCGCGCCGATGGCGGCGCAGGCTGATACCACCAACGCGACCGGAACCCTGACCGCCGGCTCGCTGTCAGAACTCGCCCCGACGATCACGGCGTTCACCGGTACGCTGTCCGGCGTCAACCAGACCGTCCACGCGGCCGTGGGCGCTTGGTACGTCAACGACGCGGTTGGTGACGCGGCCGCTTACCACGTGACCGTCTCGGCAGGCGCTCCGACCATCGCGGGTACGTCGATTGCCGGCAGCCTCGGCACCACCTGGCTCTCGCTGACGCCGACCACCGCGACCGCCGATCCCAACAACCCTGTCCTCACCGCGGGGCCAGTGGCGGTTGCAACGCCGGTTGCGCTGGGAGCGACGGCCGCCTCGATCGACAGTGCGGCTGCGGCCACCGGTGCCGGACAGTGGGACTTCGCGGCCGACGGCGGCGCGACCAAGAGTCTGGCGATCACCATCCCCGGTGACGCAGTTCCCGGCGCCTACGTCGACACGCTGACGTACACGATCGCCGCGGGCGCGTAATCCCGAGGGCCAGACGCCCCAACCATGATGATGATCAACTCGCGTCTTCACGCTGGGGTCAAGGCCCTGCCGGCTGCGCTGGCGCTCGCCGCACTCGCGGCGGCGCCGGCGCTCGCCGCGGCTCCCGCCCCCGCGCCGGTGGCGTTCGCGCTGTCCCCGGTCGGGGCGACCAGCTCGATCCACCTGCACGGTAAGCCCGGTCACGTCGTCCACGGCGCGGTCAGCGTCCGCAACCTATCGCGGCACCCGATCGTCGTGATCCTGCAGCGCGCCGATATCGACAACGCCAGCAACGGCAACGCGGACTTTGTGACCACCCGGGTGTCAGGCGCCGGCCGGTGGCTGCGCCTCAGCGCAGGGAAGGTGCGTGTGGCACCCCACGCCGCGCGCCAAGTCGCCTACACGGTGCGTATCCCCGCCAGGGCCACGGGCGCCTCGCATTACGCCGGGATCGTCGCGGTCAACGCCGCTGACTTCTCCCACCCAATCGCCCACGGTAAGGCCAAGGGACGGGCGGTCACCTTCTACCAGATCAGCCGACAAGCGCTGCCGCTGACGGTCCGCCTCCCCGGCCCGCTGTCGCGCAGCCTGTCGCTGCGCTCGGTGAAGCTGATCGTCGAGCCGATCGGGGCGGGCCTGGTGCTCGGGCTGCTTCCCGGCGGGACCGAGCTGACCCAGAGCGCCCGGGTTAAGCTGCGCGTGCTGCGGGGCGCCCGCACGATCCTCACCTCCGCTTCCACGCTCGGGCAGCTGTTCCCCGTGGGCGGCCTGAACTACCGCATCGCCTGGCCGGGCACGCCGACCCCGGGCACCTACCGCGTGGTCGGCACGATCAGCCCGAAGGGCTCTGCGGTGATCAAGATCGACCAGACGATCGCGTTCACCGCTGCCAAGGCGGCGCAGCTCAAGCGCGAGACGCCACTGGTCGCCCAGGCCCCCGGGTCCGGTACGCCCGGCTGGGTGTGGATAGCGCTCGCTGCGGCAGCGGCGCTGCTGATCGCGCTCCTCGTGACCGTCTACAGGCTCTCGCGCCGTCCACGGGCAGCGGTCGCGTAACACATGCGCGGCTCTCTGGCGAATGCTCGAAACAGGCAGGGAACGGACATGCACCGCTCAGCTCGTACAGCCGGGGACCGTTCGTCTAGCTCGATCGCGCTACGCGCCTGATCCTCCCTTCACCGCGAGGATCCCGGCGCGAAGCACCCGCGTGTCGGCCTACGCCGCGATCGTCGCCATCAACGCGGCGGCGGCGCTCCCACTCGCTGTCTGGAAACTCGCACTACGCTCCGCCAAGGCGGTTGGCATGACAACGCAAAGGAACCTCGGAATGTCGTTCCGTTGCATCGTGGGCGCGGTCGCCGTCAGCTGGCTCGTGGCGCCGGGGTCGCTCGCCGGCGACGCGCAGGCGGCACCAGCACCGGTTGTCCTCGGCGCGGCCGGCAGCTTCGCGGTCCTCGGCGGCTCGACGGTGACCAGCGCCGGCGTGTCGACGGTCAACGGTGATCTCGGGGTGAGCCCGGGAACGGCCGTGACGGGCTTTCCACCCGGAACGATCAACGGGACGCTGCACGCGGACGACGCGACCGCCGTTCAGGCACACGCTGACACCGCGACCGCGTACGCAGATGCTGCCGGGCGAGCTCCGGCGGTGCCGATTCTCGGGGACCTCGGCGGTGTCACGCTCACCCCCGGCGTTTACGCAGCCGGGGCGGCGCTCACTCTAGCGGGGACGCTCACGCTCGATGCGCAGGGCAATTCGGCCGCTGTGTTCATCCTCCAGGCCGGCTCCACGCTGGGCACGGCGGCGGGAAGCCAGGTCAACCTCGCTGGTGGAGCGCAGGCGTGCAACGTCTTCTGGCAGGTCGGCAGCTCCGCGACGCTCGGCGCGTCTTCGCTCCTCACCGGCACGATCCTGGCCTCGACGTCGATCTCGATGGGCGACGGCATCACGATCGCCGGTCGAGCATTGGCGCGCGACGGTGCCGTGACGATGATCAACGACACGGTCACCACCCCGCACTGCACCACCTCGATGTCGATCACCGCGCCGCCAATCACCCCATTCAGCGCGAAGCTGACCGGACGCAACCAGACGGTGAGCACGGCGGTCGGCGCATGGAGCGTCACCGACGCGACGGGCAGCAACGCCGGCTACAGCGTGACCGTCGCCGCCAGCGCCCCGACCGTCAACGGCTCTACCTCCGCTGCCGGAACCGGCGGGTCACTCACGCTGACCCCGATCATCGCGACCGCCGCAACCGGTAACCCCCCCAGCACCGGGCCGGTGCCAGCGCCAGCGCAGACCCTCAGCGCGACGCCCGCCACGATCGAGAACGCGCCCCCGGGCACCGGACAAGGCGAATGGGATTTCAACACGGACTCGGGTGCCACCAAGTCGCTGACAGTGGTCATCCCCGCTGACGCCAGCGCCGGTGACTACGAGAGCACGCTGACGTTCACGACCGCCCCGCCAGCCGCGTAAACCGAATCGCTACCGAACCCCGCCGATGCCCGCCTCTCGTGTTCACGCAAGCTCGTCGCGTTTGCAAGCCAGTTCGACCTTGGTGGTTGGAAGCCGGACTAGCGATCGGGTCGACCCGGTAGTCCGCGCCGACGTCGACCTCGCTCTCGCAGGGACGAGCCTCGACAGCGCGGCTCGACCGCGGACTCGCTGCTGCATTCCCGCGACGGAGCAGCAGTGCAATCCGTCAGTTGCGCATCTGACCAATCTCAGCAGCCTGCGAGCCCGCGGCGCTGACGCTGCTCCTTGGCGGCGATTGCAGGAGCCGATGCCGCTTGGTGCTAACTGAACCAGCGCGTTACAGCAAGCGCCCCGTGGAGGCCCTCGGAGATCCCCGACCGCTTACTGCCGATCGGCTCCGACCCCAGTCAGCTAGCAAAGGCGGCAATTTCCCAGACGCTCGCAATCGCCCAGAAGCAGTCGTCAGACCCGCTGCCGCGGGACAACTGGTCCGCCGCTGGAGCGGCTGTCGCCCAGGCGCTTGCTGATCATCCGATACCCGCAGGCCAGTTAGCGCACGACGCTCTCGCTCTCGTCGCCGACGGGCGCTCACGTCACTGCTCAGATCCCGGTGTTGAATTTGGGTGCGCGGGCGACGGTTCAGATGGACGACCAGCAGGAGCCCAAGCGCCCAGCCGATGCGCTCTCGTTCGTGGCGTCGGAGCGGTGCGGCGACAGCCGCGAACGCGCAGCGGCGGTTTTCTCGCCAGACGAGCGGGCTCCCGCATTCCCGGCGCGCAAGTCATCCACGGCAGGACTGCAGTGCCAGCACCGTCCCTTCAGCCGACGCCATGCTCCACCGCGATCGCCCGGCGGGATCCAACTACTTGTCACATTGCAAACTACGGGGTCCAACTACGTTTCAAATGGGAAACTATCGGGAGCGGCAACACCTGTGTTGCCGCTCAGCGAAGTTGTGCATATGAAAGCTACTTTCCCACCCCGCCATCTCGGCGGATTCGAGGCATCGACTGAGGTATCGAGGGGTAACACGCGTGCAGTTGCGGCCCTGTATCCACCCGGCGAAGAGGTCTGAGAGCGACTCGCCAAGTCCCGGATCGCCCATATTTCCAGGCAATCGTGGTGCTGGGGGTCCAACTACGTTGCACAAACACAACTACGGGGTTCAACTACGTTTCACATGCACAACTTCGCTGAGCGGCAACAACCTGCCGTGCGGCTCATCGGACAATCACGTCCACGCGCCGCGAGGACGCCGGCGCAAATGGAAAATCCGCCTCGTGGAGCGTCGAAACTGCGAACCAGAAATGCACCGTCCCGTTCCCGGGCGCTGGCGTCCAGGTGGTGTGGAACCGGCCGTCGGGCGCGATGTCCGGGATCCCGATCGTGCTCTGAACCCCCCGGATCCCGACCACGCCGATTCGTAGACGCAGCAGCTGCTGATCCGCTCCTGGGATGTAGCCGCCGAGCACTCGCCCGGCGAGCTGAATCGTTCCCGGGCTGCGCGGCGAGCGCCACCAATGGGTCCGCCGCGGCCTGATCGCGAGCCTGACGAGCGCCGGAACGATCAGCCGCACCTGCCCCGAGCTCGCCGGCTCGACCGTGCTCCCACCGCCATACACCGCCTCGACGAGCCGGGAAGGCCCGGCCTGCAGCGTCGCGCTCCATACACCGTCTGCGTTGGTGGTCGTCGCCGCCGCCTGCGCGAACGCGCTCAGGCCGTTGTCGGGTGCCGTCAGGATTTGGACGCTCTGCCCGGCAAGCGCAACGCCATCACGTGTACCCAGCCAGCCAACGACCTTCGCGGTAGCGCCATGGCGCGCTCGCCACGTGCTCAGCTGGACGGTGTGCGGTAGCCGAGCCAGCCGCTCGGACCGCCACCGCCAACCAATGCCCTTTGACCTTGACGCGAACCCGGACACGAACGATGCGCGGATGACAGCGCGTCACCTTCACAAGCTTCGTATGCGCCCGCCGCTTCACCTTCACGCGCTTGCCATGCCGTCGGATGACCACCCACTTCGCAGGAACCTTCACCCGCTCCTTCACGCCCG
The DNA here is from genome assembly GCA_937888775.1 of uncultured Actinomycetes bacterium. Next base: position 973 of record CALAQT010000302.1, on the reverse strand, counting down.
CGCACCGAAGCGCGTCGAGGATCCGCGAGCCGAACGAGAGCGCAGCCGTCGTGGGCTGACGGATGCTGAGCGCCCACGACGCAGGCGCGGACCACGCCTGGTTGCCCGCGGCGTCGCGAGCGTTGTTGGCCGCCGAACACGTCACGGAGTTGGGTCCGAGATTCTGCACCGCCACGCGCGCACTCGACCCGGGGTACCACCCGGCGGGCGCACCGTTCAGCGAGCAGGAGAGGCCGCCCACACCCGATGGCCCAGCCACCGCGGTGGCGGTGACGTACTGCACGCCAGCTGTCGTGGGCGCGTCCGTCGGCCCGGACATGCTCACGGTCACGGGGCCGTTGTCGATGTTCACGTACTTGGTCACCGACGACGACAGATACGCCCCCGCTGAATAGTCGTACGCGGCATCGCGCGCCCACATCACGAGCGGCACGGACGATCCCGAGGCCACCGACGCGGTGTTGAACGACTGCGAGAACGATCCAGCGGGACACTGGTGCCACGTGGTCTGGCTGAAACGCGAAATCGTCACGGAAATCTACGTCGCGCCGGAACGAAACCAAGAGCATGGCTGCGACCTGCTGGGGTTCCGCCGAGAGTTCTGCTCCCGTTCCAGAGCACCCGTCTCGAGCGGCTCGATCCGACTGCCCGAGACTGCTGCAACGCACCGGGAGGGGCAGCGCGGTGACCGTCCGGGAGACAGCCGGTCCTTCAGCGAAGGGGCAGCCGATCGACGTTGATGCCGGGCTGCCGCAGCTCGTCCGCAGCAGCAGCGATCGCCGGCCTTGACCGGGCTCCCGTTTTCGTGGATTTGCTAGCTGCGTCCTTACGAGCGCTGGCCGGGTCGGGGAAGTTGTCCCGTGCGCGACCGAGCGAGCGTCTCGTTCCGGCGGGCGCGGTCACAGCCGAAACTCGTTGACACCCCTTCGGCTCGACCGTGGCTTGCGGGACGTCTGTCTTCGCTGAGCGAGGT
>CALAQT010000301.1 GCA_937888775.1 uncultured Actinomycetes bacterium | reverse complement strand
GACACCCCCCGAGAGCCTGGATTCATAGAATCCAGTCAGGCGGCGAGGTCACGCCGCTCGCGCTCGTGGCTGGCTGAGCGAGCGTTCCGATCACGGGCAGTGCTCGCACCTGCTACGGACGAATCTCGATAGCACCGACGGAGGCTTGGTAGACGACTGCTTTGGTCGGCCGAAGCGGAAACCTGCCGAGCCGACGCCGAGACGCCTCCAGCTCGACGAGAAGAAGCCGTCGTGCCGAGTGTCACCCGCGCCGCCGAGTTTCGCGCGCGCGTCGCCGCGGTCTGCCGCCTAGGAGTCGCTCTGGGCGCCGGAGACCACGGCACTCGATTGATATCCGGCATAGTGCGCTCATGCGCTACGTGGTCTATGGGGCGGGGGCGATCGGCGGGGCAATTGGCGGCAGGCTTCAGCAGGCTGGGTGTGAGGTTCTGCTGATCGCGCGCGGCCGCCAGCTCGAGGCGCTGCAGGCGGAGGGCCTGACGCTCCAGACCCCGGACGGCGAGTATCAATCTGCAGTGCACGCTGTGGGCTCCGTGCGAGAGGTCAAGCTGGCAGCAGACGATGTCGTGGTGCTGGCGATGAAGAGCCAGGATACCGCCGCGGCGCTCGACGAGCTCGTAGGGGTGGCGGACCCGAAGTTGGCTGTTGTGTGTGCGCAAAACGGGGTTGAGAACGAGCGCGCGGCGCTGCGCCACTTTGAGGGCGTATACGGGATGTTCGTGTGGGTCGCAGCCCAGCTTCTCGAGCCCGGCGTGATCCAGGTCTTCTCGGCACCTACGCTCGGCGTGCTGGATGTCGGTTGCGTACCGACCGGCTCCGACGAGCGTGCCCAGCGGATCGCCGCGGATCTGCTGGCCTCAGGGTTTGCTTCGCGGGTGGATGGCGAGATCATGCGCTGGAAGTACGGGAAGCTGCTGTCGAATCTCGCCAATGCGGTCGAGGCGTTGTTGGGGTCAGACGCTCGCGGTGGGGAGCTTGTGCGTCGCGCACGCGAGGAGGCACTCGCTTGTTACACAGCCACCGGCATCGGCTACGCCGGCCCGGAGGAGATCGCCGCACGCGCCAAGGGTCACGAGGAGCTGCGGCCGGTGGCTGGCGTCGCGCACAAGGGCGGCTCGTCGTGGCAGAGCCTTGCCCGGGCGACCGGCGATATCGAGACGGCCTACCTCAATGGCGAGATTGTGCTCTTGGGACGCCTCCACGGCATCCCCACCCCAGTCAATCGCGCGCTCACGGAGTTGGCGCTGAGGGCGGCCAGGGAGCGGGTGCACCCGGGGTCGCTGACCAAGGCCGAGATCGAGAAGGTCATTTCGGCTTCGAGCAGATAGGATCCTCTCCGTCGCCGCTCTTCCGGAGAATCCACTGCGGTGCGCGATCGTTTTCGCGGGCGAGCGAGCGCACGGATCCTCGAGTCCTCGGTTCTCGCTACGGACGAGGCTGAGCAGCGACGGCCGAGGTGGGCGAGACGCCTGCTTCGCCCGGGCGTAAGCGAGCGTGTCGGGAGCCTGCGCCGGTACAAGTGGAGCTCGTCCAACGCGAGAGCGGAAGCCCCGCGTGTGGACACGGCTGCTCTTCCAGCTAACCGACTGCCTGGGCAATCTCGGCGGGTGCACTGGCGTCGCGCCGGGGGCTCTCCTCGGCGTGCCGCTGTAGCCCTGGCCCTCGACGCGCCAGTGGTGCTCAGCTCATGAAGAACTGTTGGTAGAGCAGGAAGACGTTTAGCAGGCTGATCACGCCGGCGCAGCCCTAGGCGAGGATGGTGGTGAGGCGGCGGTTGACGTGGACGCCCATGACGTCTCGGCGGCCGGTGAGCAGGACGAGCGGCACGAGGGTGAATGGAATGCCGAAGGACAGCACGACCTGGCTCAGAACGAGGACCTTGGTGGGGTTCATGCCGCCCCGCTAGCGACCCGCCGAGCTCCCCGGGTAGCGCTACGGAGGCGCCCTCGACGGCGCCCTCCAGCGCGGGGGCCGGATCGGGGCGCAGCGGTGTTATCCCTGACCCTCCTCGGTCTCGATGCGCATCGCGCCGCCAAATGCTCGCGCGCCGGCCAAGCGCTAAAGAAGAGCGCCCAATATGCCGAGACGATTACCAGTGGCGGCCTCTCGACTGCCGGGCAGCCGGGACCCGACGCTCCCGGGCTGCGCGTTCACACGCTCGTGTGCGATGCGCAGACAGACCAGAGATGAGATCACGTGTCGGAGAGCGAAACCGGTAGCGCGACGATCGGCCCAGAGTCCGAGCCGGCGCCGCCCCACGCGTCACGCATCGGCCCGCGCGCCGGCGCGCGGCTGCTGATCGGCCGCCGCGGGAGCCTGTGGGCGACCGCCGCGGTCATGCTGGTGCTCGCAGGCGTGCTCGGTGCGGTGTTCGGAGCACGGACGGTGGCCAGATCGGATGCGCAGCAGCAACGGCTCGCGTCCCACCTGACCGCAGCGGAGATCACCTCGGTGCTCAAGCTGGCCATCCGCCGGGAGGAAGACCTCACGATGAGCACGAGCGCATTCGTTGCGAGCAATCCGAACGTTACGCCGGCAGCCTTCGACAGATGGATCGAATCGATGAACGCGATCCAGCGATACCCGGAGTTGCAGAACATCGGCTTGGTGAAGTTCGTGGAAGCGTCCCAGCTGGGAGCCTTCGAAGCCCACGAGGCGCGGGATCCGCTTCGGCCCCTGGGGCCAACATCGGTGCCTCCATCCGGAGGGTTCCAGATCCTGCCTGCGGGTAAGCGCCCGTACTACTGCCTGGCGGTCGCGGGGCTGGCGAGCGATGCAGCCGCCGTCGTGCCGCAGGGACTGGACTACTGCGAGCTCATCAGGCCGATGATCGCGACCCGCGATTCCGGGCTGACCGGCTATGCGCCGGTCGCAGAGGTGGGCGCTACAGGTTTGGGAGTGGGAACGCCGGTGTATCGCACTGGAGTCACGCCGTCGACGGTGCAGGGGCGCCGGCAGGCGTTCCTGGGATGGCTGGGGGAGCGGATCCAGCCGCGGGTGTTGCTGCAAACAGCGCTCGTCGGTCATCCTGGCGCGGTCGTGGTGTTTCACTTCAACACGCGTTACTCGCACGTCGCGTTCGCGAGCGGCAAACCTCCCGCCGGGGCGCAGAGCGCAACTATTCCAGTGGCTGTCGGCCGAGAAGCGGGGCTACAGCAGGATGAAGGCTGGACCATGCAGAGCTTCAGTGCGAGCATCTCCGCCAGCGTGTTCAGCAACGACAACGCGCTCACCGTGCTGGTCGGGGGAAGCCTGCTGAGCGTGTTGATCGGGCTGTTTGTGTCGGTCCTCGGAACCGGGCGCATGCGCGCGCTGGCGCTCGTGCGCGAGAAGACTCGAGAGCTCTCGGAGAAGAACGGCGAGCTCTTCGAGCTGGCCCTGCACGACCCGCTGACGGGCCTGCCGAACCGCTCGCTGGTGCTCGACCGCGCCGAGCGCATGCTTGCGCGCTCCACCCGCGACCCGGACGTGGTCGCGGGCGCGCTGTACGTCGACGTCGACGGGTTCAAGGACGTCAACGACAGCCTCGGCCATGCGGCAGGAGACCTGCTGCTAACGGTTGTGGGCGAACGCCTGCAGAGCGCGGTGCGCGATCAGGACACCGTGGGCCGCCTCGGGGGAGACGAGTTCATCGTCCTGGTCGACTCCTCACGCGACGACGTTGCCCTTGAGTCGCTCGCCGACCGCATGATCCAGCTCCTTCGCGAGCCGATAGAGCTTGGCGGCGCGAGCGGCAGTATGTCGGTGACCGTGAGCATCGGCCTGGCCGCCGGACGCTACGAAACCGCCGATCAGCTGATACGAGACGCAGACCTAGCGCTCTACGCCGCAAAGGCAGCAGGAAAGAACCGCTACACCCTGTTCGACGTCAGCCTGCGTCCGAGCGACGGACACCCGGCACTCCGACCCGTCTAGTAGTGCTTTGGTAGCTTGTCACTCTTCTTGTGGTGGCTGGTGGAGGGGTATGTCGTTGGGGTTGATGGGTTGCTGGCAGGTGGTGCAGCGGCCGGTCCAGCACTTGAATAGGGGCTGGAGCAGGAGGACTGCCTGTGGGAGGGTCAGGCCGGCCGCGGGGCTTTTGGGTTTTGGCGCTCCAGGGTGAGGAAGCCGTGGGCGGCGGTGACGAGCGCGGTGTGGTGGTACCAGCCGAGGTAGGAGCGTCCCTCGTAGTGGTCGAGGCCGAGCTCGCCCTTGAGCTGTTTGTAGTCCAGCTCGATCTTCCAGCGCAGCCGCGCGAGGCGCGCGAGCTGCTCGGGCTCGGTGTCGGCGGGCAGGTTGCTGATCCAGTAGTCACTCGGCTGATCATGGCCCTCGGGCCACTCGGCGATCAGCCACTCCTCGCGTGGCGGCCACGGCGTGCGCTTCTTAGCGCGGTTGGCGGCCCTGACGCGTAGAAAGCAGAAGCGTGAGGTGACGGGTTTTGCGTCGGGACCGTCGCGGAATGTGACGGTCTGGAACTGCTCCTCGCCGAGGCCGGCGATCAGTTGGGCGATCGCGACCGGCTCGCGGCCGGGACGCGGCCGGCTATGCGGGGCCCCCGGCTTGCCCTGGCGCTCTGGGACCGTGAAAGTCGTCTCTGGCGTGAATACCTTCGTCTCGGCGCCGACGGACAGGACGTACTGGAGCTCTGAGTCGTGCAGGCGTTCGCGCAGCACGGTGTTATCGCCATAGGCCTGGTCGCCGAGCACCGGCGCCTTGGCGATCTTCCAGTCAGCGGCCCGCTCGATCAGTTCCACCCCCAGCTCGGGCTTGGTCTGAAACTCGACCTCGGCGGGGATCTTCGCTACTCGGCGGCGCTCAGGGTCCTCGCACCACTCCTCGGGTAGGTAAAGCGCCCACCCCAACGGGACCGTTCCCTCCCGCCCGACCGCGTGCACGGAAACGCCGATCTGGCAGTTACCGATCTTCCCCAGCGTCCCGGAGTACTGGCGCTTGACCCCCGGCGAGCACTCCCCGTCCTTCGGAAAGCCAGTGTCATCGAGCACCCACGCCTGCACATCGATCTCTGGCGCGAGGCGCTCTGCCACAGCGCGCACCACCAGCGCCGGATCCCACGTGCTCACCGCCAAGAAATTCTGCAAGCTCTCATAGTCAGCCCCTGAGCCCAGCCGCGCGACCATCGGCTCAAGCGACTTACGAGCACCATCCTCGATCAGCCCACGCAGATACACCCCGCCATTGACCAGCTGCACCGGCCGGTTCACAGCCCCAGCCAAAACCTCGACCCCGAACGCCTCCAAACGCTCCCGCACAGCCGAGGGACCATCTACCTCTACCGACGAATCCGCCACCGCCACAGCCGCCATCATGACCTCCCCGCATCGAATAATCAACGCCAGAAGGATTCGCCACAACCACCACAAACTCCTACCAAAAAGCTACCAAAGCACTACTA
>CALAQT010000300.1 GCA_937888775.1 uncultured Actinomycetes bacterium | reverse complement strand
TAACGACCCACAGCCTGGTCGTGGAGAACACTGAGCTGACCGAAGCGATCCATGAGCACTTCATGAAGAAGAGCGCTTCCTAGAGGGCTTGCCAACCGTGTAGCGGGCTTGGCGCGGACCGGTTGCCGAAAAGCCCGCGGACCACTTTGAACCGGCAGCGTGGGTCGGTTGCGCCAGTGTCGTCGCGTCGACGATCGTCCGCTCCGAAGCCGCACAGGAGGCTTGTCTGGGCCGAAGCGGGGCAGTTCTTAGACGGACAGCCGATTGCGCGTCCGGCCGGCTGGGCTAGCCCGGCGGAGCGGCGCCTCGCTCGCGTGCTCGACCTGCGGGTCGTCCGATGTCTCCACAGCGGTGCAGAACACCTCGACTATCTGCGGATCGAACTGTGTGCCAGCGCAGCGACGCAACTCGGCGAGCGCGTCCGGGACGGAGATGGCATGGCGGTAGGATCGCTCGGAGACCATCGCGTCGAAGGCATCGCAGACGAAGATGATGCGCGCACCGAGCGGGATGTCCGTGCCTCGTAGCTTGTCTGGATAGCCCTGCCCATCGAAGCGCTCGTGGCTTGCACGAATCAGCTTGCCCGTAGGCGCCAGCGCGGGTGCGGCATTGGCGATGCGCTCACCGATCAGGGTGTGGCAATGCATCAGCTCCCACTCCGCATCGTCGAGGCTGGCGGGCTTGTCCAGGATCGCATCCGGGACGGCCATCTTGCCCACGTCGTGGAGCTGGGCGGCGATCTGAATCAGATGACGTTCGTCGGCAGAGAGCCCGAGGCGCTCGGCGACCCGCACGGAGAGGCTCGCCACGTCGTCGATGTGGTGACCGAGATCTGCGCTTCGCTCTTTGAGCACCTTCAGCAACACGGCCGTGGTCTGTCCGCGCGCAGAGGTGCGCACAGAGTCCTTGTCCTGGTACATCCGATCGTCTGCGAGGCGCAATGCCTCTGACTGATCGTCTGTCTCAAGCGGCATGTGCACGACGCCGAACGAGCACCCAACCTCGAAGCCCTCGCCGCGATCGGAGAGCGCAGCCGCGCCTCGCTGGGCGAGAGCGGCGCCATCCTCTGGACTCGTGCTGGCCAGCAAGCAGAACTCATCCCCGCCCATCCGGTATGCCGTCCCGGCATCGCCGATCTCATTCTGGAGGCGCGTGGCCAACCGGTGAAGAAGCGCATCGCCCGCGGGATGCCCAAAACTGTCGTTGTAGTGCTTGAAGCCGTCGAGGTCGAACAGAACAAGCGTCTCGTGAACGTCATCAGCGGGCTGCTCCAGGGCGGTTGCGAGATCGTTGATCAATGCCCGCCGGTTTCCCAAACCGGTGAGATGATCGGTGAGGGCCTCCTCGCGACTTGCCTCCAGCAGCTGCTCGTTCTGGCGAACCATGAACTCTGCCAGCATCCTGGCCTTCACCGAGCGCTGGTAGAAGAATGCAAACGCCGCCAACAGCAGGAAGATCGCACTCGCCGTGAAGACATTGGCCTCTGTCACCGCGCGGGACGCCCTGGCGTCATATTCGACGCCTGCGCTCGTCAGCGCAGCGGACGCAGCGTCCTGCGAGCCGGTTGCGGCGTTCGCGAGCTCGCCAGCCGGCACGTAGTTGTTGACGGCCGCAAGTTTGCGTACGCGCTCAAGCAGCGCGAAGTTCGACCGCAACGGGGAGCTCAGGCTGTCGAGCCGTGCCGATGGGGCTGTGCGGCGGAGTTCAGCCAGCTGACGCTGGATCTTCGCCTCGGCTTGTTGCATCCACAGCAGGGCGAGCGCCGGCGTGCCGCGCGCCGCGGCATTGATCCTCCACGGCAAGCCTTGCAGGTCATTCAGCTCGCTCTGCACGTTGGTCAGCGTGATTTGAGCTTTCCGGCTCGCATCCGCGCGCTGGTCCAATCGCAGCGTCGCCAAGAGCGATCCGGCCGCGAGAAGCGTCGCTACGACAATGACGGCGCGGGTTTGGGCAATATGGCGAATCGAATGCACGATTATCAACTACCGACCGATCGAGCTCCCTCACGTAAGACTTGAGTGGGTATGCCCGTGCTGGCCAATCGTTGGGCCCGCGAAGAGGTCGCGTCCGTGTTGTGTGACCTCAAACCCGCGACCCCGTGACGCGACTTCTTCCGGGATCCCAGGATGGGGTCAGCCGCCGACCGATGAGTCTCGCCGCTTCCCGTGGGTCGGTATGACTAGACATCGAGAAAGGACAGCGATGACCGAGCCCAAGACCCAAATCCTGGGCCTGCCTGGCGCCACGCTTACCTACGACGTCCGAGAGGCGGCCTCCGAGAGCACCGAGCCGGTGCTGCTCATGATCGGATCACCGATTGACGCGAGCGGGTTTACGACGCTGGCCGGCCACTTCCCGGACCGCACGGTCGTGACCTACGACCCGCGAGGGGTCGGACGCAGCCCGCGGGCCGACGGCGTCACGGGGGCGACGCCGGACGAGCACGCGGAGGACCTGCACCGACTGATCTCCGAGCTCGACGCCGGGCCCGTGGACATCTTCGCCAGCAGCGGCGGAGCGGTCAACGCGCTCGCGCTGGTGACCCGGCATCCGGAAGGCGTCCGCACGCTCGTCGCCCACGAGCCGCCCCTCGCGACGGTGCTCCCGGATCGGGAGGAGGCGCTCGCGGTGACCGAGGACATCCACGAGGCCTATCAGCGCGATGGTCGCGGATCCGCGATGGCGAAGTTCATTGCCTTCACGAGCGTCAGGGGACCGACTCCGCCCGACTTCCCAAACCGCGCTCCGAATCCGGCCGACGTCGGTCTCCCGACCGAGGACGACGGCAGCCGGGACCACCCGCTGCTGGGCCCGCACATGGTCTACGTCAGCCGCTACGAGCCCGACTTCGACTCCTTGCGCGGGGCCTCCACGCGGATCGTCGTCGCGGGCGGCGCCGAGTCAGAGGGCACGTTCCCCTACCGCGCCGCGCTGGCCGTGGCGGAGCGACTTGGGACCGAGGCGGTGATCTTCCCGAGCCACCACGGCGGGTTCGGCCAGCAGGACGATCCGGACGCGTTCGCCGCCACCCTTCGCCGGGTCCTCACGGACGTCGGCTGACCGACCGGCTACTGGCGTCAAACGGCGGGCGATCGTCGGTGGGTAGCCCGGCGGCCCACCGGCCTCCATCGATCAGCCGCAGCTACGCGTTGATCCATTCGCTGTCGCTCGCTGCCCGCAAGCGAGCGCCTCCACAGCGGGTGGCAGGTGCCCGCTCCGGACAAAACCCAGGCGTCTGCTCCGCGAGGTGCGAGACGCTCGCTTCGGCATGGCGAAGCGGAAGTCTGCCGAGCGCTGTCGCCGAAAGGGCGCAAAAGAGTCCCGATTAGCCCTAGGTGCTACCCCATCGTGCTACCCCGGGCTGGATGCCTGCGAGAGGCGCTGACCGGCGCAGTCTCAGAAAGCGATGAGTTGCAGGCACTTCCGCGTATGGGCCGTCCGGGAATCGAACCCGGAACCTTGGGCTTAAGAGGCCCCTGCTCTGCCGGTTGAGCTAACGGCCCGTGAGCGCGCCGGCGAGGTCTACCGGCTCGGTCGAGGATTCTACCCGAGCGGAGCTGCCTTCCGTAGCTCCCAAGGCGTGCCCTCGCCGCGCGTGGCCCGCACGTGCGGGCGGTGCTATTTCTTCGTCGTGGTCGTCGCCGTCGCGCTCGTGCTCGAGCCGCCTGCGGGCGCGGGTGTTTTCTTCAGTTCGGTCCCCGTGTAGGTGCCGTTGGGGGCCTTTTTGACGGCGTAGGTTTTGCCGTTGGTCGTGGTCGTGTACGTGCGTTCGCCGCTGGGGAACTTCTTGACTTCGGCGAGTTCCGTCTTGACGCGCGCGCGCTGCCCGGCGGGGGCGAGGGCCACGGCCTTTGCGGCGGCGAGGTCGCCGAGGCGCGGGTTCTTCGCTTTGTAGGCGTACTCCGCCAGGGTCGCATACAGCGCCGCGCTCGTGGGACGCGAGGCGACGACGATCTGGAGCACCTGAACGGCCTGGGCGGGCTGGTTGAGCCCTTCTTCCCCGTAGACCGCGACCATCAGCTGGGCGAGGGAGGAGCTCGGGTTGTGCGGGGTCAGCGCGACGTAGCGCTGCCACGATTCCGAGGCTTCCTGGAAGAGTTCCTTGCCCTTGGGGGTCAGCCCGTTCTGGGTGACGCCGCCCGCTTCGTGCAGCAGCGCCTTCGTCAGGCCTGCCCACGCGGCCGCGTTGGCGGGCTGCTGCTGGGTCTGCTTCTTGTAGGTCTTGATCTGGGCGGCAAAGCTCGCGCTGCCCCCGCCTTCGCTGTTGCTGGCCGCGTTGAGGATCCCGCCGCTGCCGAAGCCGCCGCCGATGCCGAAGCCGATGAGCCCAACGCCCATCAGGAGCGCGAGGCCGATGTAGATCACGCGAACCGTGCGGCGACGGCCGCGGCCTCTGAGGTCGAACAGCACGGCTACAGGCTCGGGTCTACGTGGTCGATCATTTCCTGCACGCTCGGCTCCGCTGGTTCGTCGGGATGTGCTGCCGGACTCCCCTCGGAACCGCGGCTGCCTTCAGCGCTCGTGCTGCCCTCGTCCTGCAGCCCGGCACCGGCCGGTTTGACGAGCACTGCCAACAGGATACTCGCCTCGTAGAGCAGGTAGAGCGGAACCGTCTCCAACAGCAGCGTGATCGCGTCCCCCGGCAGGAATGCGGCGACAGCCGCGCACGCCACGAGCGCGTAGCGCCGGTTTTTGCGCAGCTGCTTCGGGGTCACGAGGCCGAGACGCGTGGCGCCGAGGATCAGGACGGGCACCTGGAAGAAGATGCCCATCGCCAGCAGCACGGTGGCGGCGAACTTGTAGAACTGACTGGCCTGCACGAGCGTGTTGAACTCGCTCGAGTTGAAGTTCACGAAGAAGCGCACCGCGGCGGGCAGCACGATGAAGTAGCCGAACAGGACGCCGCCGGCGAACAGGAACGGCACGGCGGTCAGCAGCGGCACGGCCGCTCGCCGCTCGTGCGGCGCGAGCGCGGGCAGGATGAAGCCGTAGAGCTCATACAGGATGAACGGGAGCGAGACGATCAGCGCGAAGTAGAGGGCGACGGTGAGCGTGGTCGTGAACGGCTCGCCCACCCCCAGCGTCACGGGCTTCTCGCCCGGCGTCGTCTTGGGGATCTTGGAGACGTCACGTCGCAGCGAGAGGATCACCGGCAGCAGCTGCGCGCGGGCCTGCGCGGACAACCCGCTGCCGGGCGCGGCCAGGACCAGCAGCGCGCGCTGGGTGTCGGCGGCGATGTTGAGCACTCCCTGCTGCGCCAGCGATGCCTGACCCACGGTGCCCTGGCCCTTTGCGACCTGTTTCTGGGTCTGGGTGGTGAGCGGTTTGTTGATGATGTCCAGCAGCGCGTGGTTCTGCCAGAAGCACACGGCGAAGGCGGCGGCTAGAACACACGCGCTGACGATCAGGCGGCTTCGCAGCTCGTCCAGGTGGTCGACGAGGCTGAGTCGATCCTCGTGGCCGACAGTGCGGATCGCGCTCACCATTGCGCTCCTGAACGTACCACCGCTCCGGAGCACGACATGACGTGTTCTTCAGAGCAGAGGCCGGTACTTGGTATGTGAGGAACTGAGGCGAACCACGCTAAAGGCTCCCGCCTCGCACGTCGATGACGACTGAGAGCCGGCATATGAACCCCGATAACGACCCGAACATCCTCCCCGGCGTGCAACCGCCCGTCAACAAGCACACCGACCTCGCCTACGGCGTACAGCGTCGGGACGACGGCACCTGCGCGCCAGATCAGCTGCACGTCTGCTTCCACTGCGCCGGCGAGCTCGCCTATCCGCTCGACTGGTCGGAGGAGGGCCCGCGTCACTGGCGCATCGCCCTGCGCTGCCCCGAGTGCGAGTCCCGCCGCGAGGGCGTCTTCGACCAGACCGCCGTCGAACGTCTCGACGACGAGCTCGACCGCGGCTCCAGCGCGCTGCTGGGCGACCTGCGGCGCATGACGCACGCGAACATGTCCGAGGAAGTCGAGTTCTTCGTCCGCGCTCTCGACGCTGATCTGATCACCCCCAGCGACTTCTGAGCGCTCAGCGGTAGCGCTCGACGACGGCGTCCGCCACGAGCTCGAGCAGCGTCGAGCCCCCGTCCGGGAGGATCGCCGGAAGCGCTGCCTTGGCCTCCGCAACGACCGCGAGCGCCCGCTCGCGTGCCTCGTCCAGCGCACCCGTTGCAGCGATGCGCTCGCACAGCGCCTCCGCCTGCGCGGGGCCGCCGAGCGATGCGAGGTCGCACGCGGCCAGGCCGGGCTCGCGCTCGCGGGCGAGGATGAAGGGCAGCGTGACGGTGCCGTCGAGCAGGTCCGTGCCGCGCGACTTGCCAGTGCGCTCGACGCGCCCGGAGACATCGAGCACGTCGTCGAGCATCTGGAAGGCCAGGCCGATGCGGCGCGCGAACGCGCCCAGCCCGTCCGCGAGCGCGGGCGATCCCGCCGCCGCGGTCAGCGCGCCCAGCCGGCAGGCCGCCTCGAACAGCGCGGCGGTCTTCAGCTCGCAGCGCCTGAGGTAGCGC
>CALAQT010000299.1 GCA_937888775.1 uncultured Actinomycetes bacterium | reverse complement strand
CTTCCCTCGAGACCCGTATCCACCACCAACTCTCACCCGAGGTGGACCGACAAACGGGGTCCGGTCAGTGGCGCTCGCCGGCGGAACCCTGATTCTTGCCGGCTTCGGAGTTGTGGGCTTCTTCGTGTTCGCGTACAGCTGGTACACGCGTGTCGGGAGCGGCATCAACCAACATCCCTACGGCGACGTTGACCATAACTCGGGCCGCGAGACGCCGTCGGAGCTCGCTCACGACATCACCCAGGACGTCAGGAACTGGGACCGCGGAGTCGCCGGTCATCACCGCCACCGGCATCCACCGGGCGCGCACAGCTAAAACGACGATGAGCTGCGCATCGGCGAGCTGGGGTTCACGACCGCCGATGGGACGCCCCATATCCGATTGCCGGCTAGTAGGCTGACGCCGCACGGGACAGATGGCATTCGACCTAGTCATCGATATCGAGAACACCCCAGGGGCGCTGGCGCGGGTTGCGGCCGCAATTAGCGATGCCGGCGTGAATATCGCAGCGGCCACGTGCACCGGGTCAGGCGAGCGAGTCGAGCTCCACATCCTCGTCCCGCACGCCGAGGCCGCGAAGCACTCGCTGGCGATTTCGCATCTCGCGGTGACCCGCGAGCGCGAGGTCGTCGTGGTCGATGTCGAGGACCGCCCCGGCGTGCTGGCCGACCTGACCCGCAAGGTCGCCCGGGCTGGAGTCGACCTCGATCTCGTCTATGTCGCCACCCGAAATCGCGTGGTCTTCGGGGCGGCCGACCTCGCTGCTCTGCAGGCCGCGCTGGACGCCGCGAGCTGACGGCTGTTCCGCGCGACACTCCTCGCTCGCGGCGCTGATAGCCGTCGAAAGTGCAATCTTTGCGATCGGCGCCGCACTTGTGCTGATCTCCACCCATCACAGCGTCGAGCAGCGCCGCGAAGGGCTTCTGCTCGCGACTGCCGCCGGGGCACTGTTCGGGGTCTCAGACGTCGCGGTCAAATACCTCACCCACGCCCACGGCCCGCTGCTGGGGCTGATCAGTCCGTGGACGTTGACCGCGGTGATCTCGTTCGTAATCTCGTTCTACGCGTCCGCCCACAGCCTCCAAGTCGGCCTCCCAATCGAGGTGATCGCAATCACTTCCGTCACGGCCAACCTGGCCGCGATCGTCGGCGGCATCCTCATCTTCGGCGAATCCATCGGATCCGGCGCCCTCGGGACCACCGCCCGCGTTCTGGCGTTCTGCCTGGTCATCGCCGGCGCAGCTCTGATCCCCGCCCCGCTACGCCTCAAGCCCACCGAAACGCACACCGCCGACGAAGCGACTAGCGAGGGCTCGTGCTCGGTCACGGTTAGAGACGCGTGTGCGAGCGCGCCTGGCCACGACGAGTTCGTGGGCTCCGCTCTCTCGTCGCCCAGGCAGATCGCCGAACCCCAGAACGAGGAGGCGCCCAAGCGCTGAGATCGGATCACGGTCGGCGACGAATCCTCGTTCATCGACGCCCCCGGCCCCGCGGTCTCGACACGACCCAGCCGCCCCCAGCGCGACCGAGATCTCGATGAAGTCATCTTCCGGTCGCTGATCGATCTTGCCTGGTCATGGCTGTTGCGGGCGCGTTAGCCCGGATCCTCCAGTAACGGCCGCGGTAGTCGGGAGACGCTGGAAGAGGCGCCGCCAGATCGGAGGACGCACTGGTCGACCGACGGATGGCTCAAGCGCGGCATGCACCGCTCGGTGTGCGAGCTCAACAAGGACATCCGCGCCTGGCTGGAACTCTGGAACGAGAACCCGTCCCTCCCTACATGTGGACCAGGACCGCCGACGAGATTCTAGAAACCCACGGCCGCAGGCAACAGAATTCATGCGTCAGCACGCTAGGGTGCTTTGGGGAGGTAGTGCTGTCCGGCGTGTACGGCGATTGTTGTGCCAAGCCCGAGGTCGGATACGATGACCGTCCCGCGCTGCACGATGGTCAGGGTTCCGTCGCAGCGGTCGATCGTGTCCCAGACGGTACCGGTGCCACTTACAGTTGCGGCGCTGTAGCGTCCAAGGGTGCGGAAGCGACCGCTTTGATCACGTGCGCGCAACGTCTGCAGCACCAGGCTGCTCGACTGAGCCGACCGCGCGTCAGCGGAGGTGTGGGCGCCGCAGCTGTTGTATGTCGGCGCCCCGGGGAAGTCGTTTTCAAGTAGGTCCAGTGTCGCGGAACCCGGGAGTGTCGTCAGACCCTTTTCGAGTCCGTAGCGGGTCTGCGATAGCGAGAACAACCCGCCCGCGAGGGTGACCCGCTGGGTATGGCGACGCTGCGGGCTTGCGACCACCATCCGCAGGGCGCCGGCGCGCGCGTCGATCTGCGAGTCGATCGGCAGCTGACGCGCCTCGGTCAACGGCAGAAATCCCTCGCCTTCAACCAACCTCGCCACCTCAGCCGCCCTCGACGTGTTGCCTCGCGGTGGCTGAATCAACACCAGCCCGGAGACCGGCTCCACGTTCACCGTCGCGCCGATCAGGGGGAGCGGTGGCGCGGGATCCTTCGCGGTTCTGAACGTCGCATCGCGGCTGTAGACCGTCCCAGCCGAACTCGAAGCCACCAGCCGCAGGTGATAGAGCGCATTGGGCACCAATCCCGACACCCTCCCCCACACCAAATGAGGACGGGAATCAGCGCTCAGATCGACCGGTGGCGTCGACTCGTCATAGATCACACCCGACGGCCTCGGCTCGCGGTAGCGCGTACCCAATCCAAACTCGAAATACGCGGTTGTCGCACGGCCGTTGGGTTTGACGACTGCCGAGAAGCTCACCGTGCCCGTGCCGGTGACCATCAGATCGTCGGCGAACCAGCCGAGACCCCGCACCGCATTGCGGCCAAGTGCGGCCGACTCCGTCCCCGGCCCCACAACACCGACGGACCTAGGCGGGAGAGGCCCCCAGCCGGACCCAAGACCCGCCCGCCCGACACGGCCACGGCGCCAACCAAGAACACACCCACCCCCACCAAGGACGCCAACGACACGACCGCATGCCGTCCCACCCGCGACAAACGCCAACCCCCAATATGCGAAAACCGTTCTGCCGCCCGCAGACCTCTCATCGACGCCTCCTCCGCAGGTCAGTCCAGAGCAACCAAACATACCCCATGAGCCAGGCCGGCTCAGATTGCTGTCAAACCGCGCCTGCGGATTCCACTCAGCCCAGGCGCTCGTCGCAATGGTCCACCTCTGCTGCGCCGGCATCCACATCAACGCCCCAACTCCACAATTCACCCCAAAACGAGAGGAGATTCCCGTTTGGCCGCGCTCAGCGTGAACGAGAGCTTCGCCTTTCCGTTGCGGATCCGGTCACCCGGGCGCGCGACGCGGTTGCGTGGCGTGAGGCAGGGTGGCGCGCGCGGTCTGGGACGAGTTGGTTAGGACGGGGTCGACTAGCACCAGCCGGTCGCCCGCCGGTACGTGAATCCATGCGGGGGGGCTACCGCAGATACGATCCCGTGCGGCCGTCTGCAGCTTGAGCAGGGCGGCATGTTCGACGCGCGCCTCACGCGCAACGCTGATATGCAACATCCGCGCGACAGCGCGGCGGCTGTCGGGTCCCGCAGTGTCGATCTCGACGCGCAACAGCAGCATCCGTTGGCTGCCCGAGCTCAGTGTGGACAGGCACTGGCTGAGGCGCACAACGAGGCTTCGTAGCTGCCGCTGGGCCGAGGCCGCGCTGCTCGGCGCGCGCGTGTAGCGCGTCGCAGGCAAACGGCCGCCGGACAGCGAAGCGCTGGCCGAGGCAGATACCGCGGTACCCGACAGCGCCAGCGCGCCCGGCGCGGCTGGCGCTGCTTGCGTTGAGAGCGACGGCGTGGACCCGACACCCGGCGTCACCACAGGCCGAACATTGACCGGCGAGACAGTCACCGGCGCTTTCTTGCCCGCCGGAACCGTGACCGTCACCGACGACACGGCCGGCGTCGTTCCGCTTGGCGTCGCGACGGTCGGCCTCCTCGCCGTCGGCACGGTCGCAGCGCCGCTCGGGAGTGACTTCACGGCAAACATCGCGAGCAACGCAACGGTAAGCAGAACGCCTGCCAGGATCGGACGACGAGCGACCACCTCAAACGAGCGCACCGCCGTCGCAACACACAGCTTATTGGTCATGCGTTTGCGGACCACCCTAAGAGCCATGAGCATCTCCTCCCACCGCGCATCGTTGCGCCGGTGTGGGCGCCCCTCCCACCTAAGGGCTCGCGGATCAATAACTGTGGGTCTGGTTACGGTGAGTGGTCGGTGGGAGTGATGCGGTAGTTCCACTCTGGGTGCCAGTCGTTGCCGGTGATGTTGACCG
>CALAQT010000298.1 GCA_937888775.1 uncultured Actinomycetes bacterium | reverse complement strand
GCCCGCCGCCAGCGGATGCCCGCGCCGGCCGGCGCGGTCGGCCTGGCCGCGCATGGCGGCGTCGGTGTGGTTGGGATCGTGGGCGGCCATGGCGTTTGCGCGCGGCGACTCGCTCTCTCAGGGCCGCGTGGAACCCTCTCCCCCCCGTCGATCGGACACGACACCGGACATTGAGCGAACCCCAGCGTCCAGCCCTCAGTGCCGCGCGCCGCAAGCTTACGGGGGCGCACCCGGCGAGGACAGCTTTGCTAACAGGCCTTAACCTGGCTGTCGGGAACCGCTAACGGGACCCGGCGGGGGGTCTCAGAGGCCGAAGCCCAGGCCGTTGGGGGTCAGACCGGCGGAGCCCGCCACCGCGATCGAGCCGATCACGCTCAGGACCGCCAGGATCACGGCGCTGGCGAACACGGCGCTCGACATCCGTCGGCGTTCGCCGAGCTCGACGATCACCCAGCCCATGATCAAGCCGGCGACCAGGCCCCCGAGATGGCCCCCGATCGAGATCCCCTGGATGCTGAGCGAGAAGACGATGTTGATCAGCAGCGTCATCCCGAGTCCGCTCTGCCAGATCGAGATCCCGCGGGCGTGCGCGACGACGATCAGCGCGCCGAGGACTCCGAAGCAGGCGCCCGAAGCGCCCACGGTGAAGTAGTCGGGTTGAAACAGGAGCGCCCCAAACGAGCCCGCCAGCAGCGAGACGAAGTACACGATCGTGAAGTTCACCCGACCGATACCCGGCTCCAGGATCCGCCCGATGAAGTACAAAAAGACCATGTTGAACAGGATGTGCAACAGGCCGTCGTGCAGGAAGCCGGCGGTCAGCAGTCGCCAGTACTCGTGATTCTGGGAGATAAACGGTCCGGCCAGCGCCCCCTTGAGGAGCACGGTGCCAGCGACACCTCCGCCGAGCGGCGCCCCGGTGGCGGTCTCGGCGACGAACACGATCACGTTGATCGTGATCAGCACCTCGGTCATCGTCAGGCTCGAGCCTCCCGAGCGGATCGTCTTGACCTTCGTCCGCTCGCGAGCGCATTCCGGGCAGCGCATCCCGACCGGCGTGGGCGTCATGCAGTCCGGGCAGATCGGCCGCCCGCACGATGAGCACGAGACGCCGGTCTCACGCGAAGGATGTCGATAGCAGACGGCCATCTTGGCTGACCGTATCAGCGAGCGATGCTCGGCCCCGACGGTCGCGCGCCCAGCGGCGGCGGCGTGAACGGCCGGGTCAGCGATGGGGCCGGATCCGGCGGGCCTCTTCGGCGATGTCGTGCAGGGTGCGCTCGGCCAGATCGAGCACGCCCGAGGATTGCTGGCGCCGGGCGCGGTGGCGAGCGCGGACGCGCAGGATCACCAGCGCCGTGCCCGCCGAGGCGCTGATCACCACGGCGGCCGCGGGCCTGGCCCAGTTGCGGGGATCTCGCATCGCCGAGAGCTCCCAGGACTCGAGCTCATCCTGAGCCATCTCGGTCAGGCTGACCAGCGTCAGCTCCAGCCGCGCCGCCAGATCGGCCGGCGGGTCGACGGGCGTCAGCGCTTCACGCAGCAACGCCTCGAAGTCGGTCGTGCCGCTGCTCACTGCGCCTCCCCCGCGCCCGCCGGCGACTCAGGGCCACCGCCGGCCGTCTCGGCCACCATTCCCTCCAGCTGGCGGATCGCGCGGTGCAACAGCACCTTGGTCGCTCCGTCGGTACGCCCCAGTGCCCGCGCGATCTCACGATTGTCCATCCCCAGCGCGAAGCGCATGATCAGCGCCTCGCGGCGGTCATCGGGCAGCTCCGACACGCCCTGAAGGATCGTCTTGAGCTCCTCACGGCCCTCCACCAGGGACTCGGTGGTGTGCGGCGCGGAGATCATGCCGGCGTCCTCGATCGCCGACTCAGGCTTGCGCGACTTGTCGCGATAGAAGTTGGCCGCCAGGTTGTGGGCAATGCGGATGAGCCAGGGACGCAGCGGGCGGCCGTTTGACTCGCGCATCGCGCGCTCGAAGTGCCGGTAGGCCTGCAGAAAGGTCTGCTCGGTGAGGTCCTCGGCGTCATGGTGGTTACCCACCCGGTAGTAGCTGTAGGAGTAGACATCGCGCAGGTGCGCTCGGTAGAGCTCGGTGAAGCGGGCATCCAGTTCCGCCTTGCTCTTAGGTGCATCGTCAGCCACCGCATGCGCAGCCTACCTCCGGTCACGCGGCGCGGCTAGGCCGCGATCGTTTGCGGACGATCGGTTCGGTCACCGTCGCCGCCCACTGTTCGGGGTCGATCTGTCCCTGCACCAGCGCCGCCAGCCCGTCCAGGGCGGGGGTCTGAAGCCGCGCGTCTCGCGCGGCGCTGGCCAGCATCGGCAAATAGTCGACGGCGTCGGCGCTCTGTCCAACGGCGTGGGCCAGCTCGGCTGCCGGCATGCCCCGCGCCAGCAGCTCGCCGGCCCGACGGTGGGCGGAGCCATCGGCCAGCACGGTGGCGACGAGGTCCCCCACTCCGGCCAGCCCCGCGAACGTCTCAGGTCGTCCACCCCGGCTGCGGGCGAGCGCGTCGACTTCAGCGAACACCTTGCCGGCGGCGGCACCGGCCACGCCGGGGCCGGCCGGCGATGCCGCCCCGGCCGCCAGGACCGCGGCATCCGTGGCGCATCCGGCCAGCTCGACCCCGGTCACGTCGTTGGAGATCGAGACGTCGAACCTGGCGGCAGCGAGCGCATCGGCCAGCTGGCGGGCAAACCCCAGCTCCAGCGAGGCCAGCGTCACCGCGACGCCCTGCGCCAGGACTTCGGCAGCGTGGACGGGGCCGCCCAGCACCGCGATCGCACGTGCCTTGCAGCGCTCGGCCACAAAGGCAGACGGCAGCGTCCCGAGCGGAGCCACCAGGCCCTTGGAGGCGACGAGCACACCGTGGCGGCTGGAGATCCGCTCGCCGTGGGCGGCCAGCACACTCGGCAGCGATCGCGCGGGCACGGCGAGGCAGACGAGGTCGTGACCCTCCAGGACCAGGTCGGCGGCGCGCAGCACGCGGACCGCGTCGGGAAGCGCCACGCCGGGAAGGTGGCGGGTGTTCTCACGGGCACCGGCGAGCGCCGCCGCCTGCTCGTGGGTGCGGCAGCCGAGATCGACCTCAAAGCCGGCCCGGGCCAGGCAGACCGCCAGGCTCGTTCCCCAGGCTCCGGCGCCGATGATTGCCGCGCGGCGGATCGGGGGCAGGCCGCCGAGCCACTCCCACTGGAGCATCACGCAGGGCCAGATCCGGTCGGTGACCAAGCCGGCCAGCGCAGGTGTGGGGTTCTCGACGCACGGGAAGCGCAGCGGACGCCCGGCGCGGATCCGGACCTTGTGCGGTCGGATGCGGATTCCGCGGCGGACGGCCTCGGTGCCGATCACCGCCACGGGGACCACTGGGGCGCCGGTTTCCAGGGCAAGCCGGCCGACTCCGCGCTTGGGCTTGCCGAGCGTGCCGGGACGGATCCGTGTGCCCTCGACGAAGATCAGCACGATCCCTCCGCGAGCCAGGATCGCCTTGGCGGTCTGAATCGTCTCCCCGTCGCCGGAGCCGCGCTCGACCGGGAAGGCGCCGAGCGCGCTGAGGATCCAGGCCAGGCCGCGATAGCGGAACAGCTCGTTCTTGGCCACGTAGTACATCGGGCGCCGGGCCATCGTGGCGATCACGAACGGGTCCAGGAAACTGCGATGGTTGGCGGCGATGATCACCGGGCCCTGAGCGGGGACGTGCTCGAGCCCGATCCTGACGTAGCGGAAGTAGGTGTAGAAGACCGGCTGGAACAGGGCGCGGACCAGCCAGTACAGGAGCCGGTTGGCACCCTGTTCTCTGGCGCGCCGGTGCAGCTGATCGTGATCCATCGCACATTGGCGTACCCGTTCGATCGCCGCCCGTTACAGTTGGATCCCTTGAGCCCGGGCATCGAACGCACCCGCACGCTTAGAGGCGCCGTCTGCGGCGCCGTCGCGGCCGCGGTGTGGGCACTGCAGCAGCCCTTGGACAAGCTGGTCTTCTCAAGTGGCTATGACGACGTCGAGCTGCTGGGCAAGGCGATCACCCGCGGCGACGGCTGGTTTCCGGTGGGTCTGGCGCTGCACATGCAGAACGGGGCGCTGTTCGGAGCGGTGTACGCCAACCTCGCACCCGCACTGCCGGTCCCCCCGGTCCTGCGCGGGCCGGCCGCCGCGATGGTCGAGCACGTCGGACTGTGGCCGCTGGGATGGGTGTCAGACCGGGTTCATCCGGCGCGCAAGCAGCTGCCCGCGCTGTCGGGCAACCGGCGCGCGTTCGCCCAGGCGGCGTGGCGCCATCTGCTGTTCGGGGTCGTGCTGGGCGAGCTCGAGCGCCGCGTGAACGCCGAGCCGGAGCCCACGCCACCGGAGCCCGAGGCCGTCTACTCGAGTAACGGCCACGGCACGCTTGAGCACGCCGTGTCCGTCGAGCCGGCCCCCTGACCGGGCGCCGGACCGGACCGGAGCCGCTGCGCTGCGGGCCTTGATCACCGGAGCCTCCGGCTTTGCCGGCGGGTGGCTGGTCCAGGCGTGCGTGGCCGCCGGCGACTCGGTGGCCGCGCTGTCACGCACCGGTGCCGTGCCCGACCGCTGCGCCGAAGGCCCGTCCGTCGAAGGCCCGTCCATCGAAGGCTTGTGCGTCGACCTCCGCGACGGCGATGCGGCCCGGGCCGCGGTCCGTGACACCGCCCCACAGGTCGTCTATCACCTGGCGGCGCTCAGTTCGGTGGGACGCTCCTGGGATGATCCAACCAGCACCGTGCGGGACAACGTCGCCTCGGCGGTGAGCCTGCTAGAGGCGATCCGACTCGAATCCCCCGGGGCCCGGGTGGTGTGGGTCAGCACGTGCGAGGTCTACGGCGAGCCCGCCAGCCTGCCGCTGCACGAGGATGCTCCGCTGCAGCCGGCCAACCCCTATGCCGTCTCCAAAGCGGCCGGCGACATGCTCGCCGCCGTGTACGCCGACGCTCACGGGCTTGACATCGTGCGTGCTCGCCCGTTCAGCCACGCCGGCCCCGGTCAGCGGCCGATCTTCATCGTCTCCTCGCTCGCCGCCCAAGCGGCCCAGGCGCGGATCTCCGGGGCCGAGCAGCTGCGGATCATGATCGGCAACCCCAACACGCGCCGGGACTTCACCGATGTCCGCGACATCGTGCGCGCCTATCGGTTGCTGGCCAGGACGGGGCGCCCGGGTGTCTACAACGTCAGTTCCGGCCATTCGATCTCCGCCGCCGAGCAGGTGGCGCTGGTCGGCGAGCTGATCGCTCCGCTGCGGGTCGAGCACCAGGTCGATCCCGCGCGCGTGCGCACGCACGAGATCATGGACCTCCGCGGCGATCACCAGCGCCTGAGCGCCGCGACAGGCTGGCAGCCCGAGATCTCCTTCCGCCAGACGATGGCCGACACGATCCAGTGGTGGGAGCAGGAGCTCTCAAACGCCCCGACCCAGGACACGATCGAGCCCTGACGGTGCGAAACTGAGCCCGCATCGCCCGCCTAGCTCAATTGGTAGAGCACTTCACTTGTAATGAAGAGGTTTTCGGTTC
>CALAQT010000297.1 GCA_937888775.1 uncultured Actinomycetes bacterium | reverse complement strand
GGTCGCCGGGGGCGCTGGCGCCGGGGCCGGGCTGGCGCTGGGCCTGACACTGCCGACGCTGCCGCTGCGCGCACTGTCGCGCCGCCGGTCGATCGCGGTCGGGCTCGACACCCAGTCGTGGCGGGGCTGGGGCACCGATCTGGTCAAGGCCAACGCGATCGGGGCCACCTTCGCGGGCGTCGCAGGTGCCGCGACGGTGGCGGCCACGCGGCGCTACCCGCGTTCCTGGTGGCTGCCGGCCGCCGCCGGATCGGTCGGCTTCGGCGCGCTGCTGGCCGCGCTCTCCCCGGTGGTGCTCGATCCGCTGTTCAACCAGTTCACGCCACTGCCCCAGGGCCAGACGCGCGCCGACGTGCTGGAACTGGCCCGGGCGGCCGGCGTGACGGTAGGGGAGGTCTATTCGGTCGACGCCAGCCGTCGTACGACCGCGGCCAACGCGTACGTGACCGGCCTGGGCCCGACCAAGCGAGTCGTCCTGTTCGACACGCTTCTGGATCGCTACGGCCGTGACGAGATCCGGGGGGTTGTGGCCCACGAGCTGGCCCACGTGCGCCACCGCGATGTACCTCGCAGCGTGCTCTACGCGGCGATCGTCGCGCCCGCCGCGGCGCGCGCCGTGCAGCGCCTGAGCTGGGCGCTCTCGCCGGAGCGAGGCACGCCCGCGACGTTGCCGGCGCTGGCGCTGGCCGCGACGCTGGTCAGCGCGCCGATCGGGATGATCGGCAACGGACTGTCACGCGCGATCGAGCGCCGCGCCGACACGTACGCGCTGCAGCTGTCCGGGGCGCCGGAGGCGTTCGTGTCCTTCGAGCGCACGATCGCGCTGCAGAACGTGGCCGACCTGGCGCCGCCGCGCTGGGTCACCACGCTGCTCTCCACCCATCCGCCCACCGCGGAGCGGATCGGCGCGGCCGTCGCCTTCGCACAACAGGCCGTCGCCGCGGCCTAGCGCCGTGAGTCAGAATTTCGCGGCAGCCTGCTCTCGAAATCTCGACTCACGACACTAATCGGTGGGCGCGCGCAGCACCACGACGCAGTTCTGGCCGCCGAATCCGAACGCGTTGGCGGCCGCGACGCGCACGGTGGCCTTGCGCGCGGTCAGCGGCACGTAGTCCAGATCGCACTCGGGGTCCGGCGTGTCGAGGTTGATCGTCGGCGGCAGCACGCCGTCGCGCATCGCCAGCGCGCAGACCATCACCGACAGTGCGCCGGCGGCTCCGATCAGATGCCCGACCATCGACTTGGGCGAACTGGCCGGGACGCGATCGGCCGCGTCGCCCAGCGCGCGGCGGATCGCCCGCGTCTCGGCGGCGTCGTTGGCGCGCGTGCCGGTGCCGTGGGCGCAGATGTAGTCGAGCTCGTCCGGGCGCGTGTTCGTTCGCTCCAACGCCAGCTCGATCGCGCGCGCGGCGTGGGCCCCTGACGGCTCGGGTGCGCTGATGTGGAAGGCGTCTGAGGTCAGCGAGCCCCCGGCAACCGTGGCGTAGGTGCGGGCGCCGCGCGCCCGGGCGTGAGCCGCTGACTCGACCACCAGCACGACGGCCCCCTCGCCGAACACGAACCCGTGGCGGTCGGCGTCGAACGGGCGGCTGGCCTGCTGCGGGGCGTCGTTTCGCTCCGATAGCGGCCCCATCCGGGCCAGTCCGGCGAACATCGCCTCGCTGATCCCCGCGTCGGCGCCGCCGGCGATCACCACGTCGGCCTCGCCGGCCAGGATCAGCCGCCGGGCATCCAAGAGCGCGTAGGTGCCGCTGGCGCAGGCCAGCGCGCTGGCCGACACCGGGCCGTGGGCGCCGAGGTCGATCGCCACCTCGCAGGCGGCCATGTTGAGGATCGTCGAGGGCACGTAGTAGGGGCTGACCGCACCGACTCCGTCGGCGACCAGGGCCCGCACGTTGCGCTCGGTCTCCGGCACGCCGGCCACCGCGCTGTTGATCACCACGCCGACCCGGCCGGCGCTCGGGGCCACGTGCAGGCCCGCGTCGGCCACGGCCTCGCGGGCGGCGATGATCGCTAGCTGAGAGAAGCGCGCCGAGCGCCGGGCCCGCTTCACGCCCAGCTGTGCCTCAGCATCGAAGCCGCGCACCTCGCCGGCGATCTGCACCGGCAGCGCGGAGGCGTCAAAGCTCTCGATCCACCCGATCCCCGACCGCCCCGCGATCAGGCCCGCCCAGGTCTCAGGGGCGCTCAGGCCGAGCGGCGTGATCGCCCCGATCCCAGTCAGGACGGGATCCTCGCGGACCTCCGCGGCGCTCACCGGCGTGCCCGCCATCGATTGGCGGAGACAGCCGCCGCTGCCGTGCACCCGGCGGCGCTCAAGGTGCTTCCAGCAGCCCGTCGGCGGCGTCGCGGCGGGCCTGCTCGCGCATCTGGTAATGGATCTTCTTACCCGTCGCGGTGATCGGCAGCTGATCGACGAAGCGATAGGCCCGCGGCCGCTTGTAGCCGGCCAGCATCGGATGGCCGTGGCAGTGTGCCTCGCAGGCGGCCGCGTCCAGCGCCGGATCGCCACGCACCACGTAGGCGACCACCAGTTCGCCCCAGCGCTCGTCGGGCAACCCGACGACGATCGCAGCGCTTACCCCCGGAAGTTCCTCGAGCACGCCCTCGACCTGGGTCGGATGCACGTTCTCGCCGCCGGAGATGATCATGTCGTCCTTGCGTCCGACGATCGTCACGTACTCGTCGGCATCCCACGTGGCCAGATCGCCGATATACAGCCAGCCGTCGCGAAAGCGCAGCGCCTGCTCCACAGGCTGGTTGACGTACGCGTAGCCGGATTTCACCGAGCGCACGATCACCTCGCCGACCTCGCTGCCGTCCTTGGCCACGTGGTCGCGTGGATCGGCCTGGCGGTCTTCGTAGATCCTCACCACCGCGACGTCGTCGTCGGTGCAGGCCCGCCCCGCCGAACCGGCGTGCTCAGGCAGGTCTGAGGGGCGCAGGAACGTGTTCCAGAACGCCTCAGTGGTCCCATATCCGTTGAAGATCCGGGGCGTCAGCAGGTCCTGGTAGCGCAGGCAAGCCTCCCGGTCCAGCGGCGCGCCCATCGTTACGATCCCGCGCAGCGACGAGAGGTCCCGGGGGCGGGTCTGCTGCTCGGCGCTCAGCAGCGCGAGGTTGGTCGGGGCGCCGATCAGATACGTCAGCCCGTGCTCCTGGACCCAGTCGAGCACCGTCCCGGAATCAAACTGGCGCAGCGAAACCGCCTCGGCGCCGACGTAGAACACCGGGTTGGGACCGCCCGAGTGCAGACCGCCGCGGTGAAACCACGGGGTCATGTTCAGCGTCCGGTCCTCCGGCGAGAGCGGGAAGTGCATGATCACGTCATGGGCCGAGAGCACGTCGACCAGGCCGTTGAGCGACACGCCCTTGGGCATTCCGGTCGTGCCCGAGGTGTAAAGGCGCGTCGTCTCCTCGTAGATTGTGCTCGCGGGGGCCACGGGGGGCGGCCCTTCGGCGCCCTGCAGTTCGGAGAATGCGATCGCGTGCCCGTCGCCCGCACCCTCGGCTGAGCTGTCGACCACCGCCACCAGCGCCGGCCGGCCGGCCGCGCGGGCCAGCGCGTCGCGCGCGACAGCGCTCAGCGCAGCGTCATAGACGAACGCGCTCGGGCGGC
Organism: uncultured Actinomycetes bacterium; assembly: GCA_937888775.1. The sequence continues at coordinate 23,557 of CALAQT010000297.1, read as the reverse complement.
TGTCGTCGAGCACGTAGGCGATCTCCCCGGAGGAGAAGCGGAAGTTGATCGGCGACGGGTGCGCGCCCAGGCGCTGGGCGGCCAGCCACAGCAGCGCGAACTCGGCCCCGTTGTAAAGCGCGATCACGACCGCGTCGCCGGTCGCCACGCCATGGGCGGCCAGTCCGGCGGCGAGCCGGCCCGCGTCCTCCCACAGCTGGGCGTAGGTCCAGCGCCGGCCGGTGGCGGGGTCGTGAAGGGCATGGCGAGCGGCGAAGCGGTGGCTGTTTCGCTGCACCCCCGCCATGTAGCTGAAGTGGTGCTCGAACACCTCACGGAAGGCACCGGCGTCATAGCGGTAGGGCGCCGGGGAGCTCACGCTTGCGTCTCGCGCCCGGCTGGGCGGCCCGCGGACGACACCAGCGCGCGCACCTCGGCCAGGCGCTCGTACTGGCCGATCGGGTCGCTGCCCAGCGCCATGAACAGGAATTCGCTCACGCCGGCGGCACGATGGGCCTCGACGTGCTCGGCGACACGCTCCACGCCGCCCAGCGCCGTCCAGCGCTCGACGACGTGCAGCGGCAGCCGGTACTGACCCTGCAGGTGGGCGGCGGCCTCGCTGCGCGCCCGCTCCAGGTCGTCGTCCACCCGCACGCCCAGCAGCAGCGCGATCGAGGGGGCGCGGCGGCCCTGCTGTGCGGCCAGTTCGGCCAGCACACCGGCCTGCCGGGCGACGGTGTCGGGCTCCAGCCACATCGGCAGCCAGGCGTCGCCGAACCGGGCGGCGCGCTGCATCGCCCGCTGGCTGCGCCCGCCGACGAAGATCGGCGGTGGCTCGGCCATCGCCGGCTCCAGCGCGGGCACGTCGAGGCTCAGCACCCGCCCGTCGTGCTTGACCGGGCGCCCGGTCAACAGCGACGGCAGCACCGACAGGGTCTCGTCGACGCGGCGCCCGCGCTCAGCGACGGGCACGCCGGCGGCCGTAAACTCCTCAGGGAACTCGCCGCCGACCCCGACCCCCAGCACCAGCCGGCCGCCGGACAGCGCGTCAATCGTGGTCAGCTGTTTGGCCGCCCAGGCGGGCGAGCGCAGTGCCAGCAGCATCACGCTGAACCCAAGCGAGACCCGGACGGTGACCGCCGCGGCGGCGGCCAGGCAGCTGGGCGCGTCGAGTCCCGGGGCGGGGCAGGCCAGGTGGTCGCCGGTCCAGACGGCGTCAAATCCCAGGTCTTCGGCCGTGCGCGCAGCCTGCGCCACCGGCCACGCTCCGCCGGCGCGCAGCGGATCAAAGGTGGGAAGCAGGACGCCGTAGCGCGTCATCGCGGCTCTCCGTCAGCGAGGCTTGGCGGGGCGTGTCCGGCGCTACTCGGCTGGCTCTGAGGGTTCCTCGGAGGTCCCGCCGTATTCGGGCAGGTTCTTGATCCCCTCGCGGGTCTGGTACTTGGAGTAGTTGTCCTGCATCGCCTCGATCAGCTCGCGCATGAACTTGGGGGACAGGTTGATGCGGGAGACGACGACTCCGGGGATCTCGTCGTCCTCCACCTCGTGGTCGACACGGGCGAAGGTGATCGTGAACTCGTAGTCGCTGTGGCTGACGTTGGCGAAGTTCGCGTAGACACCGCCCATGATGTCGGGCGAGAAGTGGATGTTGATGTGGCGCTCGGGAGCGTTGGGATCGTCCATATGTTCGTAGTATCCCATCGTGCGGATCGTCGTCGTCGCCGTGGGGAGATTGCGCCCGCCGTTCGCTGATGACGTGCAGCACTACCAGAAGCTGCTCGCGCGCCATGTCCGCCTGGAGTTGATCGAGGTGCGCGAGGACGAGCGCGTCCATCGGCGCCTGCCCGATCGGGCCTTCGTCTCGCTGCTTGACCGCGACGGCGAGCGCCACGACTCGATCGGCTTCTCCCGCTTCCTGGAGGAGCGCCGCCAGAGTGGCCGGGATCTGTGCTTCGTGATCGGGGGGCCATTCGGACTGCAGCTGGAGGAGGTCGACCACCGCTTCTCGTTGGGGGCGATCACGCTTCCCCACCAGCTCGCCCGCGTGGTGCTGCTGGAGCAGCTCTACCGTGGCCACAAGATCCTGGCCGGCGAGCCCTACCACTACTGACCGTGGCCACAACCCGCGACGATTACCCACCCCGCGTGGCCGAGGCCCGCGAAATCCTCCGTGATCGGCACGTCACCCAGCGCGCCCGAGCCCGGCGCGAGCTGCGCATGTTCACCCGCCGGCTGGGGATCCTGCTCGGCGCGCTGCTGGCGCTGATCGTGGCCGGAACGATCCTGTTCGCCCTGGTCGAGCACACCTCGCTCGGCTACGGGTTCGTGTGGACGCTCGATACGGTCACCACGCTCGGCTCGATCCAGGACCCCCACAGCGCCGCCGGGCGCGCAGTCGTCGTCGCGCTCGAGCTGTTTGGCATAGGTACGCTCTTCTATGGCCTGGCGACCGTCGCCGAGTTCTTCGTCTCCGGCCAGCTCAGCGGCCTGCTCGACGAGCGCCGCACGCAGCGCATGATCGACTCCTACACAGACCACTTCATCATCTGCGGCTTCGGCCGGGTCGGGCGCCAGGCGGCGCGTGACCTGCGCGCCGCCGGGGTGGCTCACGTCGCGATCGACGAGAACCCCGAGCACCGCGAGGAGGCCCGCGCGCTGGCCGTGCCCTTACTGGAGAGCGACGCGGCCACCGACGAGGTGCTGCTGGAGGCCGGGATCCAGCGCGCAAGGGGGGTGATCGCCTGCGTCGACTCAGACGCGCAGAACATCTTCATCGCGCTCACGGCCCGGGGCCTGCGTCCTGACATCCTGATCATCGCGAGGGCCTCGGCCGAGGACTCCGAGAAGAAGCTGCTGCGGGCCGGCGCCGATCGCGTGGTCTCCCCGTATAAGACCTCCGGCACCGAGATGGCGCGCGTGGCACTGCGGCCTCAGGTCGCCGGGACGCTGCAGGTCGCCGACTACCGGATGGAGGAGATCGACGTCTCTGCGACCTGCGAGGGCGCCGGCCAGACCGTCGAGCAGGTCCGCGGTGAGTCGGTGATCGTCGCGCTGCGGCGCGCCGACGGTCACCTTGAGACCCAGCCGGCGCCCAGCGCGGTGATAAACCCGGGCGACATGCTGGTCGCGATCGGCACGCCCGGCGCGTTGGAGCGCCTGGAGAGCACGTTTGAGCCGCAGACCGTGTCGGCGTCGTGAGTGCCATGTCAGGCCTGTCCGCCGACCCGCTGGAGAACCTGCGCCAGGCGGTGCTGGCCGCCGCCGCCTCGGTTCGCGGCGCCGGCAAGGAGCTGTCGCCCCCTCCGCGTCTGGAGCGCCCCAAGCACGCGGCCCAGGGCGACTACTCGACCAACGCGGCGATGCTGCTCGCCCCGGTGCTGGGCGCGCCGCCGCGGGAGATCGCCGAGCGCCTGGCGGTGGCGCTGGGCGACGCGCTGGCCGAGGACCTGCAGCACAGCGAGATCGCCGGCCCCGGCTTTCTGAACCTGACGCTCTCCGACGGCTGGCATCGCGGCGCGCTGCACGTCGTGCTGCACGCTGGCGAGGGCTACGGCGCCGGCGGCGCGCCGACCCCCGAGCGGGTCCTGGTGGAGTTCGTCTCGGCCAACCCCACCGGTCCGCTGGTGGCCGCCAGCGGCCGCCACGCCGCCTATGGGGACGCGCTGGCGCGGATCCTGGCGCACCACGGTCACGCGGTCTCCCGCGAGTACTACTTCAATGACGCCGGCTCGCAGATCCGCCTGCTGGGCGAGTCGGTCAAGGCCCGGGCCCGCGACGCCGAGGTTCCCGAGGGCGGCTACCAGGGCGACTACGTGCGGGAGATCGCCGCCGAGATCCCCGGCGCGGCCCAACTCGACGTCGACGACCTCGCCGCGCAAGCGGTGGCGCTGATGCTGGAGCGGATCAAGGGCACGCTGGAGCGCTACGGCGTGCGCTTTGACGCCTTCTTCAGCGAGCGCACACTCCATGCCGGAGACCCCAGCGAGCTGCAGCGGGCGCTGGCGATGCTGGCGGCGGCCGGCCACTCATACACGTCGGAGGGGGCGCTGTGGCTGCGCACGACCACCTTCGGTGACGACAAGGACCGCGTGCTGGAGCGGACCGGCGGGGATCCGACCTACTTCGCCGCCGACGTCGCCTATCTGCTCAACAAGCGCGAGCGCGGCGTGCAGCGCCAGCTGCTGCCGGTCGGCTCAGACCACCATGGCTACGTGGCACGGATGAAGGCCGCCTACGCGGCGCTGGGCGGAGATCCTGACGCGATCGAGATGCCGATCCTCCAGTTCGTGCACCTGGTCGAGGGCGACCAGCGTGCGGCGATGTCCAAGCGCCGCGGCGACTTCATCACGCTCGACGACCTGCTCGACGAGATCGGCGTCGACGCGACGCGCTTCTTCATGCTCCAGCGCTCCCACGACCGCACGCTCGACCTCGACCTCGACCTCGCCCGCCGCGAGTCGGCCGAGAACCCCGTCTACTACGTGCAGTACGCCCACGCCCGGATCGTCTCGATGCTCGCCCGGTTGGACCCCGAGCGCGTCGAGGCCGCACTGGCGCCCGACGCCGACTGGAGCGCTGAGCCGCTGCACGGCTCCGAACGCGAGCTGGTCAAGGCGCTGGCCGCCTTCCCCGACGAGGTCGCCGAGGCGGCGGCGCGCCGCGGTCCCCACCGGATCGCCGCCTACGCGCTGGAGCTGGCCCAGACCTTCACCGCCTTCTACCGTGACTGCCACGTGGTCGGCGCCTCCCCTCAGTCGGTCGAGAGCTTCAGGATCGCGCTGTCGGAGGCCGCACGGCGCACAATCGCGCTGTCGCTGGCGCTGCTGGGAGTGACCGCTCCCGACGCGATGTAAGGGTTCGCGACTGAGTAACTGGCGGGATCCGACGAGTGGCTGGGCGTGGCTGGCGCCGCCCGGCGGCGGGCTAGGGGTAGCGCGCCAGCTCCTCGTCGAGCCGGCGCGTGTCGTCGGGGCTCAGCGCCGCACCCGCCGCCAGCGGAGCCGCTTCACGCGCGCGGCGGCGCCATTTCGGCAGCGTCACCACCAGCGTGATCAGGGCGATCGCCACCAGCACCGGGGGCAGGACGTAGACGACGAGATTGAAGCCGTGGGCCGGCGGCTTGCCGAGCACGGATTCGCCGTATTGAGCCACCAGCTGGCGCTCGATCTGCGGCTTGGTCTCGCCCTGGGCGATCAGGCCGCGGATGTAGCTGATCTCCGAGTAGGCCTCGGGCGACTGGGCGACGGCCAGCGACTCGTGGCAGGCGACGCACATCACGTCGTTCATGATGTCGGTCAGCGACGCCCGCGCCTTCGCGGCGGAGGCGGCGCCCGGCGCGAGCAGGGGGAGCGTCGCCGCGAGCGCGATCAGCCCGGCGACCGCGCTTCGCCTCAGTACGCTCACGACTTCTCAGGCAGGATCTTGGACAGCGTGCTGTCCAGCCAGCTGTTACCGACCAGTTGGTAGCGGCGCAACGCCTGGATCTTGCCCTGGCGGTTGATGATGAACGTCTCCGGGACGCCCGTGGTCCCGAACGAGCGCACGAAGTTGCCGCTGACATCGCGCAGCACGGGATAGGTGATGTGCTCCTGCTTGACGAACTGCTCCGTGGCGGCCGAGTTGTCCAGGTAGGTGACCCCGACGATCGTCGCGCCGTGCTTGGCGAGCATGCGCTGCTCACGGGCCAGGATCGGGGCCTCCTGGCGACACGGATCACACCAGGACGCGAACACGTTCATGACCACGACCTTGCCTCGGAAGTCGGCCAGGCTCTCACTGCGCGAGCTGCCGAGCACCGGGAGCGCCAGGCGCGAGTCGGGTGCCGGCGGAAACGCCCCGCGCGCCACCCGCGCGTCGATCGAGCTGGTCAGAGTCTGGTCGGCCACCCCGAACGTCAGCAGCGCCAGCAGCGCAACCGCGGCGGCCACGGCAATTCCGGGGATCAGGAAGCGGCGCATGACCGATCAAGGGTAATACCCGCGCCCTATTCCACGCCGCATCCGACAGCGCCGGGCATCGTGCGGACTGATGCAGCGGCGACGACCGCTGGGGATGCTGGTCAGGCGACGCTAGCCATCTTGGTGCTAGGCCCGATCGTTGCGCCCAATTCTACTCGGCGCGGGGGACGACTCCCCGTCGACCGCGGCCCCTAGAATCGCCCGCAGCGCGGACGTAGCTCAGTTGGTAGAGCGTCGGCTTCCCAAGCCGAAGGTCGCGGGTTCGAGCCCCGTCGTCCGCTTTGGGCGAGCGTTGGAAAACCGCGGAAATCGCCTGCAAAGGCCACAGATACGCAGATACGCTGACCTCGACGTTCGTCGCTCCGGTCTGAGGACGTTAGCGTCGCCAGAGCCGCGGCGCCACTCTCCGCGGTGAACGTTGACGCGGGCGGCGAGCATCCACACCGCCCCGCCGCAGAGCCGTGACGCTGCAGGGGAACCGTTTTCGGCTCGGGGACGCGGTTCAGCCTGCCGCCGCACTTCGTGTCTTCCCGCCGCGTTCGCCGGCCAGCTCGGTCTCGAGCTGCTCGAGCAGGTTGAGACAGCTCTCGGAAAGGCCGGGACGGCTTCCTACAGGCGCTCGACGGGGATCTCGGCGACGAGCGCGACGGTGGCTGCGTGTAACCAGTCGGCCACGTCGGTGCCGCCGGCCGCGGCGCGCTGGTGGGTCGCCATGCTGTGTGGGAGGAGCTCCGAGCGCCGCGGCGCGAAGGTCGCGGCCGTCCCGTTCTCGGGTCGCGCTGGCGATTGGGGAGGGCGGGAACGATCACTCTCAGTCGCCTCGAAGGCGATGAGCTCATCGACGTGTCGTGACGAACGGGCCCTCGGGCTCGAGGGGCCGTGTGGAACGGGTACGGCGAGTTCGCTGGCCATCTATGGATCCGCTGCGCGGTCACGTGGACGCTCGTGGCCCGGCCGCTGGCGAGGAATCAGTCGATGTCCGCGGCCGCGGACGAGCCCGAGCAAACTTTTGCCGTCTGATTCACATAGCCGCCCGCGAAAGGAGTAGTGTCACTAGCACGCTGGCCGTGCGCCCGGGATTCTTGGCTCAAGCCCTGATGTAACCGACGGCGCGAACCAGCGCTACGAGGCGGGAGGTGTGGGTTACTGGTTTTGACCGCGGGGCCGGTGCCGTGCTTGTACGGGCGTTGTCCCACCAGTCAGGTGTCTGCGTCCCGATCTGATTGAGCGCGCGTGGTTCTAGCCCTCTTCCTTGCGCACGCAGCCCGTAAAGGGACGGGAAGGCTTGAAGTTCATGACGTCGGCCGGAACGCAATCGGGCAGCATCTAGGCCGAGTTCCGGGTGACGTTTACTTCGGTGGCCCCGAGCCGCAGGATTATTTCAATCGAGGAGTGATGGACATGTCAGGTAACAAGGCTGTGGCTTACATCGAGCCTGGGAAGGTCGAGGTCCAATCGATCGACTATCCCAAGCTCGAGCTGCACGACGGTCCGGGGGTGAACCCGGCCAACGTCGGGCGCAAGTGCGAGCACGGGGTGATCCTGAAGATCGTCTCAACCAACATCTGTGGTTCCGATCAGCACATGGTGCGGGGTCGCACGACGGCGCCGAAGAACTTGGTGCTGGGGCATGAGATCACCGGTGAGGTGATCGAGGCAGGACGCGACGTGGAGTTCATCCAGGTGGGTGACCTCGTCTCGGTGCCGTTCAACATCGCCTGCGGGCGCTGCCGGATGTGCAAGGAGGGTCACACGGGGGTGTGCTTGAACGTCAACCCCGCGCGTCCCGGCGCCGCCTATGGTTATGTCGACATGGGCGGCTGGGTGGGCGGCCAGGCCGAGTATGTGATGATCCCCTACGCCGATTGGAATCTGCTCAAGTTCCCCGACAAGGAGCAGGCGCTGGAGAAGATCCTGGACCTGACGATGCTGTCGGATATCTTCCCGACCGGCTATCACGGCTGCTACTCGGCCGGCGTCACGTCGGGCTCGACGGTATACGTGGCGGGCGCCGGGCCGGTGGGGCTGGCGGCAGCGCACTCCGCGCAATTCCTGGGCGCCGCGGTGGTGATCGTGGGCGACATGAACCCCGAGCGCCTCAAGCAGGCGCAGAGCTTCGGCTGCGAGACGGTCGACCTCACCCAGGACGCGTCGCTTCCCGACCAGCTGGATCAGATCCTGGGCGTGCCCGAGGTCGACTGCGCCGTGGACGCCGTGGGCTTTGAGGCGCGTGGGCACGGCAAGGACGCCTCGCACGAGGCGCCCGCCACCGTGCTCAACTCGATCATGGAAGTCACCAGGGCCGCCGGACGCCTGGGCATCCCGGGCCTGTACGTGACCGAGGACCCGGGTGGCATCGACGACGCGGCGAAGGTCGGCAGCCTGTCGCTGCGTCTCGGGTTGGGGTGGGCCAAGTCGCAGTCGTTCACCACGGGCCAGTGCCCGGTGATGCGTTACCACCGCGGGCTGATGCACGCGATCCTCAACGACCGCGTGCAGATCGCCAAGGCCGTCAACGCCACCGTGATCACGCTCGACGACGCCCCCGGGGGCTACCGGGACTTCGACAAGGGCGCGGCCAAGAAGTTCGTGTTAGACCCCCACCAGATGCTCGGCGACAAGCAGCGCATCGCCGCGTAGCCGCGAGCGCTACGGCGAGACCACAAGATCGGAGCCCATCAGCGGGAGGCGGAGGGAACCACCAGGCACTTCACACGGCAACATCGCCGTGGTGATCGCGGGCGCGGCCAGCTTGCTGCTTGCGCTGCTGCTGGTCGCCACGGCGCGGTCGTCGTCGACCTCGGCCAGCAGCCCGGCGACACGACGCCCTTGGGTCCTTGAAGGACGAGAGCAAGCTCGCCGCGTCATCGGTGGGCGCGAATCGCGGCGGCGATCTGGCTGATCCGTTGCCCGATCGGTGGCCTTTCTTCATGATTCGATGAACGCAAACGTCGAGATGATTCCGGCGATGATCATGGAAGACGTCCACGTCGCCGCGGGGACGCACCCGAAGCGTTCTGACCGGGAGAGGAATAATTTCCCGCGCGCGCCCGCGGGAAGTTAGTATCGCCTCAACGATCAGCCAGGGGTCGTGCGCGCATCGCGCCTCGCTTCGATCCTGACCTGATGCGTCGCTCCAGCGTTTACGCGCTCCACGGCGTAGGGAATGGTTCCCAGGAGTCGTCCCGTGAGGGCGGGGAGGGAGAGGGATGTACAAGCAGGTTCTCGATCCGGTGTCCCATTCGCTGGGGACCTCGTCGATCTTCGCCGTTCTGCCGCTGTTGTCGCTGTTCGTGCTGCTGGGCGGGGTGCGCATGAAGGCCCAGTGGGCTTCGCTGATCTCCTTGGCCGTGGCGGTGGTGGTGGCGATCGCCGTCTACGGGATGCCGTTCGGGCAGGCTCTCGACGCCGGCGCCGAGGGTGCGGCGTTCGGCTTCTTCCCGATCATGTGGATCGTCATCAACGCGCTGTGGATCTTTAACATGACGGTGGAGACCGGGGACTTTGCCGTCTTGCGCCGGGCGTTTAGCTCGGTGTCCAACGACCAGCGCGTCCAGGTGGTCATCATCGCCTTCTGCTTCGGTGCCCTGCTCGAGGCCCTCGCGGGCTTTGGCACGCCGGTCGCGATCTGCGGGGTGATGTTGGTGGGCCTCGGCTTCCGGCCGATCAAGGCGGTGGCTGTGGCACTGATAGCCGACACCGCCCCCGTCGCCTTCGGGGCGATCGCGATCCCAATCATCACGCTGGCCCAGATCACGGGACTGCCCAAGCACGCCCTCAGCCAAATGGTCGGACGTCAGGTTCCGTTCCTGGCGTTCCTAGTGCCGTTCGTGCTGGTGTATGTGATCGATGGGCGCCGCGGGCTGCGCGACAGCTGGCCCGCCGCACTGGTGGCCGGCGGCGTGTTCGCCGTCGTCCAGTTCGCGACCTCCAACTACATCTCCACCGAGCTCACGGATATCTTTGCCTCGCTCGCCTCTGCCGGCGCGCTGGTCGCCCTGCTGCGCGTGTGGTCGCCCCGCGCCCACGAGGACAGCACCGTGCCCGTGGCACGGCCCGCGGGCCCGGCGATCGCCGGCGGCGCCCAGGCCGACGCCTGGCTCGAGCGGCGTGTGGGCGCCGACGAAGGACGACCGCTGAACACGGGCGCGATGCTCCGTGCTTTCGTGCCCTACATGATCATCGTCGTGGTGCTCGGCGTGTGCAGCCTTCACGCGGTAGCGCTCCAGCTCGACAAGGCGACCAACGCCATCACCTGGCCGGGCCTGCACGTGCTCAACGCGAAGGGCAAGCCACCGGCGAGCGAGATCTACAAGCTCAACTGGCTGACCGCCGCGGGCAGCCAGCTGTTCGTGTGTGGGCTGCTGACGGCCGCGGCCCTGCGCGTCGGTCCCCGGAGGGCGCTGGCGATCTACGCGGCCACGTTCAAGCTGCTGATCTGGGCGATCGTCACCGTCTGCTCGGTGCTCGGGCTTGCCTACGTGATGAACCTCGCCGGGATGACGATCACGCTGGGCATGTGGGCCGCGGGGGCCGGCGGGTTCTTCGCGTTCCTGTCGCCGATCGTCGGCTGGTTCGGCACGGCGGTCACCGGCTCAGACACCTCCTCGAACTCGCTCTTCGGGGCCCTGCAGGTGGCGGCGGCCCACCACGCGCATCTGTCGCCGACGCTGCTGGCCGCCGCCAACAGCTCGGGCGGCGTGCTGGGCAAGATGGTCTCCCCCCAGAACCTGGCGATCGGAGCGGCGGCGGTGGGACTCGCCGGCCGCGAGGGCGACATCTTCCGCAAGGTGATCGGCTGGAGCCTCCTGTTCATGCTGCTCATGGCCGTCCTCGTCCTGCTGCAATCCACAGGCGCGCTGTCCTGGATGGTGCCGTAGTCCGTCCCGAACGTGGCTGGGCGGTCCGCCATCAGCGGCGGGCGGCCGAGCAAGCGCTGCTGACTGTGACCGGCCTCGCGCGCGGCGCCCTCGCATCCCGATCGGAGAGCGAAAGCCCCAGTCGCCGAGACTGGGTATCGCTGCGGACGACGACCAGGAGTCGGTGATCGCGTCCGCGACGCTGCCGCTCGCGTAGGCGTAGCGAGCGTGTTCGGAAGGGATCGCTGAGCGCGACGCTTTCGGTCGCGCCGCGGGACTCGACGTCGGATCCACGGAGCGTCCGCTGGGGGATGCTCAGCGAACGGTTTGACCGAAGAACGTCAGCAGCGCGTGAGCCAGTTCCTGTGGAGCTTCTTCGGCGATCTGGTGAGCGCTGTCGAGCCCGTAGCCAGACAGCTCGGTGGCTCACGGCCCCCAGACGCCAAGCACGTCGTTGTCGTATAGGTCGGCGAGGTCATCACGGATGCCCCACAGCACGAGAACCGGACACATGATCTGCCGTCCAGCGTTGCGCTCGGCGTCGTCGGACGCCCGATCGACGCCAAGTCCCGGCCGGTAGTCCTCGCACATCGCGTGGCCACGCACGCGCGACATCCGCATAGTTCTCCTCGCCCATTAGTGCAGGAGGCCGATCCGCCGCTGCGGCTGTTGGCCCCGACTCGCAGACCGCCAATAGGCCCTTCGTCTAGACCGGCCCACAAGCACCGTCGTTGTCCTCGGCAACGGTGTCAGGCCCGCCGCAGAGCCCGCAAGACGACACCGGGATGGCGACCTACTTTGGGCCCCAGCCTGATCGCGAACACCGTTAGCGCCAGCCAAGGGCGTAGATGCGGTCTGATCCGCCGTATTCGCCCATCGTGCGCGAGCTCCAAGACCATCGCGTCTCCGAGCCTGAGCCGCCCGACCTTGCCGTCGCCGATGACAACTCGCACGCTGCCGTCGCCCACCTCGTAGCGCCAACGCAGCCCGCATATGCTGCCGTAAACCGCGGTCAGCAGAACACGAAGGTCATCCGCCCCGCGGAACACCATCCGGCCGGAGAGCGGCGAAACCAGCTCGACGTCCGGGGCGAGCGTCTCCATCAACCCGTCGATGTCATTCGCCTCGGAGGCCCTCGTGTATTGCACTACGGCGTCATCTACACGCACTACGGCTTCATCCACACGCACTACGGCTTCATCCACACAGATATCCTTCCACAGAGCCGGCCGCGAACCCACCGCGTGAGGGCGTCGTGCCTTCTCCTCCGGAGCTGATGCGCGCACGTAGATGAGCCTGGGTCACTCCCGTCTGTTGTTCTCAGCGGGGCGATCGCCAGGCCGACGTTCGATTGCCGTTTCCCAGCGAATGCGATCACAATGCCGCTTGCCCGGAATGAAGCGTGTGGCCTGCTCGACGCCAAGCGAATGCTCCTCCTCCGAGCGACACCCAGTTCGACTGGTCTCCTGTGACGGGACCGTGTCGCGTAATGGGAGACTGCGCGTCCGAGCCGCTCGCGCGGTGCGGCTCGTGAAGCTCAACCTGGCAGAATGGTCCGGATGTCCGAGCATTACCAGCGTCCGGGATGGTTCATGACCAACGTCTTCAACCGGCTCGTGGCCGCGCTGACGCGCGTGGGCGTGAGCGTGTACGGCTCGCGCGTGCTCGAGGTCAAGGGCCGCAAATCGGGCGAATGGCGGCAGACTCCGGTGAATCTGCTCCGCTACGACGGCGCCGACTACCTGGTCTCGCCGCGCGGCCACACGCAATGGGTCAAGAACATGCGTGCAAGCGGTCAAGGGAGGCTGCGCGTCGGCAGGCGGACCCAGCCGTTCACCGCGATCGAGCTCGCCGACGACGAGAAGCCGCCGCTGCTGCGGGCCTACTTGAAGAAGTGGAAATTCGAGGTCGGGGCGTTCTTTGGTGTTGTCGGGCCGGACTCCTCGGATGACGACCTGAGCCGGATCGCGCCGGATCATCCGGTGTTCCGGCTGACCAAGAATTAGCGAGCGCAGACGTTGGATTCCTCTCTCGCCCAGCTGTCGCTGTGGCGCAGAGGTGGCGCTGCTGCGCCGCCACTCGCGTCGACGAAGCTCGAGTAGGATCTCGCACCCTGCATCCCGCAGCGTTCGCTGAGGGTTGGTCTGTGCGACGCGCGGAGAGCTCGCCACTCGCGGGTCGGACGGCAGGCTGTACGCCCTGCACGCCAAGGCCGGCAACCAGGAGCTCCACGGAGGGGGTGCTGAGGATTGGTTGCGCATAGCGCTACCGATCTGCAGCAGGTTCGTCTGCGAGGGCATTGCGCCGTACTTGCCGCCGGACGCTCTTACCGGGCTGCTGGCCAGGCTTGGCGAGCGCGCTGCCGTTGGCAGCACGCTTGTTGTTGAGCTTCCGCTGGTAACCCGGAGCGAAGAGGCGCGCTCGTGGCGCGAGCGGTTGGACGCAGCGGTCAGTGAACACGGAGCCGCCGCCACGTCCTCGTGACCGAGGTCGATTGGGATGAACGACACATGCGTGCACGCGAGACCGAGCCGATCCAACCGAGCCCGCTTGTCCTTCTGAGTATCCGGATGATCTACCTCGAACCAGGACACCCCGTCTCGCGCGTAGCGTAGCGCTCGACCGTCGTAGCCCGCCCCGACGAGGACCGCCTGCGGCATCCCCCCATCCACGGCGACCACGGCGCGATCAACGAACGCAGTGCGAGCCTGCAGGTACCGGGCCAACGGCGCCTCCCCAACGTCGATCCCCGCCGCCACGTCCTCCAACAGACGCTGGTCATCATCCGGCCGCCCGTACACCGCGGGCACCCGCCGGAAGTGCAACCGCTGGCCGGCTACCCGCCGCGTGGTCCACGATGGTTTCCCGCCGCCCTTCACACTGTTCCCCAGACGTCAAGTTCGATTGGCAGACCAGGTGTTATCAAGACCGATGAGCCTAACTCGATAACCCTTCCCCGCTGAGACGCCTGCGGCGCCGGAGCCGGCCGGTCTGCTCGAGGCCCGAAGTGCTTAGGTGAGCGATCGTCAGACGGACGGCGACGAACGGGGATGCCGTCGCTCTCGCTTCGTCTGGGGGAGCGGCAGCGCCGGCGCGATTCCGCGTCGTTGCCGGTCCTCGATCAAAGCGGCACTGTGTGCCGGTAGGTCAATCGAATCGTGGTGCTAGCGCTCCGTCGGGACTAGGGGATAGCTTTGTCGAGCATGGCGGTGCGGTCTTCACTAGCGAGGATGGGCCCTCGTAGCCTTGGCGCTTGGCTTGTGACCGCGGTGCTCCTCGCCGGCTGTGGCGGCGCTGGCGCCAACTCGACCTCATCCGATCACCTTCCCCAGCCAACGGCAGCGCTGGCCACCACGAAGGTCGCGCCTCCGAAGCCACCGGTCAAGTTGACGGTCGAGGTCAACGGCGACCTTTTGATTCATTCCCCCGTTTGGGAGACGGCCTTGCAGTACGGCCACGGGAAGTACGACTTCTGGCCGATGTTGCGCGAGATCGCGCCCTACATCAAGCGAGCGGATCTCGCCATCTGCCACGTGGAGACGCCGATGACCCCGCGGCCGCCCACGGGCTATCCGGTGTTCAATACGCCGCCCGCGTTAGCCACCGCGATCAAGAAGGCTGGCTGGCGGATCTGCGACACGGCCTCCAACCATTCCGTTGACGAAGGGCAGTACGGGATCGACCAGACGGGGCTGGCGCTCGATCGCGCCGGCGTCCTTCACACCGGCTCGTTTGGCTCGCAGGCTGCTCAGAATCAGACCTTGATGGTGACCGTGAAGAGCGTGCGCGTGGCTTTTCTCGCCTACACGGAGATGACCAACGGGATCCCCCTCCCGCACCCGTGGTCGGTCAACCTCGCTCACTTGTCCGCCGTTCGCCGCGCCGCTCACCTGGCGCGGCGGCGAGGAGCGCAGGTGGTGATCGTCAACTTCCACTGGGGCGATGAGGACGTTTCGCAGCCGAGCGCGTTTCAGCTGAGTACGGCCAGCGCACTTGCCAGAGATTCCGACATCACCGCGATCGTGGGACAGCACGTCCACGTCGTGCAGCCGATCCGGCGCGTGCACGGCAAGCTGGTCGTCTTCGGCGAGGGCCAGTTGCTCTCTAATCAGACCGCCGCATGCTGCCCGATCCAGAGCGAGGATGGGATGCTGGTGTTCCTCCACATCGTCGTCAAGGGCAAGACCTCGAGGGTCGCCAGCATCACCTACATACCAACCTGGAACCGTCACCCCGACTACACGGTACTGCCGATCGGCGATGCACTGCGCCGCCACCAGGCTCCGGCCGAGGTGTTGCGTGCCTCTTACGGCCGCACCACCTCGGTGGTCGGCCGAATTCCCCACGTCGTCGAACCGATACCGGCTCGACTCCCTTGAGACCACTGGTGCGTGGGAGACGCCCCCTCAGCGGCCGAGCGATGCTTCCCCTTGTGCTACTTGCAGAAGTCTCACGAGGCGATCTCGAGGCCTCAAGGCTTCTGGTTCGGAACGGGAGGAGGCGTATGAGGAGGTCCGTCCGGCGCGACGCTCCATAGTTCTACTCCCGTTCCAAACCGGGTCTGTGATCGGCGGCGATTCGCCGGTGGCGGACGACCGCTTTCCCGACGGAGCAGGGGTACAGCCAAGATAAGCCCAAAAGGTGTAGTAGGACCGCTGATCCGCCTTGATCGCGGCCTATTTGTCGATGAGGAGCAGGTCGAGGGCTCGTGTGCGGTCTTCTGCGCTGGGGCAGGTGTATCCGCGGGTCGTTTCCAGGCGGGCGTGGCCGAGGAGCTCGGCGACGATCACGAGGTCGGTCCCGCCGCGCACGAGCGTGGTCGCGAACGTGTGCCTGAGGATATGCACGGTCGTGTCGTCGTCGAGGCCCGCGGCCGCGGCGATGCCGGTGATGATGTCGTGGGCGCCGCGGACGCTGAGGCGCTGCCCGCGTTGGTTGAGGAACAGCGCGGGGCTGTCTTTGGCGCCGGGCCAGTCGGCGCGCTCGGCGAGCCAGCCGGCGAGCGCCGCATGGAGCTGTGGGTGGATCGGGACGTGGCGGACGCGTTCGCCTTTGCCGAGGATTCGTAGGACGCCTTTGCGGGCGGAGCGGGCGACGTCGTCGAGGTCGAGCGCGACGATCTCGCTGATCCGCGCGCCGGCGTAGAACGGGACCAGCGCGAGCGCCAGGTCGCGTGGCGACGGGCAGCGTTGGACGGCTCGGAGGTAGCGGAGCTGGGCGCGTGCGTCGAGCGCTCGCGGCGCGGCGGCCGCGATCTCGATTCGGGCGGCGCTCGCGGGTCCGAGGCCGCGGCGGATGTAGAAGTCGTCGACGGCAGCGAGCGCGTTGTTCACGGTTGCCGGGCTGCGCTTCAGGACGGCTTGGAGGTGGGTGCGGTAGTCGCGCACGGCCCAGTCGCGGCCGTCGGCGCTGCTGAGCGGATCTTCGTCGAGGGCGGCGATGGCGAGCCACGCGAGGAACTGGCGGACTTTTGAGGTGTACGTCCGGCGGGTCTGGGCGGCGAGCGGGGCTGCCGCGAGAGCGCGGATGTAGTCGTCGAGCACCGCGGTGAACGGGTCCGGTAGCTCCAGCGGTGCCCGACCGCGGCGACGTTGCGGGAGGCCGGCCGTGTTCTCTGAAGCGGATTTGGGGGCCTGCGATCCTGTTTGGAGCGCGTTCTCTGTAGTCACACCCGGAGTTTACTTCAGAGAAGAACGGTTCTCTGAAGTTCGTACCTCCGCTTTCCGATCCGGGAGCAGCAGCAGCCGACGCCTTTGGGACGGCTGCTCCTCGTGCTCAAAACCAGCAGTGACGGCCTCGCTTCTGCGTTTCGCGCAGGCGAGAGCCGGGATGGCGAGGTCCGCGGCGGTCGCCAGCCGCCCGCGGTACCTATGCAGTCGGCGCCACGGCCCGACTGCACGACGCTTCTGGTGCTCCTCAAGGGCGGCCGTCTGCTTCAGACTGTTGCTTCTGGAAGTAGGTCCGCGGACAGCGCCGTCGGCGAGATGCCTTATTGGAGCGCAGAACGGGGGAGTGACGCGACCCTGATAGGACGCTGGGGCGTGTTCGAGACGGGAGCGCTCATACCTCGTGCGGACGGTGGTTCGATCCGCCGGGAGCGCAGCTCGGTTAGGTGGACGGCGGGCTCCAGCGTGGCGGGAGGTGGTCGGGGCTTCCGTGCTGCAGGCTGGCGCTCGAGTTTCGTCGCGACTATGACTCTCGCTCAATGAAGTAGCTTCCGACGGCCGTGCACACCGTTGCGGAGGTGCACGACACCGCGTTGAAGTGGGTGTAGCCGGGTGTGGGAGTGTTCTGGAGCGTCCAGCTGGTGCCGTCCCAGGTATCCGCCACCGGCGCCGGGAGCCCCACGGCGCTACTGAGTTCGCCCACTGCGGTGCAGGCGGTGGCGGAGGTGCATGACACCCCGTTCAGCTCACCTCCTGGAAAAGTGCTGCTGGGGGTGCTTTGGATAGTCCAGGTGGTGCCGTCCCAGAAATCGGCCACGAACCCGGATACGTGGTACGCGCTCCAGCCCCCGACCGCGGTGCAGGCGGTCCCGGAGCTGCACGACACCGCGTCGAGCCAGGTCCCACGGTCTTGAGGAGCCAGGTTGGGGGTGTCCTGGATCGTCCAGCTGGTCCCGTCCCAGGCCTCTGCCAGCGCCTGCACGTTGCCGGGGCTGGTGGTGTAGCTCCCGACAGCGATGCACGCGGTGGGCGAGGCGCACGACACGCCATTGAGCGCGCTGGAGCCCGCGCCGCCGGGGTCAGGGGTCGGCTGGATCCTCCAGCTGGTCCCGTCCCAGCCCTCCGCCAGCGCCGTCTGCGTGCCGCTGGTGTTGGTGTAGCTCCCGACAGCTGTGCACGCGGTGGCGGACGTGCACGACACGCCGTTCAGCGCGCCGCGGCTCGCGCCGCTGAGGGGGTTACGGGTGCTCTGGATCCTCCAGCTCGTCCCGTTCCAGGCCTCCGCGAACGTCACCTCGATCGTCGCGGGGTTGGCGAAGCTCCCGACGGTGGTGCACGCCATCCTCGACGAGCACGACACGCCGCTCAGGGTGATGCTCGTCGCGCCCGCCGGGTCGGGGGTGTCCTCGATCCTCCAACGCTCGCCGTTGAAGCGCTCCGCCAGCGCCACCCCAGTGCCGGCACTGTCAGTGTAGCTCCCGACGGCGATGCAGACGGTCCTCGACATGCACGTCACGCTGCTGAGCGACATGTTCGTCAGCGGCGACGCGCCGGCCGGACTGGGGGTCCGCTGGATCTTCCACAGCTTGCCGTTCCAGCGCTCCACGAGCGCCGCCTGCCTCGGCTGGACCAACGGATTGAAGGGCTTGACGTAGCTCCCGACAGCGATGCACGCGTTCCTCGAAGTGCACGACACGCCGCTCAGCGACGCGCCTTGCGTGCCAATCGGACGCTGCATCACCGTGCCGGCCGGGTTGGGAGTCCGCCGGATCCTCCACCTAGCGCCGTCCCAGCGCTCCACCAGCGTCACCAGGACTTTCGCCCTGCTGTTGTAATAGCTCCCGACGGCGATGCACGCGGTCCTCGAAGTGCACGACACGCCGCTCAGCGCGGTGCTCGCCGCGCCGGCCGGGCGCGGGATCCGCAAGATCTCCCAGCCGGAGCCGTTCCAACGCTCCGCGAGCATCACCTGGATTTTGACTTTGTTGGTGTAGCTCCCGACAGCGATGCACGCGTTCCCCGCCGCGCACGACACGCCGCCGAGCGCCGCGCCTTTCGCGCCGGCCGGGCGCGGGGTCCGCAAGATCCGCCAGCCGGTGCCGTTCCAACGCTCCGCGAGCATCACCTGGATTTTGACTTTGTTGGTGTAGCTCCCGACAGCGATGCACGCGTTCCCCGCCGCGCACGACACGCCGCCGAGCGCCGCGCCTTTCGCGCCGGCCGGATGCGGGGTCCGCAAGATCCGCCAGCCGGTGCCGTTCAAGCGCTCCGCCAACGGCAGCGCGACGTTGGCTTTGTTGGTGTAGCTCCCGACAGCGATGCACGCGTTCTCAGGCGTACACGACACGGCTGAGAACTGCCCGCTCGTCAGGCTCGGGACCGCGTGGAACGAAAACCGGAACTCGCCCACGGCTCCTGCTGCTCCTATGCACTGCACAGGCATGAACCGCCCGATCGGCGCCAGCGACGCCGGCAAGGTTCGCCCCCGCTATCGCGTGCAAGGAGAAGCCTCACGCACAGCAGGCGACCGCCGTCGGACTCCCGACGGGAGCAGAAGTCGTCCGGCAGGAATCGGTCGCTGCTGCTCTCGAATCGCGAAGCGGAAGCCGGGATCGAGCGGCGTCATGCTGCCTGGGCGGCCGTCGGGGGGAGCAGATCGAGGTGCGGGTCGAATGCGTCGGGCGGGTCGATGAGACCGTCGGTGGCGTACTCGCCGAAGCGTTTGATTCGCTCTCGGATGTACGGCGAGAGCTCAGCCACGGCGGCTGGGGTGATCTCCCAGCCCTCCGCGGCGAGTTGGCGCAGGACGGTGGTCATGTCCAGGGCGGTGTGGAAGATCACGCAGTTGGAGAGCAGCGTGTTGAACTTGATGATCTTCTCCTGCTCGGCTGGGTCGTTGCGCTCGATCGTGTCGTGCCCGAATCGCAGCCAGGCGGAGAAGTCGTTGTAGGACTCGACCTTGTTCGTCGCGGCGGTGATCTCTTCGCGCAGCTCGGGCTCGGAGATGAACCGCAAGAGGGTGATCGTGCGGATCACGCGACCAAGCTCGCGGAACGCCTTGTAGATGTTGTTCTTCCGCGACTCGGTCCCCAACCGGCGTAGCAGCAGGGTTGAGGACAGCCGGCCCGCGCGGATCGAGAGGATGACCTGCATCAGGTCGACCCAGTGCGTCTCGATCAGCTGCCAGTTGATCGTGTTCTCCCCGGGAGCCCCGAACAGCTCGTCGATGTGCGCATAGCGGACAGTCCGCTGAGCCGCGGTAGAACGTGAGGTCCTTCCAGTTGCGGATCCGGGTCAGCAGCTCGAACCCGAACAGGTGCGCGAGCGCGTGGACGGGATAGCTCTGGCCTTGGGTGTCGGCGTGGATCGTGTCCGGCTCTGCCTCGGAGAGGTTCTTCAGGAGCCCTTCGATGATGTAGACGGCTTCCCAGACGCCGCACGGGATGAAGTGGCTGAACAGCGCGATGTAGTTGTCGGCGATGTGGTGGTAGGCGATCCCGCCGTACCCGCCGTAGCGGATGTGCGACTCGGCCAGGAGGTTGTCGATCAGCGTGTCGACCTGCGTCCCGTCCGCCGCGACGCTCGTGCCGTCACCCCACGCCTTCACCGAGTCGAGCAGCAGATAGGCGTTCACGACATCCGCGCTCGCGAGGTTCAGCTTCCCGGTCGTGAAGTGCCGGGCGGCGGTCGCGCCGAGCTCGTGCGCGGACACGCCACTGATATGCCGCGCGGCCTGCGCCGGACCGAGAGTGGCGCCGTAGGTGAACGTCGTCAGCACGTAGCGCAGCAGCGGATCGGCGAGCTTTGGATCCGAGCCGGACGCGGGCCCGAACCGCCGCCACCACTCAAGCCAGTACGCGGTGCGCGCGAGGATCTTGAGCAGCGTCCGCTCCGGCATCCGCTCCTTGAGAGCCTCCTCCAGGGCCAGCGCCCCCTCCGCCGGCTCGCTTGCGCGGCGGCGCTTGATCGACGGCACGCCGGTCGCTGGGTCGATCACGAGATCAGTGTTCTCCGGGTATCCGGCGTCGACGGCAGCGGCCTGATCTGCGAGCTTCGTCCGCAGTTGGTCGGTGAACGCTCGGGCGGTGTTGGGCAGGCCGGTCTCGGCGCGGAACTCGCCAAGCAGCTCTTCGCAGTCCGACCATGGGAGGAGCTGCTCGGCCCAGTTCGCGTACGCCTGCGACCCGCGCACGGCGATATCCCCGGTCCGCAACTCGCTCGCGAGGTACGTGAAGACGCACGCTTCGAAGTGGCGACGATGCAACTGTCCCGGATGGCCACGATCGATGACGATCCGCTGCCACTGCTCCGATGCGAACGACAAGTCAACCCGGACGCCGTCGCGATGGTCGGGGATGAAGGCTCGGGCCAGGTGCGCGTGTGCCACCGCGTGCTCGACGGCGTCCAGCACGCTGCGGTCAGCGCTCGTCGCCTCCAGTTCGACCACCCTCGTGAACGCGAACATCGTCGCCCGGTCCCGCCGACGGTGCTTGGCGACCAACGGCATGTAGTTGTTCGCGTGATGCGCCGACACCGCCTCGATCTCGGCAAGCTTCGCCTCGAACCCGCCGGCGTCCTCGACGATCCGGCGCGCCCGCCGCACCGCCGCGGCCGCGTCGGCTGTCTCGGCGCTGCGCGGGTCGAGACAGCCGAGCACGCTGCGGTAGCTGATGATCAGCCGCTCACTGATCTCCGCCTCGCGCTCGCGGATCTCGGCAAGCTCAGCTTTCGCGAGCTTCGTGACCGACGCCATCCGCTTGCAGAACATCTCCGCCAGATCATCACGCGCGCGCGTCCTCGCGACGTGGACCATGCACGCCACAAGCGCCATCCGCTTCAGCGGCGCGACATCGCGCATCACCGCCGCGTCGCGGCCATCGCCTCCCCGGCGAAGTCGGCGATCTTCGCCTCCGCGATCCCCTCCAGCCACGCCCCGGTATCGCCGAGCGAATCGACCCATCGAAGATGCTCCACCTGCTCCCGAAACCCAGACCATGACGCTCGGCCGGCTGGCTGCTTCAAGCGGTTGTACGGAGTTTTTGCGCCCTGGCCGATGACCTCCAGCAAGGTCTCAAGGCGCACCCGGTCAGGGAGCCCAATCCGACCGTCGATCCGCTCGAACATGCCCGTGTTCACCTCGCCACGGATCCTCGACACGATCTCGTCAAGCGTCGAGAATGCCGGCAGCTCGAGAGATTCCTTGACGAGCATCTCCAGAGCAACATTGATCAAGTCCGGCGGGTCGTTCTTGACCTCTGCCGCGAATCGGATCGCAGCCGACGCGACAGCCCGTGCCCGCTCCGGATCATGGATCACGCCGAGACGCTCCCGCACCAACCGCCGCTGCAACTTCGCGGTCTCAGCTCCGCGCGAAGGGGCCGTTCCCTCCCGCAGCGCCAGGCAGCGCCGGACATGCTCGACGACCTCCCTAGGGATTTCACCGGACCTCGGGAAGTACCCCAGCCGCTGGAAGCACGTCAGCGAGAGCCCCAGCGTCAGCAAGTGCTCGTCGGAACGAGCGTGTGTACTGGCCCACGCGGCCTCGTCCTCTGTCGGGCTCAGGGAGGCGAGTTCGCGGGCCGTCACGAGGCGCCGAAACCGCGGGTACGCCGTGCGCTCAATCGACGCCATCGCCCCAAACCCCCGGTCAGGCCCGCAGATCCACGCGCCACGAGAACTCGAAGCCGAGCGAACCGTTGGCGATCAACAAGGCGATGGCGCCGTTCACGCGGCCGAGGCTACCCTGCTCGCATACGACTGCGATAAGGCCAAGCCGCAGTTTGCGGCGAGCATCACGACGCGGCTAATACACCTTTTGGGCTTATCTTGGCCGTACCCCGAGCAGGCGCGTGGGTGGGTCTTGGACGGGACGCCGAGCCTCATTCACCGCGTGGGCCCGGGCAATGGCTACACGGCCGTTGGACGCCCCCGGCTACACGCCCTTTGGGCGCCGCCGGTTGGTGCTCGGGTCGGTGGTTCGCGTTCGTTACCCATTCGGTTTCAGTTCGTTACCCGTTCGGTTTCACTATGACGACCAAGACCGCTCTGGGCGGGTTAGGCATACATAAAGCGTTGCCAACCCTCGCCCCAGCCGCCCTTCACCTGTCGCGAGCCACTAGCATAGCCCGTGACTCAACCATCGCCCCTCCGGCGTGACGCATCCGTAGTGTCACGCCGGAGGTGATGCGGAATGGTTTCATCCATATGGGCTGCCGATACGACGTAGAACGAGCAAATCGAACACCAGCAAAGCTACGATGAACAAGATAGCGGTCATCTCAGTAACCTCCTCGCACCCAACGCCATTGGTCTCTGCAGCGAGTCCTCTTTGATTCGATTGGAGGTCTAGTGCTGGCTTACTCGCTTGAGCAGGACCGCGCATCCGTTCGATGCCGCAGAAAACGCCGGGGAACTACCGCTGCTTCTTTACGTCGGCGATCGGGCGGCGGTCTTCCACGACCTGCGGCTGACCTGTTCTCCGATCAATACGGGTTGACCGGTCTAACGGCCTCCGAGGTATCACGATGCACAAGCGCTTCTCAACCGCTGCCGGCCGGCGAGCTGCGACACTTCCGCGTGCGTTCCAGAGGAGTCACGTTGCCCGGCTTGATTTGACCGGCGGAAGACTTCTCCTGCGATCAATTCCGGGCGAGTGCTGCGCGTAGCGCGCTCGAGACCATGGTTGGGCGTCGGGATTCGCGCGAAGGACACCGGAGCGCGGGCAGGGCTTCGCCAAAGTTATTCCAGCGCCGGTCCGCCGTTGACTACAGTCGCCTGGTCAAATCAAGGAGGAGCGATGGCTGTGGGAATCCGACTCAAGCTCGCCGGCGGGACGGCCGAGCAGATCGACCGGCTCAATGCCGCGATCGACCCTGACGGCAATCCCCCGGACGGACTCGTCTTTCACGCGTCCGGTCCGGTAGACGGCGGCTGGGGCGTGCTCGACTTCTGGGAGTCGCGCGCGCATTTCGACCGCTTCGCGGACGAACGCATCGGACCCGCAATGGCCAGCATCGGGGCTGCGGGTGCACCGGAGATTTGCGGCGCTTGTGCTGTTTCCGGGGGTGAGGTGAGGGCCTAAGCGCGGGTAGCGCGG
>CALAQT010000296.1 GCA_937888775.1 uncultured Actinomycetes bacterium | reverse complement strand
GATCAACAGCCAGAATTCATGCCATTGGTACGAGACTTGCAGGAGTCACCACTAGCTTCCGCGGTTCACTGGGCGGTCGTAACCGCCCTCTGGCTCTGGGCCTTCACGCTCCGATGGTCCCTCGGGACGCGCCGCCATTCCCCGCGTCGTGCGCGTTCGCCGATGCCGCCATCCCCCGGACCGCGGTGGCCGCCATTACCCGGGGTAGCGCCGGCGGTGGCCGCCATCCCCCGGACCGCGCCGATGGCCACCGTCGACGCGGCGTGAAGCGCGCAGCTTGGATCGCCACGGAGAAGCCCGTATCAGAGACGTCGAGGACCTCAGCCGCCGCCGACGACGATCACGATGCCTCTGCCAGCAGACGGGCGGGCAGGGGCTATCAGCAAGGCGCGGTGACCTGTGGTCTGCTTGGGACAGGCGCTGCGGTCTACGGCCCAGCGCGCATCGCCGCGCTGGCGTTGAGCGGGCCGAGCCCGTCGCGCGGCGAGGCCGCGCTCGTTTCGGTCGATCGTGCGGCTGCCTGATGCAGTGCTTCGCTGACGAGCTCGACCTGTTCACGGGCTTCGCGTTGCGTGAGGCCGCGCAGCGATGTGGGGCGCTCTGCAGGGCACTTCGCGCGTTCCATAGCGCGCTGGGTGGGAGCTGATCCGCGGCGATGGGGGCTGATCCTGAACGCGGGGATGTTGGTGTTCGCGTAGCGGCCGCGGATGCTCCACTTCGGCGCGCGGTTGTAGCGCTGGTCGGCGGCGTAGAGCTGGTTCAGCGCAGCGCGGACACTCCCCGCTGCCCGATGCTGGCGACCGCGCAGGCCGAGGGTGTAGCGAAACGGCCCGGCGAGGTAGAACTCGATCGCGTCGTCGTAGCTGTCGCGGTGCGTTCCCTGCAGCCACGCGTACAGCCGCTGCCCCACGGGCCGCAGATGCGCCCAAACACGGAAGTCGACGCGCACCACCTCCCCGTGAGCGATCTGCTCGCGGACCCAGTCCGCGATGTAGATCCGGATCGTAAGCGTGTCGCCCGCCGCGTCGGCGCCGTCAGCGTCGGCCTCGGCGGTCGTGAGCGCGTCGTCGTTCGAGAGGTTGGCGAGAGCGTCCTGATACTCGTGAGCGTCAACCCACCGTCCGTCGGGGAGGCGCCGTTCAACGCACTCGACCGGGGGGCTGGGGATCCTGAGTGCGAGGTTCGGCTTGCTGCCGTCCTTTGGACGATTCACGGTCGCTGAGAGCTGGAGCTGCTCCAGCTCGGCGAGGAGGCGGTGGATCTCGGCGATGTCATTGCCGCCGAGGCGCCGGCGCCCGGTGATCAGCTGCGCGAGCTCGCCGGCGGTCGTCTCGGCGTACGGGGACGCGGCGGGGTTGCGCGAGTGCCACAGCCCGCCGGCGGCCGCGAGGACCCCGAGATGCCCGGCGCGGAGCGTCTGCGAGCACGAAACGCTGCCGTAGATGTCCTGCCCGTCGTTGCACCCGCTGCGGTGCGTGTCCGCCGAGGTCGGCAGCCGCTTGGCCAGCGCCCGCGGCAGCTTGCCCACAAGGCCGTCGAGACGCTCGCCGCGCCGCCGCCCGTACGCGCGTTCTGAACGCGGCCGTCGGCCGCGCGGTCGGCCGTAGCCGACCCGCTCGAGGATCTCGAGCGCTTGGTCGAGCTGCTCGCGCTGGTCGCTGAACAGCTCGTGCAGCTCGCCGCGCTCCTCGTCGGTCAGGGCAGCGGGGGAGAGGCCGCCGAGACGCGCAGGGAGGAACGTCCTGGCGAGGAACCGGACGGTGAAGTCGCCGGCCATCTGATCGACGCGCGCAGCCAGGTCAGGGGGCACGACGCCGCGATGACGGCCGCGCAACGGCAGGAACCGCGAGCGGTCCACCCCGCAGCAGCGCTTGGTCTTCTTCTCCGACCCGCACGGGCACGGGTCGTTGCGCCCCGGCGGGGTGCCAGGCGCGTCGAGGTTGATGTGGCTGAAAGCCATCGCCAACACCGCAACACGGCGGGGTTCGCGATGACCTCAGCGAGGACGGACGCAGCGCAATACGCCGGTCGCATTTCCGTCTGCAACCCGGCTACACTGCCCATACGATTCTTGTGCGGCGCTAGAAGGCGCCTATGTTCTGGAAAGACCGGGTTGCCGCCCGGTCTTTCTCGTCTCCGAGGTCAGCACGCAGCGGCGGTCCCCTGCTGGGGGACACCAACTCGGAGTCGCCGGCGCTTGTCGATGGGCTGGACGGCAAGCTTGGTTCGGGCGCCGCTCTGCGTCGTTGTCGGCCGGCACCGTCAGTGCGGACTCGCCGATCGCCGTGGGCGTACACCCAGCGGCGCGCGGGTGGGCTCATGCGAGCATTTCCGCGAAAGCTTCGCTGCCGCGCTGACCGGCGATCAGTATGCAGCGGTCAGCGAGCGTCCATGTGACGGTGCCGCGGATCCAGGGATGGCCAGCGAACCCCGCGTATCGGTCCCACACGGGCCCCTCGAGTGCGAGGGCCAGCTCATCACGACCACTCCATCGCTCGACGTCGACCAGCTCATCGCCGTCCAAGCGACTGAGAGTGATCGTTCCGGTCCTCCCTCCATCGCCAGCGCGACCCGAGAACGGGACGACCGCAATCGCCGCGCCACGGCGCTCAAGCTCCTCCCACACAGCCTGCCGAGCCGCCAGCTCGCCGCGCCCAGGGTGGAGCCGAGCCGCATGCGGTCGCGAGGCCTCACGACCGGACGGCGTGTGGCACGGCTCGCCGGACAGCGCCTTGCAGCTCGGGCACGCCCGCTCTCGCCAGCCGCGCGCGGCATGCATTGTCAGCGCCGGACTCAGGCGCCTGCGAGCCGAGTACCGATGTTGGCGGCAGCGAGAGGCAGGGGCCGCCGAGCAGTAAGGGCACCACTCATCCAGCCACGCGCGGCGGTCGCTCACGACAGATCCTGCGCCCCCGCGCCTCGCGCGCGGTCACAGATTTCGTCGCCGTTTTTCTGGCGCGAGCCGACGTTGGCGACGCCAGGGCTCCATCTGGTAGCGGCGAGTTGCGGCCCTGCCAACGGGCGCTGGGGGGAAAGCCGGGGGGAAAGACGACCCCGAGTGAGGGGCCTAGGTTGGCCTGCGTTGACCCACCCGAGAGGGGTAGCGCAACGGCTCGCGAACAGCCGAGCCTCCCGATGAATGCGGGAGTCTCGGCGTAAACAACGGAGAGGGGGGGATTCGAACCCCCGATGGACGGAAACGCCCATACCGGTTTTCGAGACCGTCACAGTGGGGTACACAACCCCAGGGATTTCCAGGGATTTCGCGATTCCCGATGTGGCTGTGGGGAAGTTGGTGGGGAAGTCGGTCCGCGTGCGACGCGATTTCGCGCGTCGAATCGAGCCGTACGGACCGCACGCCACGTGCCCCGGAGATCGGCGAGAAGAGCTCGTCTGCGGTGAGACAGCGAGGGCTCTGCGCCTCGGCGTAGCCCGGCCGAGGGGGCCGCCGTGAGCGGCCCCGTTAAACGCGAAGCGCCGGGTGGCCGCCCGGCGTTCCGTGGTCTCCAAGAAGAATGTGCGCGACGAAGTCTACCGCTCTCGGAGACGGAATCCGCGCGCTTGGATTCGGATCCAGGCGCCGTTGGATTCGCTTGCCCGGCTCGGGCTGGCTCGCGATGCGCTGGAGCGCGATCATGAGCCGGCAGGCGATCGCCGCGGTGCTGGCGCGGTCCGACCTGGCGTCGGGCGAGCGGCTCGTGGCGCTCTCGCTGGCGAGCTTCGCCGATCGCGATAACGGGGCGTGGCCCGGTGCGCCCGCAGCCGCGGCGCGCGCTGGTCTGCGCCGCAGCCGCTACCAGGAGACGCGCGAGGAGCTCGTGCGTCGCGGATTGGTCGCGGTCGATGCGCGGGCGACCGGTCGCGGGCGAGCGAGCACGATCACGCTGACGTTCGCGGACACCGGTCCATGGTGGGACGGCGAGATCAACGTCGAGCTGTTCGAGGCGGTCCTCGGATACAGCAGTGCCACTGGGCCCTCGCGGCTCCTGCTCGCCACGATGGCGGCGATCGCCGGCAGTGACGGTACCGTGCACGACGTCTCGACCGAGCAGCTGTGCGCTGCGGCGGGGATGACCGACCGGACGTACCGCCGGGCCCGCCGAGCGCTGCTGGCTTCGGGCGAGCTCGTGCTAGAGACGGGCGGCGTCGGGGGGCGCGGCATAAGAAACATGTGGAGCGTGCCCGACCCGCGTCTGCGTGACGACGCGGCGCCGCTGCGCACGCCGAACCGAGTAGCGCCCCCACCAGGCGCCAGGCCGCTGATCGCAGCGACCGGGCCGATCGTCACGGCGAGTGCGCAGCCCGAGCAGCCCGACGCAGCGGCCAAGAAGGGCGGTCAGGATCGGACAGTTTCCGCAGAAAAGTGTCCGGTCCGTACCGGGGTTTTCGACCTAAAGGGCGGTACGAACCGGACAGTTTCGGCCGAGAAGTGTCCGGTCCGTACCGGGGTTTCCGCTGAAAAGGGCGGTCAGGATCGGACACTTTTCGACGAAACCCCGGCAGAAACCCCGGCAAAAACCCCGGCGCCCAACGCGCGCGCGGGGAAGGAACCCCAGAACCCCAGAACCAAAGAAGACCCCCCCAGCCCCCCTGAAGGGGGGAGGGCGCTTGGCTCGGTGATCATCGAGCAGACCTACGTCACCGAGCGCGGTCGAAAGCGGAGTCGCGGCGTCCGTGTCGACCTCGACGAGGTCCGCCGCGGCCTCGGGCTACCCGGCGTCGCCGACCGCGGCGATTGGGAGCAAATCCGCGCTCTGTTGCTTCACGCCGTTGGCGAGAGCCAGTTCGAGATCTGGCTCGAGCCGCTTGAGCTGATCGCGATCGACGCGAGCGGTGCGTTGGTCGTGGCTGCGCCTGCATCTACGTGCTCATGGGTTCGGGGTCGCTTCGGTCGGCTGCTGACCCGCTGTTCACAACTGACGTCGCGCGAGCTTCGGTTCGCTGATGAGCCCGAGCGCAGAGCGCTCGGGCGCGAGGACGAACGTCCGGCGCTAGCCGCGCCGGTGTCGCACATCAACCAACAGGAGGTGTCGTGATGGTCACTGTCGTGGCGAATCAGAAGGGCGGCGTGGGCAAGACGACTACGGCCGCGAACATCGGCGCGCTGCTCGCCTGCCGTGGCGGGCGGGTCCTTGTCGTCGATACGGACCCGCAGTTCGCGCTCACTCGCCAGCTCGGGCTCGATGCCCGTTCGCTGGGTGTGAACCTCGTCGACGTGCTCGCTGGGCGTGCGAGCGCGACCGACGCGATCGTGCGAGGCGTCCACGGTGTCGACGTGATCCCGGCCGCCGGCGAGCTGGCCGGCGTCGAGATGAGCCTGGTCGGCGAGCTCGGCCGCGAGCGGTTCCTGCACGACGCGCTCGAAGCGTTGATCGACGAGTACGACGAGGTGGTGATCGACACTCCCCCAAACCTCGGCCTGCTGACCGTGAACGCGCTCGTGTGCGCCGACTACGTGATCGCTCCTGTCAGCGCCGAAGACGAGGGCGCGGTCCACGGCATCCTCGAGCTGCGCGTCACGATCGCCAAGCTCGCCAAACGTCTCGGGGGCGAGATGCCGCCGCTGATCGCCGTCGTGACGCGCTGGAGTCCGACTCGCGTCAGCAGCCGGACGGTCGAGGACCAGCTGACGGAGGCTGGGCTGCCGCCCGTCGCGCGGATCCGCCTGCGGTCGGCGCTGATCGCGGAAGCCGCCGCGGCGCGCGTGCCGGTCGCGACGTTGGCGCCCGACAGCTGCGTCGCGCTCGCTTACGGCGACGTCGTCGCGCTCCTCGCGGGGACGGCGGCACGATGAGCGCGATCCATCGACGCGGCCTCCGGGTCGACGACCCGCTCTCCGCGGGGGACGCATTCCGGGACGAGCACAGCGCCACCTCGTCGGTCGTCGGCAACGTTGGTGTTGGCGGGGACCGGCTGAGAGACATCCCGCTTGCTCAGATCCACGCGAACCCCTCCCAGCCGCGTAAGCGCTTCGACGAGTCGGCGCTGGCGTCACTGGCGGACTCGATCCGGGAGCGTGGCGTTCTGCAGCCCGTGATCGTGCGCCCCGACGGCAATGAGTACGAGCTCGTTGCCGGCGAGCGCCGCTGGCGCGCCGCCGAGTTGGCCGGAGAGCAAACGATCCCTGCGCTGGTCGACGGCGCCCTCGACGAGGCCGGCTCGCTCGAGCTTGCGCTGATCGAGAACGTCGTGCGCGAGGACCTGACCGCCATCGAGCAGGCCAGGACGCTCGCCGTCCTGCTTGGCGACCTCCGGATGACCGGTGCGGTGGTCGCAAAGCGGCTGGGTCGCAGCCGAGCGGACATCGTCAACACGGTGCGCCTGCTCGACCTGCCCGATGAGGCTGTCGACCTGATCGACTCGGGCGCGCTCACCAAGGGCCACGGGAAGGCGCTCCTGACCGAGCCCGACCATCACCGCCGGCGCGTCCTAGCCCGACGCGCCGCGGAGGGCGGGTGGTCGGTACGCGCGCTCGAGGCCGATATCAGCTGCGGCGCCAAGCCGGCGTCGTCGCGTCCGTCTCCGCACCCTGACCAGTGCGCCGCGGCCGCCCGGCTGCAGGACGCGATCGCCAACGCGACGGGTGGCGAGGCCCGGGCCACGCCACACCGGCGCGGCTTCCAGATCATCCTCGACCAGGTTGGCGCTGACCGCCTTGCGCGGATCCTGG
Source organism: uncultured Actinomycetes bacterium (assembly GCA_937888775.1). The sequence continues at coordinate 20,511 of CALAQT010000296.1, read as the reverse complement.
GCGGGGAGATGACGGCGCTGTGACGCCAGCGCGCCGCCCGATCGCCGGGCGCTGCCGTGGGTGTTCCACGTGGAACACCTGGTCAGGTAGTGCAGCTAAAAGTGAAGCTCAAAGTGCAGCTCGTTGTGATGCACCTGGAATGGCCCCCGCCCCCGTAAACACTGGGGATTGGTGGGGTGAGAGATCCCGACTACCCGCCCTCCACGAGGTCGTTCGGGTAGTCGGGATCTCTCAATGTGGCCTGTCTGTCAGACGGGGGCGGGGGCCACTGTGAAAGCCATGGCTGGGAGCTGTTCAAGCATCAGAAGCAAGGAGCGATGAGATGGAAAGAACAACAACGTCAACGTCAAAAGCAACGACGATGACGGGACCGGCGGTGATCAGATGCCGGTCGGCGCTGGGGGAGGTGTGGTGATGAGTCGCCGGTTGGGTCCGGGTCCTGCGACGGTGGAGGGGTTGTGCTGGCTGGCGCGGGTGGGGCCGGCTCCGATTGATGCGTGGGCGTGTGCGATGGGGTGGGCGCCGGTGACCGCGCGGTCGCACGCGGCGAGGTTGACGCGTGTCGGCTGGGTCGAGCGGACCTCGACGAAGCGCGGCCGTGGGTCGCTGCTGTTCGCTACGCGACTTGGGGTTCAGGTGGCCGAGGTGCCGGTGCCGCCAGCACCCGAGCCTGCGCCGACCTGGTGGGCTCACCTGGCCGGATGCGCGTGGGCCGCCGCATGGCTGACCGCCCGCGGGCGCGAGATGCTCGGGCCTCGGGAACTGCTCCTCGATGACGGGTGGAGCGGCGAGCTGAGCATGGGCCTGGGACGGCGGGTGGTGCACCGGCCGGATCTCGTGGGCGTGGTGCCCGGCCGGCGCCCGGCGGCGATCGAGGTCGAGCTGGCGAGAAAGTCCAAGGCGAGGTTACGGGCGATCCTTGGTCTGCACGCGAGGTGGATCGCGACCGGACGCTCCGGGGCGTGCGTGTACGTGTGTGGGGACGACGCGATTCGCGAGCTGGTCGTCAGCCAGGCCGCACTCGCCGGGCTGCGTCTGGAGGACGGTGGCCTCCGAGTGGAGCTGCTCGAGACGATCAAGGAACTGGCGCTCGCGGGGAGCGCGGAAGCGGCCGCAGCTACGCGCATGGCCGGAGCAACGCGATGAGCTCGGTCGGGGTGATCGCCGACGTCGTGGGGATCCTCGCGTTCGGCGCCCTCGGCGCGCTGTGTGCTTGGACCACGCGCCGCTTTACGACGCTCTCGGCGCGCAACTTCTACGCGCCGGCCGCGGTGTCGGTTGCGATCGTCGGCGTGGCGGTCGCACTCCGCGCCTGGGGGGCCGTGATGGGTGTCGCCCCGGTCTGCGCGTTTGCCGTCGCATCCGCGACCCACGGCAGGCGGATGCGGCTCGCGGACCTCGGCGCCGGCGAGGAGCTGCGCTCCTACGAGCAGGCACGTCGATGGCTGTGGCAACCAGCACCGCCGCGCCGCCCGGGCGAGCGAACCTACCTCCGCTCCCAAGGCGAGCTCGTGCACCGGCGGCCGTGGCCCGATCACGTCGCGTACGTACCGATGGGCCATGCGGACCGCGACGGGACGCGGTTGCCGCTCGGCGAGGGCCAGCACATCTTCGCCTGCGGAGCGACCGGCTCCGGCAAGACGACGACGATGCGCCGCGTCCTCGCTGCCCGGACCCTGACGCAGGGGGCGGCGCTGCTGATCCTCGACCAGAAGGGCGACCAGGAGGACGTCGAGCAGATGAGTCGGCTGGCGGCCGCGGCCGGGGTCCCGTTCGTATTGATCGACCCGCTGGACTCCGCGAGCGATCGATACCAGCCGCTGTGGGGCACGCCCTCGCAGGTGGCCGCCCGGGGAGTCGAGCCGATCAAGCAATCCGAGCCGTACTACTACGACGTGCTGCGCCTCCACCTCGACGTCGTGTGCCGGGTGCTGCACGCCGCCGACCGGTGGCCACCGTCGATCCCGTTCCTGATCGACGCCTGCCATCCGCAGCACTTCGAGGCGCTGAAGAGCGTGGCGCATGGACTCGGAGAGGAGCACCGCCAGCTGATCCGTCGCGTGGACGAGCACGGTGGGTACGTGTCCTCGCGTAAGGGCAACGAGGACCTGTCCGGCGGCTCCGCCCGGCTGCAGGTCGCGCTGGCGCTCGCGAACCGCGAGATCGTGACGCCGAGGATCACGCCCGATGGCGAAGCGGTCGGGGTAGGTCTGGTCGACGCGCTCCGGGCCCGGGCGGTCGTGATGTGGCGGATGCACGCCGACGTGATGCCCGACGAGGCGGCCGCGATGACGGTGCTTGCGCTCGCGGACCTCCACGACGCCGCCGGCCAGGCCGGTGTGCCGTGGACGCTGATGCTCGACGAGTTCGGCGCCGTGATCAAGATGGCGGCCAGTCGCGCGGTCGCGATTCTGCAACGTGGCCGCAGCCATGGTGGTCAGGTGATCGTCGTCACCCAGTCGGTCGCCGACCCCGAGGCGCTCTCCGGAGTACCGGGCCTGCTGCCCAGTCTGACCGACAACTTCTCGGGCGTCGTCGCACACCGCCAGACCGCTCCCGAATCGCGCGATTGGTTGGCGAAGCTGATGGGCACGAGAGCGCTGTGGCAGTCCACGAATCAGACCAGCGGTCATGGCACGCAGCACTCAGGTCGCGGATCTGCGCGTCGCGTCCGAGAGTTCAGGATCGGCTCGGACACCTTCGCCGAACTCGACCGAGGCGAGGCCGTTATCTACACGACCCACGGGCCCGACCCGCTCCGCACGAGCATCCTTCCCGTCGAGCTCGACGACCGTCAGCCCGAACGGATCGGAGCCGGCCCCCGACACGGGTGCGAGCTGCCCGTCCATCCCGAGCTCAGCCTGCCGTCGGTCGTCGAGGCCGCCGGCGAGGGTCCTAGCTCCGCCGCGATCGACCCCGGTAGCAAGGACCTGTGATCTCGTCCCAGATGCGAGTCCGTTCGGTCTGCTCACCCCGCGCGCTCCGGCGCCGCGGCGCTGCGATCTACCGCGACGAGGTCTTGAATGCGTGCTCGAAGGCGCGCGGCAAACCATGTCCGATCGCGGCGGCCCCGCCCTGGAGCGCTCCCGCTCCCGAGTGCATGGCCGTCACGTGGCCGGCGCGGACGGCGAGCAGCGCGGCCGCGACGAGCGCCGCGACCAGGAGCGGGCGTATCAGGCGGAGGAGTCGCCAACCGAAGTACAGACGAACGACGGTGCCGATCGCGCCTACCCTGCGGCGCGGGCGGGACGGTGCGTTCGCTGCAGGTCGGCCGCAAGCAGCCCGGACACTTCGGAGAGCTCAGTGAACGCCGCAGCGAGGGTTGCGGGCGACGATCCCGACAATGCCTTCGCGAGCTCAGCGGTGGCAGCGTCGAACCGCTCCCAGAGCTCCGGCGGGCCTGGGCGGTTCATCCCCGGTGTCAGCTCCGGCGCCAGCGAGAACTGCCCGTCGATCGTTCGCGCTCGCCAACCCAGCCCGCCTTCGGCGGCTAGCTCGAAGGCGGCCGCCTGCTCCGCCGCGGCCGCGGACAGGGCTCGCAACCGCCTGGGGAAGCCGGCGTCCGGCGGCGCGAGTGCGTGCGCGTCGAGCGCCGTTTCCCAGCTCGAGCCGGCCGACATCATCTTCTCCACGATCGAGGCGACCTCAACCTGCATCGCGGGAGCGCTCCGGGTTGGTGATCAGCGACGAGATGAGGTCACGCGCTGGTTCGGCGGCCGGCGGTCTCGGCCCGCCGCCCGGCGCCGACGGCCGGTTGCTCGCCTGCTCGGAGAGCATCCGGTCGACCTCGCTCTGGCGGATGCGCCAGAAGCGCGCGCCGGCGCGATGCGCCTTCAGCTTCCCGTCCTTGATCCACTCACGAACGGTGGGCTCGGTCACGCTCAAGAGGCGCGAGACCTCGCCGACGCTGAGCAAACGGTCCTCGGAATCTGCCATCATGACGCCAATCGGAAGGGTTTAACCATGCCCAACCACTGCTATCCTACACGGTAGGTAGGGGATGCCGCCAATTATCGATGACCAGACCGACGAGCTCGAAGCGCGCCGCCTGAGGCGAGAGGCGCGTCAGGCGCCGCCTGCGGCAAACGGCAGCACGCCCCCCGGCGGCCAATCGGCCGGCGCTGCCCGCGACCTGCTCCGTGGTCTCATCACGGACGGCACGCGGCGGGACGGTGAGGGTGGTTCAGCCACGACGCATCCCGGCGGCGACGACGAGCCAGCTGCGTCCGCCAGCCGCGACGGCGACAACCGTCTAGCGTCGGAATGCGCGCCCATGGGCCGAGGCGAGGGCGAGAAGATCGACGAACTCATCCGGCGGGTGAAGGAAAGCACGGCCGGCGCGGACGCCGAGACCTCGAGCACGCTCCAGCAGCGGCGCCCGAAAGGCACCGCCGATCTGTCCCGCGACGCGGCCATGAACCGCGCTGCCGCCCGTCGGCGCGCGCCCGAGCTGCGCGGTACGAAGGTGTCTCCAACGCCCAAGAAGCACCGCCGCATCGTGGCCATGACCGTGCTGCTCGCCGGCATCGCAATCCTTCTGGCCACGCTCGCCGGCACTGGCGGAACGAGCGCGCCTCGGGGCGTCGACTCTTCGACGCCCAGTTCGCCATTTGCAAAAGCGCGAGCCGGAGTCTTCGGCGGGGCGCTCGACGCCACGATCGCGGGGATCGCCCCCGAGCTCCGGGCGGTCGCTCGGCACGCAGCCGCCTCAGCTCGTGCGGCCAGTACCCGGCACGAGGCGAAGCGCCGGCCTATCCGCCCACGCGCGAGGCGCGCCCGATCGCGGCACCGCGCAGCCGTCGTTCAGAGCGCCGCGGTCACGGCCTCCGCGCCTCCTCCCACGACAGTCCCCGAGACGCAGACTTACGCGCCGGCGCCAGCAACCGGCAGCACGGCCAGCCAGACATCAGCGACTTCGCAACCCTCAGCCAAGAGCAGCAGCCGGCCTGCGGGCCCCACCGGTTCGGACCCGCTCGGCGGGATCGGCTCCTGCGTCAAAGGCTGCTAGCCAGCCCGAAAGGAACCGATGCCACACCGTCTACTGCATCACATCAGGAGCAACGCAGTTGGCTACATCGCGTTGTTCATCGCGCTGGGCAGCAGCTCATATGCAGCAATGGCCATCCCTGCCGGCAGCGTCGGCACGCGGCAGCTTCGCAACGGAGCGGTCACGAGCAGCAAGCTCGCGAGGCATGCCGTGACCGCGGCAAACCTAAATCCCGCGTCGATCGCCGGGCACATCGCGGACTGGGCGCAGATCCGCGCCGACGGCGAGGTGATCTCTTCAAGCCCGCGCGCCACCGTTCTTCCGACAGATCCGAGCCGGGGCGTTTTCCAGGTGTCCTGGCACCGGTCCATCCCTTCGAGCTGTATAGCGATCGCAAGCCCGGCCAATATTCCGTCGCTTCTTGGGCCGGTGACGGCCGATACGTTTGGGCCAGCCGGTCGAGGCCGCTCCACATACTTGAGCGTGCAGACCTACGACAACAACGGCTCCAACGTTCGCGAGAACGTTGACGTCGCCGTCATCTGCCCCTGAGCAGAAGCGCGGATGCTCCGGGCGCTCACCAACCGACGGGCCTTCCGACTCGGGCTTGCCTCGGGAGCGGCGCTGGCGCTCCTGGTCTGCTGCGACTCGTCGTACGCCGACGAGACGGTGCAGGTATGCGGCACCTACGCTAATAACGTCTTCACTGCGAGCTCCGCCCCTGCCATCGTCGCGAGCGCCGCGTGCCCGACGCCGTCCTACAACGGAGATGGCATCACGCTCAGCACTATCGGCGGAGCGACGGCGGGTCAGGCCGGTCGTTGGCAAGCGGACGCCCCTAGCGGCCTCGAGCTCGTCGGCGCCACGGCGAGCGGGATCGCAGCCTCGGGGGTCAACGACGGCCTTGACCACGGCGGCGGCTTCTACTGGGCGGGGGGTGGAACGCAGGTCAATGACTTCACTCCTCGCAATGTCGGGATGGTATTTGCCTCACCTTCGAACTATTTCGGGATGCAGCTGATATGCGGAAAGAGCATCTGTAAAGCGATGGCGGGGTTCGGAGTGAACGCTTTCTCGCTCTACGTTCGCGAGACAAGCGCCCCGAGCTTCAGCGCGCCGACCGGCCTCTGGCAGACGACAAGGTGGATCAGGGGCGCATGGCCATTCGTCGCGTCCGGGGACTCGCCGTCTGGGCTGTGCTCGCTGTCCGCGACCCTCGATGGGCAGCTCATCGACACGACCACGTCAGCGCAGGATGTTTCGAGCTGGCATCAGTGCGCGGCGCCGCCGATCAGTCAGTCGGTTGACACCAGCCGCTACGGCCAGGGAGCCGTAGCGCTCACGCTGAGTACGGCCGACGCGGCAGGCGTTCCGGCCAGTCTCAGCAAGACCGTTTACATCGACAACAGCGCGCCGACGGTTTCGCTCGCCGGTCCGGTCGACGCGCCGTCGACTGCCGGGACCCAGTACGTTACCGCTACCGCCGGGGGCAGTCCGTCTGGGATAGCCGACATCGTCTGCGCCGTCGACGGTGGTCCCGCCCAGGCCTTCGCCGGGGCGAGCGCCAAGGTGCCGGTGAGCGGCATCGGCCCGCACGTGGTCGCTTGCTTCGCCGAGGACAACGCGGTCGACTCGTCAGGAGCCCACGGCCGCTCGACCACGGCGAGCTGGTCGCTCAAGATTGGTCAACCCACCGAGGTGGGAATCGCGTTCGACAAGCTTGTTGGCCTGCGCTGTCACCGCGTTCGAGTCCGTGTGACGGTTCCAGGCCATTGGATCACCGTTCGGCGCCATGGGAAGCGCGTCAAGGTCAAGACCCGCGCGCGCAGCAAGGTTGAGCGCGTGCAGCGCTGTCATCCGCGAACCGTGCTTCGGCGCACGGTGGTGTTCGTACGCGCTCGGCGCCATGGCCATTTCGTCGAGCTCAAGCGGGTCAAGTACGTGCGCGTCGTCGTTCCCCCACATCTCGTCACCAAGACGGCGCGAGTGGTCCGCTTTGGCCACGGAACGACCGTCAATGGCTGGCTCGGTACGTCGACCGGGACGGCCCTCGACGGACAGATCGTGCACGTCTTGACCGCCCCGAACAACGGAAGCAACGCGTTCACCGAGGCGGCCACGGTGAGCACGACGGCCACCGGCATCTGGACGGCGCAACTGCCCCCGGGCCCCTCACGCGTCGTCGAGGCCGTGTTCGACGGATCGGCGACGACTGAGTCCTCGTCCTCGGGGCAGGTGCGAGTCGTGGTGCCGGCGGTGGTCCGCATCGCGATCCGGCCGCGCATCGTCCCTTGGGGTTCGGAGATCCACGTAATCGGGCGGGTCCTCGGCGGCTACGTGCCGACCAACTCGAATCTGTTGCGCCTCGACGTCGGCATCGGACGGATCGGCCACATCGAGGGCCTGCCCGACATCCTGCCCAACGGGCGGTTCTTGATTGTGTGGAAATTTGACCGCGGCCAGGGCGTGATCCACCCGTGGTTCTCAGTTAGCACGCTTTCGGAGGCGGCGTTCCCGTATGCGCCCGGAACTTCGAAGCGTGTGATCGTCACGCTGGGCGAGCGCACCCCCGTTTCCGCCAGGCACCACAAGTCCAAGCGCCACGGGGGCAGCCGCCACGAGACGAAGAGCAAGAAGCGAGCGAGGAAGCGATGATCGCCCGCCACCGCGGCGACCTCCGGGCCCACAGCCGCTGGCGTCCATCCACGCCGGCGGCTGCCCCACCGGGCCCGACCGCACTCGAGGAAGAGGACCTGGTCAGCCGTCAGCCCGACGAACTCCTCAGCGAGCAGCGCGACCTCGATTTGCCACGGGCCAGACAGCGAAAACCGGGCGCCCTGATCGCTCTCGCCACCATCGTCGCCGTGGCGGTCATCGCCGGCGAACAGCACTCGACGGCAGCACCCGCCGTGGTGCGCCTGCCCTCGACCCCTAAGCAATGGGTCGACCAGTGGACTGCAGCCACGCTTCAGAGCCCCGCGGTGGTCTGCGACCACCTGTACGCGCCGGCGCTCGCACGCGCGTTCAAGGGCGACACCGGCCACAGCTGCACCTGGTACTACACCTCGGTCAGGAGCACATCCTTCCGCATCCGCCACGTGCTCCAGGACGGGCCAACCGTCGCCGTCGAGGCCCAGCAGGTCGGCGCCAGGCGCAAGTGGGGCTACTTCACCATGCTCCTCAGCCACGTCCGCGACGGCTGGCAAGCCGTCGACGTCGTACCCGGCGGATCAGTCCGCGTGCGGTGAGTCCAATAGGCGCGCGCAAACCCGGGATCTATCGGAGAGCCAATCGTGCTCGCCTTCCGGTCGCTGCTCCTGGACGAAACTGGGAAGCCCGCTAGGGGTTACCCCGCTCGCTGCTGCTCCGCTGGCAAAAGGAGTCGCGCGGCCCTGAGTCCGCGGACGACCCCCCTGCGTGGCAACGCGGGCGCGCGGCCAGCGGCCGAGCCGAAGCTTCGTCAGACGGGCTAATCGTCGCGAGCTGTCACTGCGGCTCCCTGGAGCTCGTACGCCGTGTAGCGTCTCTCTCTCCCGAGAAACCGCCGCTCGAGTCGGGCCCGGCACTGACGGCGCGTACGACGTTCGCCCCGCGGCTGACGGCCAATGTGTCGTCCCAGAGAGAAATCCTTCAGAATCAACCTGGATATGGCGGACGGCCCCGCGACCGCCCAGCGCTTGGCGGATGGCACCGAGTACTTCGGCCAGCTCGGCCGGGTCGCCTACGACGAGGCCGAGGACAAGGTGTAGTGCCACCTTTGCGGTGGATGGTTCCGGGCGTTCGGCGGATCTCACCTGCGGCGCACGCACGGCTGGACACTCGCGCAGTACCGCGTGGCGTTCCAGCTGGGCACCAGGACGCCGACGGTCGCGGCTGGTGTCAGCCAGGTACTCGCCGCTAATACTCGCCGACGAGTAGCAGCGGGAGAGCTCCCAGCACCGCCGGCTCCGCCGGTATCCGCAGAGCAGCGGCGTGTGATGGCCCTGCGACGGATCTCGCCGGACCGCTCCTTGGCCGCCCTGCGGCCCGACCTCGTCCGGGAGCTGCACCCGACCCGCAACGGCGACCTTGACCCCTACACACTTGGACCGTCATCGCTTCAGAAACTGTGGTGGCGCTGTCCAGAGTGCGAGCACGAGTGGCAGACCAGCTCGCAAAGCCGCGTCGGCGGCGGCTACGGCTGCCCCCGCTGCGCGGCCGCACGGCGAGCGGCCGCACGGCGAGGGACGTTCGCTCCTGGGCGATCACTCGCCGCTGTGCGCCCCGAGCTCGCCGCGGAGCTGCGCGACCTCGATCCCAGCACGCTTGGGCCAGGATCAGGGATCGGCGCCCGGTGGCGCTGCTCGGAGTGCGGGCACGAATGGACCTCGACCGTCAAAAAGCGCGCGGCCGGGCATGGCTGTCCGCGCTGCGCCCAACAGCGCGTCGCGGCCGCCCGCCGCCGGGTTCCCCCTGAACGCTCGCTCGCCGCGATCCATCCGGACCTCGTCGCGCAGCTGCACCCGACCCGCAACGGGGAATTGGATCCCTACAGCCTCGGGGTTAACACGCGCCGGGACGTATGGTGGCAATGTCCTGACTGCGGGCACGAGTGGCGCACCCGCGTGCGGGGACGCGCGGCCGGGTCGGGCTGTCCGCGGTGCGCCCGAGCTCGTGTCGGCGCCACGCTACGCGCTCGCGCGACGGCGAGCCAGCATCGAGCAGAGCCGCAAGTAGCTGGGCTCCCATCCCTGGGATCGGCGAAGGCTGCCGCGATCGATGACTGAAGACGCGTGCTGAGCACGTGACCGTCTGTGTTGGCGACGCCTGCCGATAGCCCGCCTCGGCATCTCGCAGGTTCGCATATGCCCATACCTGGCCGGCGCTACTTCACCCCGTCTCGCGCTGCGCGAGCTGGTAGCGGCGGTCAAGCACATCGGCGATCTCGTCGACCCGCTCGGGGCGCGGGACGGCGTAGCGAGAGATGGTCCGCAGGTCGACGTGCGCGAGGCGGGCCGAGACGGTGTGCATCGGGCCGCCGGCACCAAGGCAGTGGGTGCCCCAGTAGGCGCGCGGCGAGTGAGGATGCGCAGGCGCCCCGGTACGCCGGCGACCGCGGAGGGCAGCGCGTCAGGGTAGTGGCGGCTCGTGGCCGTGGCGGCCAAGCCCGACGAACAAGGGGGGCTGCTCGTCGAGCGGCCCGACCGCGCCCGCGACGGGGGGTGGAACTTCAGCCAGCCTCGAGTGCTGGCCGCCGAGATCCTCCAGCTCTGCCGTTTCGCCACACCCGAGCAGGCGTGCGCGGCTGCCGCCGCCTCGCTATCAGAGTTCGTCCCGCGCAGAAACCGATCGCCGCTGCAGTGGCGACTACTGCTTTGATCGATCGCCAGTGTCCGCTAGCTCGCTTTTGGCTAGCAGCGGCGTCTGGCGGACTGGTGCTCGCACGCGGAAGCAGCAGGGAGCCGCGCGACGCCACCGAGATGAATGCACAAGCCTCAGGTCCGTTTCTCGCGGGCGGGGCGCAACTGCTGCCGCGACGGGCGCGGCTCCATACCGAGGGAAGTGAGCTTCCCTCCTTTCCGCGCAAAGCAGGGCGCTGCTCCCGCCGGCAGAAATGCTCGTCATTGAACGAAAGCGGGGCCCTGTCTGCGCTGCTGGATCCGGCGGGATGGAGCAGCCCGATCGCCCGTCGGAAGGTGGCGTGAGACTTCCCCGTCTTCGTGGGAGCAGCAGTCTCCTGGTGCCCGCCGCTTGAATGTCAGTTGCCCCCACCATGCGTGAGCCCACGCGCTCCAGTGCGTGGTGGTGCGCGTCTACGCCGCCCAGCGAAAGCCGGTGGCCTCAGGGCGTGGCGGCAGCGGGCTGTTGGGTAGGCCGCCCGTCGGGTCGTCCGCACGCCTCGATGACGAGCGACAGCGCTGCGAGCCGCGGCCACAACGATTTGCCATCTACCCTTGCGCTCGCGCGGTTCACCGCCGTCATTGTCCCATCCGGTTCGCCGCAGCCCCGGCGGTCGCCCCACTCGGCAGCTCGAGCATGCCCGCAACGGTAGCCTCGGGGCGATGTTCGACCACGTGGGGATCGCTGTGTCCGACCTCGCCGCGTCCGAGCGCTTCTACCGCACCGTGCTCTCTGTGCTCGGCGTCGAGCCGAGCCACGCGGACGCCGGGCTGGTCGAGTGGGAGGACTGGGCCATCGGCCCGATGGACCGCGAGCACCCTGTGACCCGCGGCCTGCACGTCGGCTTCCGCGCGCCGGACCGCGCGGCCGTCGACGCCTTCTGGCAGGCGGGGATTGACGCCGGTCGCCCGGACGACGGCGCGCCCGGGTCGCGCACGGTCTACGGGCCCGACTACTACGGCGGCTTCCTGCTCGACCCGGACGGCAACAGCGTCGAGGCGGTCCACGGCGACCGCGAGCGCCCCGTGCCTGACGGCCGCATCGACCACCTGTGGCTCCGCGTCCGCGACCTGCAGGCGTCGCGGCGCTTCTACACGACGGTCGCGCCGTACGCCGGGCTCCGCCTGGCGCACGACGCGCCGGATCGCGTGCAGCTCTGCGGCCCCGATTTCTCCTTCTCGCTCGTGCGCGACGAGCGCCCGCTCACGGAGCACGTCCACCTCGCCTTCCCCGCGGACGCGGACGCGACGGTGCGGGCCTTCCACGCCGCCGCGCTCGCCGCGGGCTACGAGGACCACGGCGCCCCCGGCGAGCGCGCCGTGTACCACCCGGGCTACTACGGCGCCTTCGTGCTCGACCCGGATGGCCACAACGTCGAGGTCGTCAACCACAACCGCTGAGCCATGGCCGGCGAGTCCGCCCCACCACATCTCGGCCGAGGGCCTGGCGGCGCTCGAGGCCGAGCTGCGCGCGCTCGAGACCGAGGCTAGCCGGAAGTTTTTGAGGGGTTGAGGCCCGATTCCCAGTGTTTGCGGGGATCGGGTTTCTTTTGGCTGGTTGGTGTAGACACTAAATATGTTGACAGGTGCCGGTCGATGTGGGATAATTCCGTTATGGCAAAGCGTGGTGGGAAGGTTCACGTAGCGGTCACGCGTCGCCACTACAAGGGGACTGAGTACAAGACCACGCTGCTGCGGCGCTCGTACCGCGAGAACGGCAAGGTTCGCAACGAGACGGTCGGGAACCTCTCACATCTGGAGGAGTGGATGATCGACGGGCTGCGGGCGATGCTCGCCGGCCGCCGGCTCGTCGATCTCGATCACGACTTCGAGATCGTGCGTTCGCTGCCGCACGGGCACGTCGCAGCGGTACTGGGCGTGCTGCGCGAGCTGGACCTTGACCGGTTGCTCTCACGCGAGCGTTGCCGTGAGCGCGAGTTGTGCGTGGCGATGATCGTCCAACAGGTACTCAAGCCGGGGTCCAAGCTCGCTCACACCCGCCGGTACTCGAAGACGACGCTGGCCGACGAGCTGGAGCTGGGCGAGGTCACCGAGGCCGAGCTCCTCTCCGCGATGGACTGGCTGCTCGAGCGGCAGGAACGGATCGAGAAGACGCTCGCGCGCCGGCACCTGGCGGGCGAGGGGTTCGTGCTCTACGACCTGTCCTCGAGCTACGTGGAGGGGCGCTGCTGCCCGCTCGTGAAACTCGGCTACTCGCGCGACAAGGTCAAGGGCAAGCTGCAGATCACCTACGGGCTGACGTGCTCGCCCGAGGGTCGGCCGGTCGCGATCGGCGTGCACGAGGGCAACATCACCGATCAACAAACCTTGCCCGACGCGGTGCACGCGGTCACCGAGCGGTTCGGGATCGAGCACGTCGTGGTCGTCGGGGACCGCGGGATGCTCACCCAGGCGCACGCCAACACGCTGACCCAGCAGGGGATCGAGTTCATCACCGCGCTGAAAGCCGTACAGGTCCGCGCGCTGGTCGAGTCAGGCGAGCTACAGCTGTCGCTGTTCGACGAGCAGAACCTGGCCGAGATCACCTCCGAGCTGTACCCCTCAGAGCGCCTGGTGGTGTGCCGCAACCCGGCCGTCGCCGCACAGCGAGCCCGCAAGCGCGAGAGCATGCTCAGCGCCACCGAGACCGAGCTCGACAAGGTCAGGACGATGGTCTCAGGTCCGCGCGGGACGCTCCGCAACGCCACCGCGGGCAAGATCGGCGAGCGGGCCGGCAAGGTCTCAAACAAGTACAAGATGGCCAAGCACTTCGAGCTCCAGATCGCCGACGGCTCGTTCTCCTATCAACGCAAGACCGAGCAGATCACCGCCGAAGCCGCGCTCGACGGGTTCTACGTGATCCGCACCACCTGCCACCACCCGACGCTCACCAGCCCCGCGGTCGTGCGCGCCTACAAGCAGCTGAAGATGGCCGAGCGCGCGTTCAGAACGATCAAGGACACGCTCGAGATCCGACCGATCCGCCACCACCTCGAAGACCGCGTCCGCGCGCACGCGTTCCTGTGCATGCTCGCCTACTACGTCTCGTTCGAGTTGCGAGCGCGGCTCACGCCGCTGCTGTTCGACGACGAGACCCCACGCGCCCCCACCGACCCCGTCTCCCCAGCCCAACGCTCACCGCACGCGAACGCCAAAGCCGGCAGCGCCCGCACCGAGCACGGCTACCCCGCCCACACCCTCCCCGACCTGCTCGACGACCTCGGCACCCTGTGCCGCAACACTCTGCGCATCGGCCCCGCCGAGCACACCTTCACCCGCCTCACCACCCCCACCGACCTCCAAACCACCGCCCTACAGCTCCTCGGAACGAAACTCAAAACGTAGACAGAACCAGCCACCCTCACAGCACCAAAACCCCCGCCGATCAACGTGATTCACCGCCCAAGACCAAAAACTTCGGGCTAGCCGCGCGATCGCTGAGCGCATCCGCATCGAGCACCAGGAGTTGCACGCGTACCGACAAGACTTCTGAATTGTCGCCGCCCGGGAACCCGGCCGTTGGCTGCCGCTCCGGCCGGCCGGAGATCCAGAGCAGAAGTCCGAAGCGGCCAGAATCGGTCCGGCCAGATGGCTCAGTCTGCGTGAGACCAGCAGTGACGCTGTTGGCTCGAGCGCGGCCGGTACTGCTCAAACTCGCCAGCCAAGACATGGCTGCCGCATCGCGCCGAGAGCGGCCACCTCGCCCTACCGGTGACATGGCTCCCTCAGCGGCAAAGCGGCTGTCTCGACGGCAACGGCGCTGGCGGCTCCCTTCACGCGGTTGCGCAAGTCTTGCTCGGCCGCCGACCCGGACGTGCTGCACTTCTGCTTTCAAGGCTGAGCCGTTAGCCGAGCGCGCAGCTTTGAGCTAGCGCCGACGCCCGGGAGACCGGCCAGCCTCGCGGATGCTCGGCTTCCCTCCTAGCCCGAGCCAGAGACTCCGGCTCGCGGCAATCGGGACTGCTCGTTTGCACCAGATGCAGGCGTCTGGACCGAGCGACGCGCGTGACTGCATTGCCCACGGAGCGGCAGCCAGCTGGACGCGGCCGCGGACTGCTGGTCATCGTCCGTCTCAGCAGTCTCGGTCTGGACCATCGACGCGCCTGGTTCGATCGCGGAGCGAAAGTACGGCGCGGTTCGTGATGGGCTCCGGCGACTACCGCTTGCCCAGGCAACGGGAGCGTCTCGTGGTCGCTGACGCCGGCGACGGCCGCCGCGCGCACGCAGACTGTCGCTCCCGTGACGAGCGCGAGCCCCACGAACGACGGCCGGTGGACCTCCTCAGCACGGCACTGAGCGCTGGGATTGCCGCATTCTCTGGCGGAGGGAGCAGTGCGCCGCAGGCTGGCGCGCGTGGCGCCGCTGCGTACTTGACAGCGCCGCATCGTGGTGGAACGCGCAGCGTCTCTGTTGATGCCTGAAGGGATGCGAGGCCTGGGTTTACCGGTCGCTTACTGCCGCTAACCAGCCATTCGCCGGCGAGTTGCACGGTTCGCAGCGAATCCGAGCCCACACGGGGTTCGGCGAGCCACAGGAGGCGCAGATGACCACCAACCGTCCAATCAAGAAGATGGTCGCGCTTTCGCTGGCGGCCACGGCGGTCGCCGCCGCGACTCAGGTCGGTACTCAGCCTGTCGGCGCGCAGGCCCGCGCCCGGCCGGCGTGCACGACGACCAGCGAGCAGGGCTATCCAGATGCCGTGCCGCCGATCCTGCCACCGGCACCATGCTCGGATCTGGCGGCAATCAGGCGGGCCGAGGAACAGGAGGGACAAGAGTTCTTCTACCACCTTCCTGCGACTGCCCGCTACAGCAGCGCGGAGATGGACGCGTACGCGAGCGAGTGCCGTCCTGCGTGCTGACCCGTGAAACAGGGGATTCGCGCGATCACGATCGTTTGGCGGCTAGCAACGCTTGGTGCTGGTCGCCCGGCGGTCCGGTGGTAGAGTCGCGATCCCGGGCGCTACGAGGGACCGGTCGTGGAATTCCGGATACTTGGGCCGTTGGAGGTCGTGCAGGACCGCGAGTCGTGCGTCCTGGGGGCCGTGCAGCAGCGAGCGTTGCTGGCTGTGCTCGTGCTTCACCGCGGAGAGGCGGTTTCGATGGACCGCTTGATCGATCAGCTGTGGGGCGAGCAAGCCCCGGCGACCGCCGCCAAGACCGTGCAGGTGTATGTCTCGCATCTGCGTAAGGCGCTTGGTAGTGGGATGATCGTGACGCGGGGGCGGGGGTATCGGCTCGCGGTCGAGCCCGAGCAGGTTGACGTCGGTCAGTTCGAGTCGCTTAGGGCCGAGGGGCGGCGTGCGCTTGGCGAGGGCGATGCGGTGCGCGCGAGGGAGCGGTTGTGCTCGGCGCTGGGGTTGTGGCGGGGGGAGCCGCTTGCTGACTTCGCTTATGAGCCGTTCGCGCAGAGTGCGATCGCGCGGCTGCAGGAAGCGCGGCTGGCGGCGCTGGAGGATCGGATCGAGGCGGATCTGGCGCTTGGCGGCGATGGCGAGCTGATCCCGGAGCTCGAGTCGCTGGTCGCCTCAAACCCCCTGCAGGAGCGGTTGCGTGGGCAGTTGATGCTCGCGCTCTATCGCGCTGGGCGGCAGGCCGATGCGCTTGCCGTCTATCGGCAGACGAGCGAGTTGTTGCGTGAGGAGTTGGGGCTTGAGCCGGGCCGGTTGCTGCAGGAGCTCGAGCGCTCGATCCTGGAACATGACGCCTCCCTGGACGGCCTCCCTCTTGCGACACTGGCGACCCGTGCGGACTTGCTGGGGGTGTGCCCGTTTAAGGGGCTTGCGTTCTTCGATCGCGCCGACGCGGAGTACTTCTGCGGCCGTGAGCGCCTCGTTTCGGACCTGCTCGCGCGGCTGGTGGAGTCGACGCTGGTCGGGATCCTCGGCCCCTCGGGAATCGGCAAGTCCTCGCTTCTGCGCGCCGGTGTGCTGCCGGCGCTCAGCGCGGGTGTGTTGCCGGGCAGCGCCGGGTGGCGCCAAGTCCTGCTGCGACCGGGCGAGCATCCCGGTGCCGAGCTCCAACGCGCTCTTGACGGCGATCGGCTTGGTCAGGTGTTCGGGCAGCTTTCGCTTGGTGAGCGGATCGTGATCGCGGTCGACCAACTGGAGGAGCTGTTTACCCTGTGCGAGCCCGAGGAGGAGCGCTCGGCGTTCCTCGACCAGCTCGTGGCGGCAGCGTGCGATCCCCAACGGCGAGCGCTCGTGGTCGTGTCGCTGCGGGCGGATTTCTACGGCCGCCTCGCCCCGTACCCTCGGTTCGCGAAGCTACTGAGCGGTAGTCACGTGCTGGTCGGGCCAATGGATCGGGACGA
Organism: uncultured Actinomycetes bacterium; assembly: GCA_937888775.1. The sequence continues at coordinate 3,834 of CALAQT010000296.1, read as the reverse complement.
GCTTGCGCGGGCGATCGAGCAGCCGGCCGCTCGCGCCAGGCTTGAACTCGAGCGGACTCTGGTTGACGCGCTCGTTTCCGACGTGGCCGGCGAGCCTGGAGGACTGCCGTTGCTCTCGACGACGCTACTTGAGCTGTGGCGGGCCCGTGATGGGCGCTCGCTGCGTTATGAGCGCTACCGGACTAGCGGTGGCGTGCGCGGGGCGGTCGCAAGGCTGGCGGAGGCCGCCTACACGCAGCTGGGCGAGGCGGAACGGCGAGTGGCGCGCGGGGTGATGTTGCGGCTTGCGAGCGGCGAGGAGGGGGCGCTTGTCCGCCGCCGCGTGCCGCTCGCCGAGCTCGAGCGAATCGACGGCGCCGAGCGCGTGCTCGCGGCACTGACCGACGCTCGCCTGTTGACCGTCAGCGACGAAGAAGTAGAGATCTCGCATGAGGCGCTGCTGCGCGAGTGGCCGCGCTACCGCGCGTGGCTCGAGGAAGACCGGGTCGGGCGGCGCCTGCACGCTCACCTCATGAGCAGCGCACGTGAGTGGGACGCAGGTGGTCGCGACCCAGGCGAGCTGTACCGCGGCGCGAGGCTCGCCGGCGCGCTGGACTGGACCGCGCAGCATGACGACGAGCTAAACGCGCTGGAGCGCGAGTTCATCCAGTCAAGCCTGCTCGAGGCAGAGCGCGCGGCGCGGCGGCAGCGCTCTCAGAACCGCCGGCTGCGCAGCCTGCTGCTGGGGGTTGGCCTGCTGCTCATTGTTGCTGTCGTCGCCGGAATAGTCGCGCTGATAAAGCAGCAAAGCGCTAGCAACCAAGCCCGCGCGGCGCTCGGACGGCAGCTCGGCGCGGAGGCGGTCAACGAGCCGCGGCTCGATCTGGCCATGCTGCTGGCGCGCGAGGCAGTGAATCTCGATCGCTCGCCGCAGACCGAGGGGACGCTGCTCGCGACACTGCTCCGAAGCCCGGCCGTGGTCAGGACGTTCGCGCTTCCGATCAACGCGCCACCGCAGCGACTGGCGCTGAGCCCGGACGGTCGCACGCTCGCGGTCGGCGACAACACCGGCAACGTGCGCTTCTACGACCCGCGCGCACACGCGACGCAGCGGCCACCGCTGACCGATTTCAGCGGAGGCTTACCCCCCGTGTACTCACTCGATGGATCGCTGCTCGTATATCCCGTGCAAGGCGATCAGCCGTTCATTGCGGTGCGCGACGCGCACACGCTCGCGCTGCTCCACAGGCTCGGGTTCGATCCGTTCCTGCTGGCGCAGCAGCAGCTGGACATCCCAAATGCCAGCATCCTGATCGCACCGGACGGGCGCACAGTCTACTGCGCATACTCGATCCTCGACCCTGCCGGAAACCCCGGAGCCGCGTACCTCGACCGCTGGTCGCTGCCGAGCGGCCAGCGGCTGTCGACGACCCGGATCGGCTATGGGGGCCTGCTCGCGGGGAGGCTGATCGACGCGGGTGCTCGCCTGACCCTCGTCCGGGCACGAGGCATCGGCGTATTCGACACCCGGTCGTGGCGCCGCTTGCGCTCGGTGGCAATTGCGCCGACCGGAAGCGCGCCGACGGCCGCGGGGATCAGCCCAGACGGCCGCACGGTCGTGATCGGCTCGCAAGCCGGCCGGGTTTCATTCATCGACCTGTCGACCGGACGGGCGCGCCCGGGGGTCGCCGGACACAGCGCCTTGGTGAGCAATGTCGTCTACTCGGCGGATGGTCGGACCGTTGTTACTACCGGGAACGACGGCAAGGTGATCGTCTGGGACCCAAAGGCCGCCACGCCCCTGGAGGTCTTGAACGGTCCCGCTGCCCAAGTGCGGGGCGTCGCGCTCAGCGCGGACGGAAAGACCCTCTACACGTCCTCGCTCGACGGTGTCCTGCTCGAGTGGGACCTGGGCGGCGACCGTGGATTCGGACACCGCTTCCAGCTAGGCGCTGGGCTGCGATGCTGCGGTCCAATCTCGCCGCCGGCACCACCACTCGCACTCTCGCCGGATGGCTCGAGGTTCGCCGTCCGCCTCGGCGCGTCCACCGTCGGACTGTTCTCGGCAAGAACGCTGCAACGAGAGGCCTCGTTCACGGTAAGACCCAAAGGTGCTGTGATCACCGCGTTGGCATGGTCGCCAACCCGGGCCGAGCTCGCCGTCGCCGGCTACTCCGGCCTGGTGCAGCTTTGGAGCGTGGCCGGTACGCCGCGGCTGATGCGCTCCTTTGTCGGCCTGCAGCGGCTAGTCGGGCTGCCGGAAGCGATCCAAGCCGTCGCTTTCTCCCCCGGCGGCAGACTCCTCGCTGCCAGCGACAACAATGAAGCGCAGACGGGCCCGGGAGAGTCCAACGCCTTCGACAACCGTCTGGCGCTTCTGGCGATCTGGCGAGCGAGCACCGGGAAGCTGGTCGCACCGCCGCGCGATCTTGGAACCTTCAGTGCCCAAAACTCCGCCTCCGACGTCCTCGCCTTCTCCCGCAACGGGAAGCTGCTGGCGGTGAGCCTGTTGGATGGCAGCGATCTCGTCCTCGACGCCTCAACAGGTCACACCCGACAAGCGCTTCGCGCACTCGGTGCCGACCCCAGCATCTCGCTGGCGTTCGCGTCCGATGGAACGCTGGCGACCGGCACCTCGCGCGGGATCGTGCAACTCTGGAACCCCACCACCGGCAATCCGATCGCGCATCCTCTGGTCGTCGCCTCAACCCCGGTCACGAGCATCGCGTTCGACCCGTCCGGGCAGCGGTTCGCGACGACCGGCGGCCAGGACGGGACGGTCAAGCTGTGGTCCACCTCCACACTCCAGCAAGAAGGCACGCCGCCCAACACCGAACAAGGCGCTACGTCCACCGCCGCGTTCGAACCCGACGGCAGAAGCCTGCTAGTCATCAACGACCACGGCAACGGCTTCACCTGGCCGACATCGCTTGCCGCCTGGGAGCAACACGCCTGCGCCGTCGCGGGACGCAACCTGACCCGCGAGGAATGGGCCCGATTCCTCACCGGACGTGCCTACACGAAGGTCTGCCCCTGAGCCAACGACCACAGCAGCGCCGGACCGCTTCCTCCACGCTCGGCGCTACAGCGGCTGCCGGCTCGCCCGGGACACATGACGTGCACAGCAGTCTCGGCGGACGACGGGCAGACACTCGGCTGCTGATACGCGGCAGTCGCCGAGTTCATCTCCCAGATACGACTGCGTCCTTGTCAAGCCTGCACGAAATGTAGAGCGGGAGAACACGACCCACCGTCTCCCCGCTCCAGCCTCCGCCGCAACCCGGAACTCACGCCGAGACACCGGCTGTTCGGAGACAATAAGCAGCACGCTCGACCATCCTCGACACGCTACCGCGTGGGCTGGAAGAACCAGTGGTCGCCCGCTCCGGCCATCTGTGCCGGAAAGCACGACCAGCGGTATCCCCGGCGCTCTCACCCGACTCCTGCTTCGCCGCACGAACGCAGAAGAGTTGGCCGTGGCTCTCAGTCGTGAGGAGGTCCACCACTCTTGACACTCGTTCAGCGCCTCGCGCTCGTCACGGGAGCGACAGTCTGCGTGGGCGGCGGCCGTCGCCGGCGTCAGCGACCACGAGACGCTCCCATTGCCTGGGCAAGCGGTAGTCGCCGGAGCCCATCACGAACCGCGCCGTACTTTCGCTCCGCGATCGAACCAGGCGCGTCGATGGTCCAGACCGAGACTGCTGAGACGGACGATGACCAGCAGTCCGCGGCCGCGTCCAGCTGGCTGCCGCTCCGTGGGCAATGCAGTCACGCGCGTCGCTCGGTCCAGACGCCTGCATCTGGTGCAAACGAGCAGTCCCGATTGCCGCGAGCCGGAGTCTCTGGCTCGGGCTA
>CALAQT010000295.1 GCA_937888775.1 uncultured Actinomycetes bacterium | reverse complement strand
ACGGCAAGCCGACATCCGCTATTTCGCTCGGGGGTTGACACAGGACGTCTGCTCTTCTGCTTGCAGCCGCCGTGAACGTGAGCTTCCAGTAGTGATGCTGCAGGCCTCCCGCGCGGCCTGAATGTCGGCTTGGCCGGGCGCTACGGCACAACCATCTGGTCCCGGGTCAATGGGTGAGGGGGATGACCGAGACACCGTCGAGGGTTTGGACGTATGCGGTTCGGACGGCCGGGTCGATGGCGATCGACCCGGGGTAGCCGCCCACCGAATCTTTCGCCGGCGTGTGGCTGCAGCCACTGGTGTCGGTGCCGTTGCACTTGGTGCCGTCGATCACGCTGACGCTGGTGTCCTCGGTGTTGGTGACGTACACCTCGTGGGTTGTGCGGTCGACGGCAATGCCGTTCGCGCCGAAGCCGGCCGGGGCGATGGCGGGCGTCTGGGCGCAGCCGTTGGTGTCGTGGCCGTTGCAGGTCGCCCCGTTGATCACCGAAACGGTGCCCGGCTCTTCGCCGTCAGCGAGGTTGGCGGTGTAGACCGTGTCTGTGGCTTGGTCGACCGCGATCCCATACGGGTTGTACGCGATCCCCAAGGGGTCGTAACCGAGCGTCACGGTCGCTGGGGCTTGGCTGCAGCCGGTCGTGTTGGCGGCGTCGCACGTGGCGCCGTTGATCACGAATACGCTGTCGCCGACGAACGGATGGCCGAACACGACGTTGGTCGCGTATACCGTGTTAGTCACGTGATCGACCGCGAGATAAGCCACCGACCCGCCCGCTCCCGCTCCCGAGTCTCCAAACATCACAGTCGCCGGCGTCTGGCCGCACCCGGCTGTGTTCGCGGCATCGCAAGTCGCGCCGTTGAACACGGAGATTTGGTTCGGGCCGCTGCTGGTGATCGTCGTGACGTAGATCGTGTTGGTGACGGGGTTGATGGCGATGTCGAGTGGATGGCCACCTGGGACCTGCAGTGTGGAGACCGTCGAGCAGCCGGCCGAGCGGCTCGCGTTGCAGGTCCTCGCATCGAGAACCGAGACCGTGCCGGTCGAGCCGGCACCCTGGTTAGCGACGTAGACGGTGTGCGTGCGGCGGTCAACGGCGATCGCGTCTGGCGAGGCCCCGACGGCGGCCGTCGGCGGTGGGGTGGCGCATCCGGCCGGATGGTGGGCGTTGCAGCGGCGCGTGTCGATCATCGCGACGGCGTTTGATGCCGTCGTGACGTAGGTGGTATGTACCGCCGGGTCGACGGCGACTCCGCCGGGTCCGGGGAGGGTCACGGCCGGCGCCGGGTGCCGGCAGCCGCTGGTGGCCTGCGCGTTGCAGCGCGTTGCGTCGATCACCGAGACGTCGTTGTCCACCCAGTTGGCGGTGTAGAGCGTCTGGGTCTGCGGGTCGAGGATGACCGACTCGGGGTCCCCTCCGGTATGGACCTCCGCTGGGATGAGCGTCGCACATCGGGCTGGCTCGCTCCCGCTGCAGACGTTCGTGTCGATCACCTTCAGCGCATCGTCCTTCTGAAAGACGACGTAGACGCTGTGCAGGGGAGCATCGACGGCAAGCCAGAGGGCGTGGTCCCCGAAACCGGGTCCCGGGACGCTTACCGTGCCTGGCGCGTCGGTGGCGCAGCCGGCCAGATCGCCGGCGTTGCAATGATGCAAGTCGAATGCGGACACCGTGGTGTCGAAGTTGGCCGTGTACAGGGTGTCATTGGCCGGGTCGACCTGGAGGCCGTTCGGACCGCCGCCGGGATCACCGAGCGAGAGCGTCGCGATCGTGCCGCATCCAGATTGCACGGTCGCGTTGCAGGTGTTCGCGTCGAACGCTTCGGTCGCGGCGAGCGTGCCCACATAGGCCGTATGGGTCCTCAGATCCACGGTCATGGCATCCGGCGAGCTGCCGACGTCAACCGTCGGGGGAGGGGTAGTCGGGCAGGCGTCTAGGTCGGTCGCGTTGCAGGTCGCGCTGTCGACCATCGAGACTGTCGTGCTGTTGGGCGGGTTGGAGCCGACTGCCGGGGCCCCGAAGTTGGGGACGTAGACGGTGTGGTTGGCCGGGTCGGCGAACAGCCCGAGCGGGTCCAGTCCGACCGGGACAGTCGCGGGCGTCTGCCCGCAACCAGCGGTGGTCTCGGCATTGCAGGTCGCGCCGTTGAACACCGAAACGGTGTTGTCCTGCACGTTGGAGACGTAGACGGTGTCGGTTCGCTTGTCGATCGCGATCCCGCTCGGCATGTTCCCCACGGTGATGGTCGGCCACGGGCCCTGGCAGCGCGACACGTCCTGCGCCTGGCAGTCATGGGCGTTGATCACGGAGACGGTGTTTCCGGGCGTCGGCAACTGCCAGCCGTTGTCGTTGTATCCGTTGGCGACGTAGATCGTGTGTGTTGCCGGGTTGATCGCGAGCGTGGACGGGCCGGTACCGACGGGCGCTGAGCCCACCAGGGAGGACCCGAAGCCCGAGAATGGACTGACCGGCCCGAGGGTCGATGGTCCCGCCGCGGAGTGTGGGGCTTGCACAAGCGGATTGACGGTACGGCGCTGCCACCCTTCCAGCCGGGTTGACGGCGCGCCGCTGACGACGACCCGCGAGTCTCGCCTTGTGAGCGCACTCGCGGGCACCGCGCCCGCGGTGATGGCGAGGATGACGACCATCAGCGCTGCGCGGGCGAGCCGCCCTCCGGGGTACCGGCCTATCTGGTTCACGGCGCGGCGGCGACGGGCTAGCCCCTGGATCGCTCGCCGCGTCCAGCTCAGCCCCAGGTCGATCGACTCAGCCTCCGGGTTCATTTCGCATCCCCTCTGCTCGCTGAGCGGTCTGAAGGTAGTTCGCCCTCGACTGCGTCGAGCGCGTCCGGCGGAAACTGTGCCGATGGCCGATAGCAATCCGATAAACGCCTGCTGCCGTGGCTGCTTCTGCCGGTTCGCGCGCTGCTAGCGTTCGTCCCAAGCTTGGGAGCGGGCATGGAATTCCGGATTCTCGGTCGGCTCGAGGTACTCGAGCATGGTCAGCCGTTGGCGTTGGGCGGCGCGAAGCAACGGGCCGTCCTGGCCATCCTGCTGATCCATAGGCGAGAGGCGGTCTCGGTCGATCGACTCGTCGACGAGCTGTGGGGCGAGCGTCCGCCGCCGACTGCGGCCCAGACGATCCGGGTGTACGTCTCGCGCCTGCGCAAGACGCTCGGCGATCGGGTCGTGGAGACCCAGGGTCGCGGGTATCTGCTGGCGGTCGGGCCCGACCGGGTCGATGCCGACTGCTTCGCGGCGCTCGTCGCCGATGGCCGCGCTGCGCTCGCATCCGGCGATGCCGCGGCGGGCGTCGGGCTGCTGGACGCCGCGCTCGAACTCTGGCGCGGGCCGCCGCTTCAAGAGTTCGCCTACGACCCGTTCGCGCAAGCGGAGATCGCCCGGCTGGAAGACGCGCGGCTCGCGACACTCGAGGATCGGACCGACGCTGAGCTGAGCGTGGGTCGTGGAGCTGAGCTGGTGGCGGAACTCGAACAGCTTGTCACGGAGCATCCGCTGCGGGAGCGGCTCGTTGCGGGACTGATGCTCGCGCTGTATCGGGCGGGACGCCACGCGGATGCGCTCGCCGCCTGCAGAGCGGCGCGCGAGCGGCTGACTGAGGAACTCGGCCTGGAGCCAGGGCCGGCGCTACGTGAGCTCGAGCGGCGGATCCTGCAACACGATCCGACACTCGCGACCCACCGCCCGACGGTTCTCGTCTCTGGGCGGCGCCGCGCTCGGGCGCGCGTAGTGGCCGGGGCGCTGGTTCTCGGAGCGGTCCTCATAGCCAGCGCGCTGCTGAGCTCTGGAGCGGCTCAACCGGGACCGCCTCGGCTATCGGGGACAAGCGGAATCGTCGCCGTCAGCACCGCTTCGGGGAGACTGGTAACCGCGACCCCGCTCGTCGGAGTGCCCGGCGCCATAAGCGGCGGCTCGGGTTCGATGTGGGTGGCTGATGCCGGTGGGGGCGCGGTGGCGCGCATCGACCCCGGCTCGGGTGTCGTCGTGGACCGGATCCCGGTGGGCGGTGAGCCCGGGAGCATCACAAGCGGCGGCGGGGCGATCTGGGTCGCCAGCACCGTCGGTGCCACCGTCACCAGGATCGATCCGACCACGGAAGCCGTGACTCAGACGATCGTCCTCCCAGGGTCAAACCCGGTCGCGATCGCGTTCGGTGACGGGCGCTTGTGGGTCGCCGATTCAGTCGCTCGCGAGCTGTTCGAGATCGACCCCGCGACCGGATCTCTGCGGCGAACGGTATCTCTGGATCTGCAGCCAGGCGCGATCGCGCTGGCCGGTGGGGCGATCTGGGTAGCGGGTTACAACAACGCGACCGTCGAGAAGTTGGATCCGACCTCTGGTCGCACGCTCGCGCGCGTGCACGTCGGTGACGGTCCGGCAGCGCTCGCGTTCACAGCCGGCTCGTTGTGGGTCGCGAACAGCCTTGACGCGACCGTCTCCCGGATCGACCCCACGACCCGTGCGGTCACAGCGACGATCCCGGTCGGGAGCGGCCCGACCGCGCTGGCGGCCGCCGGCGGCTCATTATGGGTCGCCAATCAATACTCGGCAGACGTCTCCCGGATCAACCCCAGCCGCGACCGCGTAGCGGGCAACGTCGAGGTCGATGGCAGCCCGACGTCGCTCACTCCCAGCACCGGACGCCTGTGGGTGGGAGTCGCGGCCAACAGTGGCAGCCACCGCGGCGGGACACTCGTAATCGACGGCCTCGCGCTCGCATCGTCCGGACCGGTGGCCCCCATGTCGATCGATCCGGCGTTCTATAGCTTCGCCAACAATCCGCAGTTCACCGGGCTTGAGTACGACTCGCTCGTGAACTTCCAGCAGAGCCCCGGTGCCGCCGGTCTCCGGCTCGTTCCAGACCTCGCGCTGTCGATCCCGACCCCAGCCGACGGCGCTACGACATACGTGTTCCGGCTGCGCCCCGGGATCGACTACTCCACTGGTCAGCCATTGCGAGCCGGCGACTTTCGCCGCGCGATCGAGCGCCTGTTCAGCGTCGGATCGCCCGGCAGCTCGCTCTATAGCGGCATCGTCGGCGCCGCCGTCTGCGCCCGACGCCCACGCCGCTGCGACCTCTCCCAGGGGATCGCCACCGATGATGCCGTCGGGACCGTGACCTTTCACCTCGCCGCGCCCGACCCCGACTTCCTGTTCAAGCTGACCGAGTTCGCCTACTCCGCGCCGGTCCCGCCCGGAACGCCGGACAACGAAACCGGCTCAGGCACCGTTCCCGGCACCGGCCCGTACAAGATCGTCGCCGTCAGCCCCACTGAGATCCGTTTCGTCCGAAACCCGTTCTTTCACGAGTGGTCGCACGCCGCCCAGCCAACCGGCAATCCCAACTCGATCGTGTGGCGAACCGTGCGCTCCGCGCGGGCGGCCCTGACCGCGATCCAGCAGCGACGTGCAGACTGGTTTTTTGGCCAGATCCCGGCGGCGCAGTCCCGCCAGCTCGAGCTGCAGGTTCCGGCCCAGCTGCACTCAAACCCGTTGTTCGGGGTCGAGTTCATCCCGCTCAACACGAACCTGCCCCCTTTCAATGACCTCAGGGTCCGACAGGCGCTCAACTACGCGATCGACCGGGGCAAGATCGCCCAGCTATACGGCGGGTCGCGATTCGCGACTCCGACCTGCCAGCCGATCGCCCCCGCGTTGGCCGGCTACCGTCGCTACTGCCCCTACACACTGCACCCCCGCGCCAGCGGCGCCTGGAGCACCCCAAACCTCGCACGCGCCCGACGCCTGGTCGCGCAGTCGAGAACGTTCGGAGAACGGGTCGATGTGTGGGGAACCCCCGATGAGGGCTACGTCCCGCCCACGATGACCGCGTATGTCGGCGGCGTCCTACGCACCCTCGGCTACCGCGTCCGCGTTCGTCTGGTCTCAATCGCCACGGTCACACAAGCGATGCGGACCCACTTCCAACTGTCCGCCGACGGCGACTGGGTAGCGCCATACCCCGACCCGTCCTCCTACATCCCCCAGTACTTCAGCTGCGGCGGCGGCAACGGCAACGGCTTCTACTGCAACCCCCGACTCGACCGCGAAATGCAAGACGCCACACAGCTCGAACTCATAAATCCCGCTAGATCACGCGCGCTCTGGGCATCAGTCGATCGACAACTCACCGACCAAGCCGTCTGGGTGCCTACCGTAACGCCGCGAGAGGTCGACCTCACCTCTAACCGCCTTCACAACTACGAATACAACCCCGTCTGGGGCTTCCTCGCCGATCAGAGCTGGCTCCAATAACACGGTGATTTGCAATCGCGCGCATGACCGGCAAGTCCGCACGCGACGACGAGACCCTCAGGCGAGCAGGGCGAGCCTTCGGATCCCACACCATCACCTCCCACCGTTAGCCTCGAAGCGCCGTTATCGGCGTCATGGTGAAACCTGATGGGTTGGCGTGAGGGTGAAGGTGGCGGTCGATACGTTCGCCGGGGCTGGCGTTGTCGGTCGGCGGGCGCTCGGTCTGTCGGTCGGCGCTGAGGGGCGCGGTTGCGGGCAGTCCGAGTCCGGCGGGGTGTCAGCTCATCGTCAGGGTCGCAGCGGCGGTCGCCGCCGGCTGGCTCAGCAGAGCTTTGGGATCGCGCGTAGCCGTGTGAACGCGGCGGCAAGCGCTTCTGACCATGGCCAGTCGCGATCGAGCTTGAGGTGGGTGCGTCGGCCGTGACGCACGAGCTTGGCGGCGACGTGAAGCAGCCGCTGGCGAAGGCGCTTGGGTTCGGCGATAGCGAGCTCGCCATCAAGGCAGATCAGCTTGGTCCAGGTGAGGAGGTCCTGAGCGATCAGCGAGAGCTCGAGCCAGGTCTGGTTGTGCTCGAACGCGTGGTGAGGGAGGTTGCGCATGCCGGTGTCCTTGCCGCCGCGGATGCTGTCCTCGACCCGGGCGCGGCCGCGGTGACGCAATTCCAGCGCGGCGACGTCGCGCTCGTCCTGGTCGGTGAGAAAGCACGTGTGCCGGTAGCCGTGCTCGTCGAAGATCGTGAACTGCGCACCGGGGTGCGGACGCTCGCGCCGGACGATCAGCCGGGACCCCTCAGGCCAGGCGGACAGGAGGTTCACGTGGTCGGTCAGCTCCGCGACCCAGGCGCCGTCACGGGCCTCGCCGCCTGCGTTGATCGCCTGCTCCCACACGGTTTCCGGGACTTCGAGGATCGCCTGGCGGACCGTGTCGTTGAGCTCATAGCCCACCGAGAACCGGATCCCGGCCTCGCGGCAGTCGGAGGTGAACGCGTGCGTCTGCCCACCGATGTCGGGCCGGACCAGGATCTCGCGATCCAGATCCTCGGCCGGCAGCTGCGCGAGCGCGAGCCCCAGCACCCGGAAGTGATCCTCCGCCGTGTTCGACCCAGCGTTCCCCGGTCTGAGGATCGCGACGAGCGCCTCACCGGTCTCATCCAGCCAACAGCCGAGCGGGTGAAACCCGTATCCGTGCTTGTAGTTGCCCGCCGCGCGCTCCTTCTCCGAGTGCGCGGTCAACAAGGTCGCGTCGATGTCCAGCGTGATCGACCCGGGCCGAGCGCCCGCGTCCCACACCCGCGCCCGCGCAGCTGCCCGCGCCGCCCGGATCCGACCCAACAGCTGCTCGTCGACCGACTTGATCACCCGATGGGTCGTGGTCTCCGACGCCCGAGCACCGAACAGCCGCTCCTGACCCCAGTACGCATCGATATCGGTCACGCAGTCGCCGCCGTCAGCCAGCATCACCGCCACGTCCCTGAGCACCCGCCCCGGGTCGTGCGCCGAGCGACGCTCCCGCGTCCCCGCCAACGCCCCGGCCAGCTCACCGGTCAGCCCGACGCGATCAGACAACTCAACCAGCAACGCCACCCCCGCATGCGAGACGAGTCCCTCACCGTCCGACGTGACTTCTACCGTTTCCAAACGAGCCGTAGGCTTCACCAACTGGGTGTCCTCCTGGGTCGACATCGAGATCTTGAGCAATCCCGATTCTCACGGCCCGGGAGGACGTTCCCGCTACCCGGCGTCAACCCGCAAACGGCGCTTCAAGGTTAGCCATGTTCACGGCGGCTGCAAGCAACGGAGCGGCAGTGTCAACACCGTGGACGATACTGTCGCTCCTGGTGGAGGCTGTCGCACAAACCAAACCGGTTGTACGAATCTGACAACGGCCGATTTCGCTGACCTCGTGAGAGCGGCTCAGGCGGGCAGAGCGGGCCCGCCGCGACGGAAATGGTTCACCCCAGAATCGTTACCTTGTCGCAGACGTACAAAAAGTCGAGACACGCGATGGTTTGTGCGACAGCCTCGGTGCAAACCAGCAGCCAGAACAGGACGACTGCTCCTGAGCAATACCAGCAGCTAGGGCGTGTCCGCCGGCCACAGTGCCGCTCAGCGGCGATTGCAGGAGACGGGCGTCTCGACGCGTTAGCTGACCCGCGGCTCGCGAGCAAGCGTCTGGCGGATCCGCAGAGAGATCACTGACCCGCTTGCTGATGACCAAGATCAGCCGGGCCGAGCTAACGATCTCGCGGTCCCTGCGCGCGCTCGCAATCGCCCAGATCCGAGCGCCCCGTTGGTGGCCGGCGCAGACGGCGTGGCGGTGCTGCGCTGCGCTCCGCCACTTGCGCTTTCATCGGGATCGGCGAGGATCGCTCGCTGGTGTTTGCGCGTGCGGGGGGCAGCGAGGCGGTCGCGGCCCGGCGCCAGACGGCGTGTCTGGCGAGTCCACGCGGAAGACGTCCTGTGTCAAGCCATGGCGTTAGTAGCGATTGGCGGCTTGCTGTCAAGCGCTGCGCGCTCGGCCCTGTGGGCCGCCCTTTGGGTGACGGCGGCGCCTGCCATTCGCTGGGTGGCGTTGAGGTCGGGCCGGGGGCCCGACGGTGTGGGGATGGTGACGGTGATGTGTTGTTGCAGGCCGGTGTGCGGCTCGGGGTCATAGGGGGTGCGGGTTTGCCAGCAGCGCCAGATGATCCGGCTCCACGCGCGGCCGAGGGTGCGCAGCGCGCGGCGGTGGTTATGCCCGCGGGCTCTGGCTTGGGGGTAGCGGTCGGCGGCCCAGGGGTTCCATCGGGTGGTGCTGTACGCGAGGATGCCTAGCGCGTTGCGTAGTCGTTTGTTGCACGCCCAGCGGAACTTCGCGTGCTTGCGTTTGCCGGATTCCACAGCGACTGGGGCGTGGCCGGCGTCGGCCGCGATCGCGTCGCGGTGGGGATAGCGCCCGCGGCAGTCTCCGATCTCGCCTAGCAGGGTCGCGGCGCAGATGACGCAGTCCGGGCTGTGGAAGAAGCTGCGGAAGATCTCCCCGTCCGGGTGCGCGCGCAGCGCCTCGGCGATCTCTGACTCGAGCCCCCGGATCTGCTCGACCATGACCTGCAGGGTGCTGGTCAGGTGCAGCACGATCTGGCGGCGGGTGCGGGTCTCGATCTCGCCGGCGCGACCGGTAGGAGCAGATCGCAGCCGTTCGAGCAGCTGCGCTGGGGTCTTGCGGTTGTTGTAGCCGTGGGCCTTCAAGAACCCGGCCATCCACTTCTCACCCAGCCCCCGGGCATCGAGCGGGCTGGGGTAGCGAGCGAGGAACGCAAGCGAGATCGGGCTATCGATCGCGAAGAACACCCCGATCGGGCCGGGCCAGCATCGCTCGAGCTCGGCGCGGAGCTGGTTGGCCAGCGCGACCCGCGCCGCGACGAGATCCTCGCGTGCGCCCGTGAGTGCTCTGAGCGCCTTGGTCTGATCCGAGTCGGGCTCCAGCACCCGGAAGCGGTGGCGATCGGTCCGCGCCAGCTCACACAACACGAACCGATCAAACCGGTCAGACTTCCCGCCCGACGCGCGGAAGCGGTCCCGCGCGGCCCTCACCTGATTGGGATGCAAGCCCAGCACCTGCACCCCCGCCTCCAGGAGAAGCTCGACCAGCAGCCCGTCGGGGCGCTCGATCGCGACCACCTCGACCTCAAACCGCGCAAACGCGGCGCACAACGCGCTCACGCCGTCCTCGTCATGCGCGAACGTCGCGGCCCACAGCTCCTCACCAGCCGGATCCTCGATCAGCACGTCGTGCTTCTCCGAGGCCCAATCGATCCCCGCACAGTTACCCATCACTCGCCTCCTTCAACGGCCAGGACACCTCGACAGCGCTCCGACCCGGAGGTACCGTTACGGGTGCTCATAGACAAGGCCCTCAACCAGGGGCTACGTCCTGTCGCCGCTCGCGGCCCTCACCACCGCCGGGACGGGCTGGTCTTTCGCGGGCCCTCCGACAAGGGCAAGCACAACAGGCCCTCCCCCGGCGGCGGTCGAGGCAACCCCAGCTTGACCTATGAGCACAAGCGGGCCGGCCGACGTGATCAAGGTGAAAGCAGAAGCCGGCGGCAGACCCGAGTTGTCCGCCAAGCAGGACAGCTGGCTGACGCAGCGAGATGCCCGCAACCCGAGCAAAACAGGAGCGGGCCCTCCGCCCGGTGCGCTGTTGCGATTCCCCAGCAGCGAGCGTGTCGCGACAGACGACTCGGACGCCCACTTCGCCATGGCAGAGCAGCAGTGTGACGAGACGCGAAATGCGGACGAGCGCTGTTGCTTGTAGCCCAAAGCGAAAGAGAGCCAATCCGGCGATCGCTCGTTGGTCATCGGGGACATGACGAGCCGACGTGAGGGCGGCCTGTATTTCTGGGCTGGTTGCTGCGCAGGCCATACTGCGGGCCGTGGACGCGCTCGTCGAGCTGCTCGACCGCCAGGTGGATTTCCTTCTCCGGCAGACAGACTCTGCGGCGTTCCTCATTCAGGTCGAGCCGTTCCTCAGGGCGCTGCGAACCGAGCCGCGACTCGCCGCTCACCTCGATGACGTTCTTGAAGAGGTCGTACACATCGTCGACGCCATGGAAGAGGTCGACGCGGAGCTCACATCAGAGCTTGTGGAGTTGCGGCGCGAGCTCGTCGAGATTCGGCCCGAGGCAGATGACTCGAACCTGGAACCGCCGTCCGAGTCGGACTCACGGGCAATCAAGCTGCAGGCGCGTTTGAGCTACAGGGGCACGCTCGCGTCTTTCGACGAGTGGGCCGGCTCCGAGCCAGAGCCGTTCAACGCCGACGGGGAGGGCGGCTTGGCTAAGACGCTCCTGGGAATCCTCCGGAACAAGGACACCGCGTACTTGCATGAAGTCGAGGCAGCAGCTGCTCGCCAGAGCCTCGAGGCTGAGGCCAACCCCGAGGACGTTCCGACCGAGGGCCAACCGCCGACCGAAGAGGAGCAGAACGCGCCAGCGCGGGACCCGCTCGACGCGTGGAGAAGACGGCTCGGGAACGTTCAGCGTCGCTATGCCTATGCATTGCGTCTCATGAGGCTGCGCACCCGGACGTCTGCGGGACTCGCGCTGCTCAAGCTGGAGGCCGTGCCTGATGAGCTGAACCCGCCGGCGCGAATTCTCGACGACGAGGGCGAGGACACTCTCAGCGCCGCGAGTGACCTGATGCGGTGGGTGAGCTCAGAGAGCTACTCGCTTTTCAAGCTGGCTTGGCAGGAGAGGCTGGATGCGGCCGACCTCGGCATCATCGACAGGCGGGTCGCCGACCTTCGCGACGCTGTTGAACGGCTGCGAGAGGACCTTCGCCGTCGCGTCGGCAGCACCCGCTCGCGGTTGGCGTTGGTCAATCGGTTTAAGTTGCGGTGTGAGTGGCACGACCGTGAGCGCATGCTCGCGGTCGCGGACGACGACCGGCTTCCCGGCGGACCCGAGGACCGCCTGACCGGCGAGTTCGCCCGCTATCTCTTCGACGCCGGGCTCTCCCCGTTGACGAAGCCGTTGGCGGGTGGCCTCCAGCCTGACCTGCTCGACCCTCTCGCGAGCTTCTACGTCGAGGCAAAGCAATACGCCGCGTCGAGCGCTCGCGGCGACATCGTTAAGAGCGTGGCGCAGGTGCTCGACACGGTCGGTCGGTTGCGAGGCGGTCACTACGCCGTTGACGAAGCGTTCTGTGTTGTCTTCCGCCGCGAGGGCCCGTATTACGACTTGCCCCCGGTCTTGCAGACCGAGACCTATCGGCTGCACCTGGTGCTGGTGGACCTCGCTCCAACCACAGAAGCTGGTCGGAGGCAGCGAGACAAACCCGTTCAGATTCCTGCCGACGAGTTCTTCGCGGCAACGCCCGACAACGCGGGAGCCGCGTAGGCGACCAGCTCACCCGCCGAGGGTTCGGACACCGGCGAGCGAGAGTGTCGGTTTGATATCGAGATCCGACAGCGCTCGCGTGTGGGCGATTGCGCAAGCGCGGTCGATGACCGGTCCAGGCGCACACTGACCCTGTCATGCCTAGGCAGCGCCTGGCTCCGGCGACGGTCCCAAGTGCTGGCCGAGACGAACTGGATCCAGGCGTCGAAGGCCCCCCTTACCACGCAACTGCTATCCAGCTCGCTCCACCGATTGGGCTGGATTGGAGGGAGAAGGTCTCAGGCCGCTTGACGTCGCGCGATGAGCGTTGCGTATGGGTGCGGGCCGGCGGCGAGTGCTCCATCGAGCGGGCGGTAGAAGAGCAGACCGCGGTGGTGTGCGCGGCGGCGGTTGAAACGAAAGGTGAACTCGTCGAGGTAGTAGTCAAGCTGCGCATGGCTGATCGCACCTTGGTGGGTGCCAAGGATCCAGCGCTGAAGCAACGAGGACACCAGATGCACGTGGGGTAGAGCCACATGCGCAGGGTCGCCACAGGCCCATACGTTGGTGAGAACGTGGCTGAAGCGGTAGCGTCCGATCTCGAAGTAGCCCTGCCAGCCGTCGGTGCGGACTTCGCTGCCGCGGGCGACGTTGTCGAGCACGAAGTCAGTGAGCGTGTCCTTGGTGACGTTTGGGATCCGTCTGATCCGCACGCGCTCGGGCACTTGCTCGCCCTCGACCGCGATCGCGACGATTGCCTTGCCCGCAGCGCGACGCCCGCCAGCGCCTGTCCGCCGAGCCCCTCAGGATGCCCAACGGCTGACTGGAGTCCTCGAGCGTGAGCCGGAGGGGCCGGCACGCTCGTTGCGCCGGAGCATCCAGGCTTGATTTCCCTGCCCGTCGCCCCGTGGCGTTGTCGAGATCAGTTCAATCCCGGCTGCCTCGCCGAACCCGGCGCGCGAGGAGCACGGCCGCACCTGCGGCCATAGCTGCCACTACCGCGTAGTCCACGTAGCGCAGCTGATCCTTCCAGTGTGTCCAGTCGCGCCCGGCCAGCTCGCCCAACGCGGCCAGAGCGAGGACCCAGGGCAGGCATCCGAGGAGCGTGAACAGCGAGAAGCGTCCGAACGGCATGCGGCCGAAGCCGGCCGGCAGCGAGATGTAGCTCCGGGCCAGCGGGAGCATCCTCGAGAAGAGAACCGAGATCGAGCCGTAGCGATCAAACCACCGCTGGGCCCGATCGAGCGCACCACCGTGCACCAGCAGCAACCTCGGGTGTCGCTCGAGAAGCTTTGCGCGGCCGAAGAACCCGACCGCATACGCCAACTGCGACCCGACGAGGTTCCCGAGCGTGCCGACGGCGACGACCGCCGGCAGGCTGAAATCACCTCGCGATACGCCGAATCCGGCGAACAGCATCGTCACTTCCGACGGAATCGGGATGCAGGCGCAGTCGAGCAGCATCAGCACGAAGACTCCACCTAGCCCGAGGTCACCGACAACGCTGGTCGCGAAGCTGGCCAACGCCCCCGTGATCGATGCCGCCGGCACAATCAGCTACGCAGGAAACGACAGAGCGCGCGCCCGGCCTCAGTGGTCCGCGTCGTGGCTCGTGCTGCGGGGGACGATGACGATCGGGCAATGCGCGGTTCTTAGCAGTGCCCCCGCGACACCCCCGACGAGCCCTTCTCGGAGGGGTCCGTAGCCGCGAGAACCGACGTACAGGATCGCGACGCTGTCACGCTGCGCGGACTCGGCGATGACCTGGGCCGGGTCTCCCTCGAGCAGGCGGGTGGTCGCCTCGAGCCCGGGCGACAGCTGTTTCATGCCCGCACTCACGGTCTCGCGCCCGAACTCCTCCATGTACCCGCGGAACTTGTTCCAGGCTGCATCCTTCGATATCTCGTGCATGGCGTGGTAGACGAGCAGCTTCGCCCCAAGCTGCGTGGCGGCGCCAGCCGCCGCGACGAGCGCCCGATCGGACTCAGCCGTGCCGTCGTAGGCCACCGCAACCCGCGATACCGGCATTGGAGAGGTGTCGGCGTACCCCACCGGCGCTACGGCGACTATGCACGGAGCGGATCCGAGCAGCCGTGAGGCCACATCGCCGGGAACGAGCCGGCCGAGCGCTCCTCGGTGCGAGGAGCCGACCACGATCATTCCCGCGTGCTCTTGGCGGGCAAGATCACCCAGGCCGCGAGCGGCGGACCTGGCGGTGACGACGCGGACATCCAGCTCCGGCAGTTCGTCCAGCGAGTCGGCTGCGCGTCTCGCGAGCTCCTCAGCCTCCTCGAGATCTTCCTGAGACGCGTTCTCGGAAGCGACGCAGCACAAGAGTCCCCGTCGGCCCTCGGCCCGCGCGAGCAGGCCGCCGAGAGCGACCGCGTCGCGGCAACGATCGGAGCGGTCGATACCCACGATCACGGCGCCGCGTTCAGTCCCCACAGCCGGCGAAAGGTCGGTGGGGCCAGCGAGCGCCCGGTGTCGGTTAGGTCCCGCGTCGGTAGGACCTGGCGTGATCACAACCGGGCACGGAGACACGCGCAGGAGATCGCGCGAGGTGCTGCCGGCTAGAGCGCGACCCACCAGTCCCAGCGTTCGTGATCCGACCACGAGCAGGTCGAGGTTGTGTCGTGCGGCTTCGCGAGCGAGCGTCTCGGTCGGATGGCCCTCGAGCACCTCGGCTGAGGCAGCTACGCCTTCGGGGATGCGCGCAACGGCTGAGGCGAGGCGCTCACGCGCCGATTCGTGGCTGTACGGCGTCCCGCTGACCGTACGCTGGGGATCGTCAGGATCGATCGGCGCGTCGACACACCAGAGCTTCAGCGACGCGTCGCGTGCGGCCGCCAGGGCGACCGCGAACTCGAGCGCGCTCTCGGCTGCGGCGCTGGCGTCGTAAGCGACCCCGATCACATGCGACGCCGTGCGTCGATCAGCGCCGTAACCGGCCGGGGCAACGGCGACGGCGCAGGGAGCATTCGCGGCCAGTGCGCTCACGACGCTGCCGAGCAGGACGCGACCGACAGCGCCGCGGTGAGAAGAGCCGAGCACCAGCACGGTGGCATCGCGCTCGTCGGCCAGCCGGGCGAGTCCTGGCGCCGGGAGCTCGGGTTCGACCAGGCGTGCCTCGACCGCGTCCGTGAATATCTCGGCTGCGCGGGCGAGAAGCTCATGCCCTTCGCGCCGCGCAACGATCTCGTACGAGCGCGTTCCGTGTCCGACCAGAGCTGGCGGTACCACGTGCGCCAACACCAGGTCGGCACTCAGCCCCGCCCTGATCAAGCTCGCCAGGGCAAGTGTGTCCGCATCGTGCTCGCGTCCATCCAGGGCAGCGATCACGACTCCAGCTGATCGGGGTGGCCGGCTCTGGCCACGGACAACGGATTCCGGTTCGAGATCCACCGCCTCAGAGCGTGCATGATCATCCATGACCGCAGGCTTCCACACGCGGGGGGTTCCTACGTCCGTGCCGTCAACGGGTCCGCCGTCGGCAAACTACGGGCCCCCGCGGGCATGAACCCTGATTGATCTGCCGGCGGACAGGCACGGACCATCGATGACATCGCCACCATCTGCGTCTTCGGCGTAGTCGTCACGTTGCTCACGTTCGCGTCTCACTGGGAACCTCGTTCTGGGCCGAGGAGCGCAGCGCCCAGGAACGCCGTGACGCGCCTGGCGTAGGACTGGGGATCTGGGGCTCGGTCTGGAATCGCCTCCATGTCGACGCCGCCTACAGCTCGGTCCTAGGATCGCAGAAGATGCCCGGGGCTCAGTGGTTCCCTGGTGCACATCGTCGGGGACGTGACGGCAACCAGCGCGTCGACACGGACGGATCGGCCGATAGGTCGTCAGACGCCGCGCCCTTCTTTGCCGACAACCCGGGTATCGACGGCGGCGGCCGTCCCGAAATGCACGGACCGTGGGTCTACCGCCGAATGAACTGGCCGAGCGGGTCTCGTCTTGTCTCCTCCGGTCCTTGCCAGCCCCGCAACGCTCTGATTCTGACGCCACCTTCAGACCGCGACACCGTGCTCAAATGGACAACCGATGCGCGACTTCGCGGCGGCAGTCGCGACCGACACTGCCCAGATGCCCCGCCGGCAAAGGGGCCTCCACCAACCGCGCGAGGAGACGCGCCAGCCGGCGCGTCAACTCCACTCGACACTCCACCGGCAGCGTCTCCCACACCGCCGCCGGCACCAGCGCCTCCTCGTCGATCACCAACGCGAGCTGCCCCGACATCGCAACCTCCGTTTTCGTCGGAGGCTCGACCCCGACCCGGACGAGAAGCCCGCACACGCACAGCCCGCTCCAGAAACAGCCGCCACGCCCCCGGCGACCCCAGCCCCCCGACCGAGTCGCCGCGGCCGCCTCCCGCAAGATCCCCAGCTTGTACCCCGCTGTGAACCGCCGGCGTTGCGGGCGCTCAGCGATCCGGGTCCGGCCTGGACCCCCCGGCCGCGGCGCGCGCGCCAGGCATTTCGTTGCGCTCGCCTCCGGCTCGCTCCACAAAACGCCCGGCGCGGGGCGTCTCCTCCATCTCCACGCTGCCGATGCATCCCGCGCCACCGCCGCTTCCGCCCGCGCCACCGTTTCCGCCCCGCTCCCCCTGTGACGCGTTGGCCGAGAACGTCGCTTGCGCGATTGTCATTGCGCCCGCGTTGAAGATCGCCGCGCCCGCCACCTCGCCGGGGATTCCCCCACCGCCCCCCACCGCGCCGTCCCCGCCAGAGACGGGCACCGAGCCGTAACCGCCGTTGGCGCCCCGGCCGCCTCTGCCACCGGTCCCACCGCCGAGGTCGTCAACCGCGACCTGGTTGTTCGTGAACGTGGCCGCGGTGATCGCCAGCGACCGGGCGTTGAAGATCGCACCGCCCCGTGCCACGCCCGCGCCCACACCGGCGGCGAAGCCATCCGGGGCTGGATCTCAGCCCCGGATGCGGTAGCGCGTTGGACGCCGCGGCTACCAGCGTCGACCCTTGGCCCGCGATCGCTTTCGCCCAGATGCAGGCGCCAGGTCGGCGCCAGCGCGCGGCCGTGGTCCGTGGGCTCATCGCCCTGAGCCCGCTTGTGCTTTTAGCCGAACCGGAACATGCCACTCGCTTGTGCTCCCGCGTGCGAGCAGCGGCGCCGACCGGTCGGCCGGCGCCGGACTCGCCGCTTGTGCATTCGCCCATAAGCGAGCGTTGGTCAGAGCCTGCATGTGGCGACGAGCGGAGCTGAGCCGCCAGTGCGGCGGGAGCCCTCCTGGTCGTCGGGAGCGGGCATGAACTGCCGGTCGGTTTGACCTGCGGCCCCGGTTGAGGGTGGTCGGACCTCCGCGTCGAACGGCGGTATAGGCGCGCGCGGATTACGGCCGCGCGGCCGGCCAATCGAATCGGAGGTACCGACCGTGTCTGACGTTAGGCGATGGTCCGGGTTGAACGCTGCTCATGCGGTGATCGGCGTGCTCGCGATCAGGAT
The DNA here is from genome assembly GCA_937888775.1 of uncultured Actinomycetes bacterium. The sequence continues at coordinate 1,739 of CALAQT010000295.1, read as the reverse complement.
CGGCGAGGGAAGGAGAGACCGATGACGGTGTTCGCCGGGTTCGATGTTCACCGTGCCCAGATCACGTTCGACGCGTTGGACAGCGACAGCGGTGAGGTCACGCGCGGCAGGATCGATTCCACTCCCGCGGCGGTCGAGCGATGGGTCACCCGTTTCCCCGGCCGCGAGATCCATGTCGACGGTCGAGGCGTGCACCGGCTGGCTGTTCGTCTGCCAGGCGCTCGAGCGCTCCGGCGGGATCGCGCACCTCGCGGAGCCGGTCGAGACGAGCGCGCTACGAGGTCGCAAGCGGCGCGCGAAGACCGACCGCGAGGACGCGCGCTGGCTACGGGAGCTGCTGCATGCCGGGCGGCTGCCGGAATCGTGGATCCCGCCCGAACATGTCCGGCAATGGCGAACACGAGCGCGGACGCGGAAGCTGCTGGTCGATGAGCGGACCGCGTGGCAGCAGCGGATCCGCGCGACGCTCTATCACCACGCGATCAGCGGCTCACCCCAGCGGCTGCGGACGCTCGAGGGCCGCGAGTTCCTCGCCCAGCAGCAGCTGCCGGGTGACGCGGTCGAGCCGATCACGATCGCGTTGGAGATGATCGACCTGCTCGAGATTCAGCTCAGCTCGCTCGAGTCCGAGCTGCGCAAGCTCGCGCGGCGCCAGACCGGGTGCAAGGCACTGATGGAGCTCTACGGGATGGGCGAGCTGACATCGCTGATCACGCTGACCGAACTCGGCGACGTGTCCCGGATGCGCGCCTCCCGCCAAGCCGTCAGGGCCGCCGGGATCGACATCGGCGTGCACCGCTCTGATCGCACCTCGCGCGTCGGGAAGCTCACCCGCCAAGGATCGGCCGATCTACGCTGGGCGCTGTTCGAAGCCGCGCAGGCCGCGTGCCGGCCAACGAGCCCCGACCGCCGCGACTACGAGGCGCTCAAAGCCCGCGGACTGTCGCACACCCGCGCGTCGCTGACGATCGCTCGCAAGCTCGCGCGGCGCTCCTACCACGTCCTGCGCGAGCTCGGACCCGCCGCCCTGGAACCCCTCGACGCCTAGCCCGACCGCAACTGTCTTGCTCCGTCAGCCCATCCATCACTGATGAGTGTCACACCCTTCCGGCCAGCTCCCACAAGCCCCGCGGCTCCCACGCGATCAACGTGGTGGTCCACGAGAGACCGAGCGGCCGGAGTCGCTCCACCGGAACGACCAAGCAACCATCTCGTTACCGACCCAACAGCCAGGGTCGCGGACCCAGATAAGGCAGGACGTCCACGGAGACCAAACACCAACCGGCCCGGCAATGGAGGTTGACAGCAGCCCACCGTTCAGATAAGCAGGGCTGGTGCGAGGGTATGCAGAACCCCGGTCGTGCCTATGTGTAGTTCCGACTCCGGAGTGCTGGCAATCTCGCTCGCCGTTGGGCCGCTAAACCTCGCAGCCGATCATCGCCCGGACTTGCGCTTGCCGTTGAACGCATGCGTTTGGTCGTCGATAGAAAGCAGGCGTCCGGCGACGAGGCTGCCGGGCTTGTGTTCCCCGTTGGCAGCATGCGTCCGGACTTGGATTCGAAGCAAAAGTCCGGCCGCATCGGCGCCGGACTTCTGCCCGGGAGTGACTCCGAACGGCTCGCGATCAGCGCCCAGCGCGGGGGACGTAATTGTGCCGAGCCCGCGTCCGTCGTCCGACTCAGACCTAGATCAGTGAGTTAGCTGGCGGCGGGCCGCCGGTCGGGATCGGGCGAGTATTG
>CALAQT010000294.1 GCA_937888775.1 uncultured Actinomycetes bacterium | reverse complement strand
CTCCGGTCTTGGTCCCCAAGGTTGGGACTGGTCAAGCCGCCTGCGTGCCGACGCGGGGCGGCCTGGCGGCAAGCTCGGCGAAGTTCTGCAGCCAGCCTGAAGCACGCTCAGGCCGCGCAGTCTCAATCGGGCGGGGGCGGACCCGTTGGCCTAGCGGCTCGGAGCCGCGACGCGGATCGGCGGAAGCTCGAAGCGATGAGGCGCGGGGCAACCTTGGGGCAACCCGCTACCCGAACTCAGCCGAATGCCCCTGACACCGAACCTCAGCAATCTCGGGCGATTCGACACCAGCCGAACCCCTCCGAACCTCACGCTCAGAACTCGTAATGAAGGGGTCCCCGGTTCGAGTCCGGGCGTCGGCTCTGGAGAAAGCCCTGCTAAATCGCAGGTTTTTGCTCGATGGGGCCACGGCGTCAGTGGTCAGAACCGCGGTCCGAGGGTACACGGGGGTACACGAGGCTCCGTTCAGGGTTGCGTTCTGTTGCGTGCGGTCGACGCGTGCCTCGGCGCGAACGTCAGCCCGAACGGCACTGAGCAGATCGTTTGCGAACTGCCCGCAAGCACTTCAGGCCCGGTTCTGGCGAGATCCAGGGACACGACCCAACCTGGGGTCACAGACCTGCTTTGGTGCGGACGCGGTACTCGTCGCGGGCGGCTGGGTGAGGGTTCGCCGTTCGGCGGAAGACTGCACTGTTTGCAGTGCGGTTCGGGGGCTTTCTCGCTGGGTCGGGAATTGTCAGAGCCCGCGTCTACGCTTGACCGGGTAGTGGGTTGTTGCTGTTCCAGATGTCGCGGGCAATCAGCCACGAGTGATCGGTCTGCCGTCGGTAGATCGTCAGGTACTTGCCGGTGTCGCGGATCGGTGTTCCGCCGGCCTTTGGGGTGAGGGCGATCGTGTACGTGCCGCGCTCGAAGGCCCAGTCGTCGCCCGCGAGCTCGACCTCGTCGATGTCGAGGGAGAACTCCGCGCGGAAGGCGGCGAGCATGCCGCTGGACCACGCCCGGATGTGATCGGTGCCGATGTTCGGCGGGTCGTTCGGGGGCATCTGCACGGCGTCGGGGGCGAAGCACGCCACCCAGGCGTCCGCGTCGTTTGTGTTGAGCGCGGCGACGTGGGCATCGCGTGTGCGGTCGAGGTTTTCCAGCTGGGCTGCTCGTGCGGTCATCAGGGTCTCCATGTCGGGTTTGGCGTGGGAACGATCAGGCGGGGTGCCTGGGGGCGACGGTCAGGCGGGGATGCCGGGCGGGCCGAGGATCTCGATGCCGTACTCGGCGGCGAGCGCGGCCATCGCCGCGACGTCGGGCGGTTCGGTCGCGGGCGCCGGGATCACGAGTTCCTGGGCGGGCTGCCCGAGCGCACGGACGAAGCTCTCAAAGCCGCCGGCTCGACCACCAGCAGGAACCGCGCCTGCTCGGAGCTGACAATGAACGTGTGCGGGACCTCTCGGGGGCCGTAGACGAACGATCCGGCGGGCGCGGTGATGACCTGCCCTCCGACCCAGAAGGTCAGCTCGCCCTCGATCACGTAGAACCACTCGTCTTCGTTGTGGTGGACGTGCAGCGGCGAGCCGCTGCCGCGCGGGGCCAGCGTTTCCGTGACGCCGACGCGCCCGGCGGTCGATTCGCTCGAGGACTTGATCGTCACGAGCTGGCCCAGGAACCACAGCGCCTCGCCCTCACCGGCGCTGAGCGCGATCGGTGCCACCGCGGAGGGCTCGCTCACCGAGTCGGTGCCGCTTGGCGTTTGTGTCGTGTCGGTTGTCATCGGGTGCCTCCTTGGGCGTTTGCTTGTCGGGAGGTAGCGTGCTCTGACGGCGTTCGGTTGTCGATCCCTCGATTGCGGGGATATTTCGTGTGCGACGTCGACACCCCGGCTACGAACGGGTCATACTCGGTTGATGCCCGCAGGACGCTGGGTCGTGGAGCGGCTGATTGACGACGTGGCGCTACTCGGGCGCCGGGCGTTGCCGCGTGAGCAGTACTTCGGCGAGGTCGCGGCGCGGCTGCGGCGGGTGATCGACTGCGACGCGACGTGCTGGCATACGCTCGATCCGCAAACGGGACTGATGACCAGCGACGCGCCGCAGGAGCTGATCAGCGAGGGCGTGTTCACACCTCAGGCGGCGGCGGATGCGGGCGCGGGCATCGTCGCCAGCGAGTATTTCGTCACGGACCTCAACACGTTCGCGAGCCTCGCGGCGCGCCGGGTTCCGGTCGGGATCCTTAGCCAAGCGGCCAAGGGGCGTCCCGAGCGCAGCGCCCGCTACCGCGACGTGCTCGCGCCAGCGGGGATCCCGTTCGAGCTGCGCGCAGCGTTCGTCAATCGTGGACGGTGCTGGGGCGCGGTCCACATCGCCCGCCGCGAGCACGGGCGGGACTTCACCGCCGACGACGCCGTCGTACTCGCGAGCATCACCGCGGCGATCGCCGATGGGATTCGCACCTCGATTCGCTTCGACGCTGCGCGCCAGACAGGGGACGGCAGCGCTCCGGGACTCGTCGTGCTCGGCCCCAGCAACGACGTAGAGCTGATCACCCCGCCTGCCCAAGAGCTCCTCGCTGCGATGCGCAGTCCGGCGCTCGCAACGGTCCCCAGCCCGGTACTGGCGCTCGCCGGGTTCACCCGCGGCCGGTCACACGACCCGGATCGGCAGCCCGACACCGTGGCGGTCCCGAGCCCGTCCGGCTGGATCACGCTGCACGCCTCCCTGCCCGAGGGGGGCGCCGACGGCCGCGTCGCGATCGTGCTCGAACGCACCGCCAGCCCCCAGACGACCGCCATCCGCCTCGAAGCGCACGGCGTCACCGCGCGCGAGCGCGAGATCGCGACCCTGCTCGCCCACGGCCTCACCAACCCCGAGATCGCCACCAGGCTCGTGCTCTCGCCCTACACCGTCCAGGATCACATCAAGAACCTGTTCGAAAAGACCGGCGTTTCCTCACGCCAGGAACTAGTCGCCCGCATATTCCTCGACGACTACCTACCCCAGCTCGCCCAGCGAACACCACTCACATCCAGCGGCGGCTTCGCCCGGCAACGCGACCCATAGCAGGGGCCGAACCCCCGACGGAGTTCTGCTCTCCGCCGGTACCACCACTCCGCCGCCGGACGCTCGAGCCTTGCGGCGCCTCTGGTTCCCCGCGCCGAGCAACCGTCTCGTCGACACGAATCGAGATGCCTGCTTGTGAGGACCAAAGGCAGTCTGATCGGCGGCTCTCGCGGCTCGCTTTCCTGGCAGAACGCGCATCCCGCCAGCGCCAGTGAGCGTCTTGCAACGCGCGGTGAGCAGGCGCTCGGTACCCAGGCGCTCGGTACGATTCCCTTATGCCTCGCCTACCGGCAGACCTACCGCCCAACTCCGGTGTCGTTCTCACCAACCCGGACGAGGACTGCTCGCCCGAAGCGTTCCGCGCGTTCGTCGACGAGTTGCTCGCCGCTCCCGAGCCAGAGATTGACAGCCTGGACGCCGCCGAGGTACTACGCGCTCTGCGCGTCGACGCGAACGCGTGACCGCGGTCGTCATCGACGCGTCCGCCGGAGTCGAGATGGTCGCTGGCACTCGCCGCGGCGCCGCGCTCGCGAAGCTGCTCCCAGCTGAAGCCGAGGGCTGGGTCCCGGAGCACTTCTACGCCGAGGTGGTCGCAGCCGCTGTGTCGGGCTCTCGTGCAGTGTGGCACAGTGTGTGCCACAATCCCGGCATGGCATCGAGGGTTGTTCGAGCGCGATTGGACGAGGAATCCGAGCGAGCCTTGTCGATCCTGATGCTGGAGGGCCGTAACGAGTCTGAGGCGGTGCGTACCGCGTTGCTCGAAGCCGGTCGCCGTCGCGCTCAGCGCTCGGCGCTGGCCGCTGAGGTGAGCCGTCTGGCTGCTGACCCGGTCGATACGGCTGAGCGGCGGGCAGTGATGGCGGACATGGACGCTGTCGCGGCGGACTGGCCGGAGTGATCCGCGGCGACGTGTACCGCGTGCGTCTGCCTGCGCGGCGCGGCCGAGAGCAAGCGGGTCCGCGGTACGGCGTGATCGTTCAGGCAGATCAACTGCTTGGTCTCTCGACCGCGATCGTCGCACCGACCTCTCGCGGCGCCGCGCCGGCGACGTTCCGGCCCGAGATCCAGCTCGCGGGCGAACGCACGCGTGTGCTCGTCGAGCAGTTGCGCGCCGTGGACACCGAGCGCCTCGGTGAGCTCGCTGGTTGTCTGAGTGCTCAGGAGCAGCGAGCCATCGACGACGCGCTGGCGCTCGTGCTTGACCTGTGACCAGGCAGGTTGGCGGCCCGCCAGCACGGGTTCCTGCGCATACAGCAATCGAGGCCCCGGCTCACCGCCAAGCCAGCGCACGGTCGGACTCGAAGGCCGGCGTGGCGGGTTCGCGCTGTCTGCTTCGGTCCGTATCGTGAGGAGGTCATGAAGTCTCGTCGCTTGAGTGCGCAGGTGTGCAGCCTTCGGTCCGGACGGAGGGCCGGCTGCCATGCATCGGGTCGCCCGGCCGCTCGGTCGGGGGTACATGAGGGGTACACCAGGTTGTCGTGTGTAGTTGCGTGCAGTCGTGCCCCCAGACGCGTTTTCCCGAGATTTGCAGCGTCTATGACGACTGGAGACGACTGGGCGCAACACCGGTCCGTCGCTCGTAATGAAGGGGTCCCCGGTTCGAGTCCGGGCGTCGGCTCTGAGAAAGCCCCGCTAATCCGGGGTTTCTCTTTGCTCGGGATCGGGTCGTGTCCCGGGCGCGGACACAAAACGGACACTTCCGGGGACACAATTGCGAGGCGGGCCGCGCGGATCTGATCGTCGGCCGGGCGGTGGTCGGCGCCGTCGTCCTCGTCGAAGAGGTGCGCGTATGTGCTGAGCGTCATGGTCGGGGCGTGTCCAGCCTGGCGCGCGACCTCGACGACGGTGGCGCCCTGGGCGATCAGGAGGCTGACGTAGCTGTGGCGCAAGTCGTATGGGCGGGCGTTAGGCGCGCCGGCGGCTTCGGCGGCGTCGGCGAAGGTGCGTTTGCGCCAGTTGCGCGCGCGGTCGGCGTTCCATGGTGAGCCGTCGGGGGCGGGGAAGATGAGGTCGGTCTCGGCGTCGCGGTCGGTGGCGCGTCGCCAGGCGTGTAGGTCGTCGGTGAGGGGGGCGAGCAGGCGGACCGAGCGCGTGCTCGCGGTCTTGGTCGATTTGAGCTGGCCGAACGCGACGGAGCGCTCGACCAGGGGCGTGCGCTGACCGAGGTCGTGCCAGCGCAGTCCGATCGCTTCGCCCGGGCGTAGGCCGGCGTAGGCGAGGACGGAGATGAGCGTGGCGTCGGTTTGGCGGTCTGTTGCGAGCAGGTACGCGCGCATCGCCTCGATCGTCTTCGGGGCCAGCGGGCGGACGACTCGGGTGCGTTGCTGGCTGGGCTTGCGGACGGGGCGGGCGGGGTTGCTGTCGAGGTGGCGCCATTCGACGGCGCGCTCGAGGATCGACTGCAGGATGGTGAGGACCTTGCGGGTCGCGGGGTCGCCGACGCCGCCGGCGGTCATGTCGGCGCGCATGTCGCTGATCATCTCGGTGCTGATCGCCTGTAGGCGGGTGTTGCCCAGGCGGGGGATGATGTGGACGTCGAGCGCGGAGGCGTAGCCCTCCCGGGTGTGGCGCGCGAGGTTGGGCGCCGCATGCCTGGCCCACCAGAGCTTGGAGAACTCAGCGAGGGTCTCGCGCTGGTTGGCGACAGGGGCGCTGGCGCCAAGGCGCTTGGCGCGTTTGAGGTCGGTGTCGAGCGCGAGCGCGTCGGCCTTGCGGCCGACGACGCGGGAGCGGGCTTGTCCCTGTTCGTCGCGCCAGCGCACGCGCCAGACCGGCCCGCTGGCGCGTAGGATCTTCTCGACGCTCATCGCGTCCGCGCTTGGGCGGTGTCGGCGTGGAGCAGGGCGCGGAAGCTGCCGGCGGGCGCGACGCGCGGTGCCCGGGTCGCTGTTCGCTGCGGCGGCGCGGGGCGGGTGGGTGCGTGGCGCTGTGATGCGATCCAGACGTCGAAGTCCGCGCGTGTGATCCGCAGGCGTGAGCGGAGCTTGACCGCCGTCAGTTCGCCTTCGGAGATCGCGCGGCGCACGGCGGTCTCAGAGAGCTTGCAGGCGGCCGCGACGTCCCGGATGGTCATGAACGCGGGGGCCGCGGGCGCGCGTGGGGCTGGCGGCCGGAGGGGGAGCGGCGTTGTGTTCCAGGTGGTCTGCGTGACGGTCATCAAGTTGGTCGCTGGTCCCTGTTGGCCGCAACCCTAACACGATGAGACGACGAGCACAAATATGTAAGCGTCATATGTTCAGTGGCGGGCGCTGATAGGCTGGCGGTCGTGCGAGTAGACACGGTCGTGAGCGCCTCTCTGATCCGCGAAGCGCGGATGCGAGCAGGCCTGAGCCAGGTGCAGCTGGCCGAGCGCAGCGGTAAGGCCAAGGTGCAGATCGGCCGCTGGGAGACCGGCGCGGTCGCGCCGAGCATCGATACGTTGCTTGAGCTCGTCAGGGTCTGCGGGTTTGATCTGCCGCTGATGCTGGAACCGTATCGGCCGATCGATGACCGCCGGCTGACAGAGCTCCAGCGCGACTCCCCCGAGCGCCGGGTCCAGCACATGCTCGATCGCCTCGACGCCCGCGAGATCCAATGACGGGCGATCAGCGGTCTGACCCGCGGTCGATCCTTACCGGCCTGCAGGCGGCCGGCGTGTCAAGCGTCGTGATCGGCGGCCTGGCCCGCGTCGCGCGCGGCTCTGACGAGGTGACCAGAGGCGTTGATATCTGCCCGTCGCTGCTGCCGGCGACCCTCGCCCGGCTCCAGGCCGCGCTCACCGAGATGGACGCCGCCCGCCGCGACGGGCACGAGCTGATCGTCGACGAGGCGCATCTGCGCGCCGAGCCGGTGATCGAACTCTCGACCGCGTTTGGGGAGCTGAAGCTCGTCGCGACCCCCGCGGGCGTTCCCCGCGGATATGAAGCGCTACGTGCCGGCGCGAGCACCGAGCACCTGGGCGGCGGCCTGCGGCCCGAGATCGCGTCAACCGGTGACCTGATCGCGATGTCCGCCGCGCTGCGCCGAGACGAAGATCTGAAGCGGATGCCGGCACTCCGGCGGATCCTTGAGCTGGAGGCCGACCCCGCAGGCCTCGTCGCGCCAAGCCCGCCGCCCGGCCTTCGCCCCGGCGCCGCCGCAGGTGGCGAGCTGAGCCACCTCGAGCGTTCGCGCCGCGCGGGCCCGGGCAACGGTCCAGGCGTCGGCCGCTAACCCTCGGCTCAAGCAGTCCTTCCAGCAGCGCGGGACCGGGACGGCAAGGGCGTACACACCACGTGCACCCATGGTGCGGGTCGGCGCAAACCGTGGCCGGTCAGGGGCACAAGACCCGCCGCCGCGCCGTTACTCGTCAGGAGGGTCTGGCGGCCTCTCGAGCAGCGATCGAACTGGCAAGCCTCGCTGGCGCACGTTGCGTGCCAGCGGGCCGTCGAGCGTGAACAGCTCCGCACCGAGCGACTCGGCGAGGGCGAGATACGACGCGTCCCAGGCGCTGCGTCGCTCTAGCCTCAACGCGAGCGCCACCGTTGATGGACCGTCGTCGAGTGGGTGGAACGCGATCCGCAGAGCCTGAAGCACGCTCCATGCCTCCCGAACGTCGTGCGCGTCAAGCTGTCCTGAGACGGCGAGACGCGTCAGCACGTTCGCTACCTCGTACCGTGCGAGCTCCGGCGCGTGAACCGTTCGGCCTGACCGCTCCCAGCTGGCAACCCAGGCTGCCACTGCGGCACCTTCGCGTTCGTGCGTGAGGAACGCCGCGAGACCGCTGGCGTCGATGACGACGCTCACGCCGAAACGTTGCCACGGCTCTCGAGCTCGTCGCGCCCCTCGCGCACCAGCTCGACTGGCGACCGAGTCTCTGCCACCCGAGCACGCAGCTCCGCCGCGCGCGAAAGCGCGTCGGCGACGTCGCCACCCGGTCGGTCGGCGTGACGGATCACGATCGCTGCCTCGTCGGCGACCTCGATCGTGAGCTGCTCCCCGTCAACGACCTTGGCCGCCTCCCGAATCTCGCGCGGGATCCGCAGGTCCCCATCCGGGCCCAACGTCGCTGTATGTCGCACAACGGCCACGACAGCATTCTCGCACCCGACAGATCTGCCTGAACAGCTCGCAGCGCCTGCCTCCCAACCCCGGCACACAGCGGATAGCTGCAGCCTCCGCGTCCGCAAAGACTCTGTACGTGTCGGCGAAGGGACGCAGTCGCAGCGCGTGCACGGTCAAGGCGCCCTGCAAGACGATCGGTCGCGCCGTCAAATTGGCGGTTGCGGGCGACACCGTATCGGTCGCCCACGGCACCTATCGCGAGCAGGTGACGATCGCCAAGGACATCACCGTGACCGGCGCGGGCATGCCCATGGTCGACGCGACCGGCCATGTGAACGGGTTCCTGATCACCGGCGCCGGCGCCGCGGGCGCGAAGGTGAGCGGCTTCATGGTCGAGAAGGCCAACGACGAGGGCATCCTCGCCATGCGGACCTCCGACGTGACGATCGCCCACAACACCATGCAGGGCAACGACCTCGGCCTCAAGGCCAAGAAGCTAGTCGGCGAGTGCGCTCCCCAAGGGCAGGTTCCGGGAGACTGTGGCGAGGCGCTGCACCTGATGTCGGTGACGCACTCCAACGTGGTGTCGAACACCGTGCAGAACAACGCTGGCGGAATCCTGCTGACCGACGAGCTCGGACCGACGGCGCAGAACCTGATCTCGAACAACAAGTCGCTCAACAACGTCCTGGACTGCGGGATCACGCTCGCCGGCCACAACACCAACGCGGTGTCGTCGACCGGCGCTCCTAAGCCCGCGGTCGCCGGCATCTACGACAACGTGGTGAGCGGGAACACGGCCAACGGTGACGGTCTCGGCGGCGTCACGCTCCACAGCCACGCCCCCGGGCAGGACCTGAACGGGAACGTGATCGTCGGCAACAGCCTCAGTGGTGACGGCATCGCTGGCAACCCCGGTGGCACCCCCGGCGACGTCGACTACGGGATCACTCACACGGTCGGGATCATCATCGCCAGCTCCGTCACCCCGCTCCAGGGAACGGCGGTCGCCGGCAACACGGTCAGCAACGACTACTACGGCATCTGGACCAAGAACGTGCCCACGATCAGCGCATCGGCGAACACGTTCAACGGTGTGACCACGCCGCTGTCGCAGAACTGATCCAGCAGCCGCGTTGCTGACCCGGCAACGCGAACCGATCATTCGGTACCGGTGGCGCGGGGCGGCAGCTCGTCCCGCGCCACCCTGCGCCGGTGTCACAGATTGATCCATCGCCGCGCAGTCGAGTCCGCCGGGCCACCACGGCTCATCCTCAGCGCCCGCGGGGGATGCGATCGTCGCAGTAGAGGTGTTCGCAAGGTTCTCGCACTCACCGGGGCTATACGACCACCGCGATGACGCCCGAGCGCGCGACGGTACCCCCGCCAGCACGAATGCGGGGCCCGCCTCCGAACCCGACGCGCGACCTGCTGTTCGCCAGGACGGGGGCTCTGCCGGCGCGGCGCGGCCGCCTCGCCCAGCGAACCGCGCGGCGCTCGCTTTGGTTGTCGGGAGCTGGCCGGCGCCGACTCCGGTGGCGGTCGCCGACTTGTGCCGGAGCACAATCCGCGGCCAGTTCGACGACCCGCGGCTGACGACCGGATTGCCACGAACGCGATCGCGCGGCGCCGACCACCGCGGCGATCGCTTCTACTCGCCGGCCCGCGTGCGACGCACGATCGCAAAGGCGACGAAGCACAAGCCTGCGAAGCGGTCGCAGGCCGGAAGCCGTCGCCATGGCGAAAGCGATCGCCGGCTCTGGCGACTGCTGGCCGACCGATGTAGCAGCGCGAGGTCGCCAGGCCGCGCTGCTGGAGGACGCCTACACCAGTCACGCTGGCGCGGCTACTGCTTCCATGATGGACGAGCAGGCGTCTCGCCGGCCGCCGGTACGCGAATGCCTGTGGGCGAATCCAAGCGCACGAGTTGACGAGCGTGGCGGAGCCATCAAGGCGAGCATGCGACTGGGTGTAGTCCGCGACACGAATGCGAGCGCCGCGTGTCGTCGCCGGCTGATACTGGACCACCTACGCCGGTTGAAGACTGACCCACCTGGAGGCGCTGGTTGTCGTCCGGTTGGGTCCCGATGCCCGGCGGCGTCCAATCGTCGGATGCCCCTCTGGCAAGTGATGCTCCGCTCGGCTGTGCGCGCCTTCGTTCTTACGGTCGCTCAGCGCATGCGGCGAACGTAGACTTCGACGCGTCCGGCGGCAGTGCCTTGAACGTGGTGGCCGTCCAGGACGTCGCCCGGGGACACATGCTGGCGTTCGAGCGCGGCCGGCCCGGCGAGCGTTATCTGCTCGGTGGGGACGACATGTCGGTGCGTGAGGTGTTTGCCGTGATCGCGCGAGCGGCCGGGCTGTCCGCACCTCGCGTGCCAGTGGCGTGGAGTGTGGCGTACGCGAGCGCCCGGCTTGCCGACGCCGCGCTCCGACCCCTGGGACGCGAGCCGCAGCTGCTCGTGCTCGACGAGCTCCGCACCGGACGCCTCCCCCACCTGTTCGATGACGCCAAGGCGCGCGCCGAGCTGGGCTACACCTCGCGTCCGGTGGTGGACGCTCTCGCGGAGGCTGCCCGCAGCGAGCTTCAACGGCCGCCACGGGAGACCGGCGATAGCGTGCAGCAGAAGCGCGTTGGGCTTATTTCTGGACTTTGACGGGCCAGTCGAGGGTGACGGACCCAAGCGTCGTGTGGACTACGACTTGGAAGGTCAACGACACCCCGACTGATTGGGCGGGGAACGTGACGTTGTCGTTCAAGCGCCCGTCGGTGAGCGGGTGGGTCGGCGGCGTTTCGCGTCCGACGATCTGTCCGCCGAACACGAATTCAGTGTCGACCGTGCCGGCGAGTGGATGGCCGCTCGCGTCCGTAGCCAGCACCGAGTAGTACCAGGGCTGTTTTACGGTGGGGGCGTGGTTCTCGCCGTGGAGCGTGGCGTGCATGCCGGCCGCCGACCCCGAGACGACGGGGCTCGGCAGCGCCGGCACCGTCTGAGTATCCGGCGTCGTGCTGGTCGTCTTCGTCTTGGCCGGCGTCGTGCTGGTCGTGTTCGTCTTGGCCGGCGTCGTGCTGGTCGTGTTCGTCTTGGCCGGCGTCGTGCTCGTGGTCGTCTTGGCCGGCGTCGTGCTGGTCGTGTTCGTCTTGGCCGGCGTGGTGCTCGTGGTCGTCTTGGCCGGCGTCGTGCTGATCGTCTTCGTCTTCTTCGGAACGGTTGACTTCTTGTGCGTCGACGATCGAGGTTGCTTGACGCCTGCGATGGCTGCGGTTGTCGTGGTTGTCGCAGTGCCTGTGGTGGACGTTCTCGCGGGGTTCTTTTTCGATCCGCTCGCGCCGCAAGCCGACGCCGCCAATGGCAGCAGGACAGAGATCAGAAGGAGGGTCGTGAGGCGGGGGATCATGCTCATCGGTGAATGCTTTTCACGAGGGGTTGAGGCGCTGGTGGCCTGCTCGACGTGACCACGGAGCTTCAGCTTCGGACGGCTGTGGAGTTCAGGCATGGTTTCTACTGTTGCGCTAGAACGTGGGCAGGGGAGACGTTGGCGGCACGCCATGCTGGGTATAGCCCGCCGAGGATGCCGAGCAGCACGCCGACGAGCAGTCCGCGGCCGAGGTCCCACGCCGTCACCTGCGGAGATACGAACGTTTGCGCGCCGAGGATGTCGATGAGTAGTCGGGCTCCGATGACTCCCAACAGTAGTCCGATGGCAGCGCCGAGGATGGTTGTGAGGATGCTCTCGACGAGCACGCGGCCAGCTATCTGGGGGCCGCTGAAGCCGACAGCGGAGAGCAGCGCGAACTCTGACCGGCGCTCGATCACGGCCATCAGCATCGTGTTCGCGACGCCGATCCCTCCCAGCACGAGCGCGAGCACAACGATCACGAGCCCGAATTGCGAGATCAGCTGGCCGCTGACACCGGCCCGGGTGGCCTGTTGGGCGTCGGAGATGATCAGGATGCCCGGGAATCTCTTGGTGATCGTTCGTCTCGCGGTAGCGGGGCGGGTGGCCGCGGCGAGTTTGACCACGATCGTGGTGGCTTCTCCCTGGCGGCCGCTGATCGCTTGAGCGGTCGCGAGCGGCACGAACGCGCCGGCGTCCTGGTATGCGATCCCGTTGTGGTAGATCCCGACTACCTGAAACCGCCGGTGATCGAGCGTCAGGCTTTGGCCGGGCGTGACGTGCAGCTGCTGCGCCAGCGTGTCGCCAACGGCGATCTCCTGCCCGGATCGGTATGGATGCCCGCTGCTGAAGACTAGGCCTCCGGACAGGAAGCCGCCCGGGCCGGCGCCGAACACGATCGCCCCAGGCGCTTTAGGGAGGTCGTCGACGAGCAGCACCAGGGGTGTCGCCGCGACGATCCCGGGGGTGTGATCGAGTCGGGCGACCAGGTTCGTCGACAGGATCGACGTCGTCGGGTCAGCGGCGTCTGCCTGGAAGAGTCCGAGTTCTGAGGGGCCGAGGTTCACGAGCTGCCCGGCGCTGTGCTTCACCCCTCCAACGACCGCGAGCAACGCCACGATCGTCGCGATCCCCAGCGCCGTACCCAACGCGGTCAGGAACGTACGCCCGGGCCGGCCCCGCAGGTTCGAGAGCGTCTGGGCGAGCGTGCTCATGCGCTGCCCTCGGACGCGAGTTGCTCATCCGCGACCGGCACCATTCGCCCGTCAAGCAGGCGCAACTCGCGGTCGGCCTGCTCCGCGAAGGTGGTGTCGTGCGACGCGACGATCACGGTCGCGCCGTCACGGGCGCACACGTCTGAGAGCAGCTCCCAGATCTTGCGTGACGCGACGCTGTCCAGCGCTCCGGTTGGCTCGTCGGCGAGGATCAGCCGCGGACGCCCCGCGAGCGCGCGCGCGATCGCGACTCGCTGGCGCTCCCCGCCCGACAGCTCACCTGGCCGAGCGCGGGCGCGGCCGGCGAGGCCGACCTGCTCGAGCAGTTTCAGCGCCCGTTCCGCGCGCTCGCCGCGCGGCGTGCGTGCCGCCAGCAGCGGCAGCTCCACGTTGTCCTGCGCGCTGAGCGCCGGGAGCAGGTAGTGCAGCTGGAACACGAACCCCACTGTGGCGCGCCGGAACGCGGCCGGGTGCGAGAGCTCCCCGACCGAGACGTCGTCCACCAGGATCCGCCCCGTGGTCGGTTGATCGAGACTGCCGATCAGCTGCAGCAGCGTCGTCTTTCCAGAGCCGGACGGGCCGGTCAGCAAGACCAGCTCACCCGGTTCCACGTCGAAGCTGACGTCATCGAGCACCACCGCCGTCCCGTAGGCACGGGAGACGTGATCGACGCGAATCCGTGCGCCGGCCACCAGCTACACGCGAGCCTTCAGGCCGCCGCACACGAGCTCGTAGCGGACGCTGCCGCTCAACTTCGCCCGACCCCAGAACCTCATGACACCTCCGATCTGCCGACCGGGCGATGCTCAGACTGCCCCGCCCGTTTACTCGTGCATCACCAAAACATCCTTACTACCCAAATCATATTAGGACTGAATATGATCGGCTCAGCAATGAATGCTTCGAGCGAGGCCCCGAGTACAGGCGACATTCCCGCTCTAGCCACCGTACTCATCGCCCGCGTCGCCCGAGCGGTCCGCCAGCGGTTCGAGGTGACCCTCTCGCCCCTTGGCCTCCGCCAGCGCCACGTCGTCGCACTCAGCTACCTACGAGGTCACGGCCCCACCCCACAGCAGACGCTCGCCGAGCGGCTGTGCATGGACGCAAGCAGCACAGTGTGTCTGCTCAACGAGCTCGAGGACCACGGGCTGATCGTGCGGCAACGAGACCGAAGCGACCGGCGACGCGGGATCATCGAGCTCTCCCCACCGGGCGAGCTCGCGCTCCGCAAGGTCGACCGGGCCCTGGAGACCGTCGAAAGCGAGATCCTGGCCAGCCTGGACACCGAGGAGCGCACACAACTCCACGGCCTACTCGCACGGCTCAACGTCGGCGAAGCGGACTATGGCGCCGCCGCCAACGAGACGTGAGCGCCAGCCGACGAGACGCAATCAGCGGCCCTGCAGGCGAACCGTCGCATCAGCGTCGGCGGCGCCCAGGCAGAGCACCCCACCGCCAACGAGCAGCACTCCGAGCGCGAGCACCCCACCGCCTGCGGGCGCCGGCCCCCAGCTCTGCCGGTCGAGCAGCGCTACGAGCAGTACCGGCAAGGTGATCTGCGCCCCGCTGACGATCGGCCCCAC
The DNA here is from genome assembly GCA_937888775.1 of uncultured Actinomycetes bacterium. The sequence goes on along the minus strand of CALAQT010000294.1, from coordinate 5,078 downwards.
ACGCGACGCCGGCAGCCGCTGCAACGCAGCGGACTCGCTCGACACCGCCGCCAGTCCGCAGACGGCAACCGCGAGGACACCGCCCAGCACGACCAGGAGGCGACCCGACCAGGCGGCCGCAACCTCGTTGGTAGCCAGCGCGACAAGCGTGTCGCCGCCGGCCGCCGCAGCGACGAGACGCCACGCGGATCCGCCGGGACCGAACTGTGGGAACGCAAGCACCGCGAGCAGCACGAGCGCGACAGCGAAACTGCCGCCGTCGACTCTCAGTCCCACGGCCCCCCCGCTCGCAGGGGTGCCTGCGACAACGAGCGTCACCCCGACCCCGACCAGCACCACCCCGATCATCTGTCGCCTGCCGATTCGCTCGCCAAGAAAGAGCCGGGCTCCGACGACGAGGCCAACGAGGCCGAGCGACAGAAGCGGCTGCACGACGAGCAGCGGAACCCGCCGGAGCGCTGCGAGCTCCAGCACGAACGCCACCCCATTCAGTCCCATCGCGACGAGCCACCACGGACGGCGCGCCAGACGGCCCAGGAACGCCGCATCAGGCCGGACGGCTGTGGTTGCGCGCCTGGCCTGCGCAGCGAGCAGCAGGTAGGAGACCTCGAACGTCCCGGCTGCGATCGAGCCGAGCAGCACTCCGATCGCTCGCGGACTCATCCGCCGGACGCGATCGTTACTCGTAGCCGGCGCCCGGCGCTACTGGTCCTGGTACTCGGTGCCGACATCGGAGTGCTTTCATCAGTTCGACAGCACGCTGGGTTCGGGACGCCCTCATCCGCAGCCCGCCTGTCATGAGAACAGGTGCAGCAGCTTGCCGCCAGACTCAAACAGCGGGATCGCCTTGTTGATCTCGCCCTGCTCTGCCTTGGCGTCGCGCTTGGCGGTCGATTTGTTGCCGGAACGTGCCGCGGTTGCGCAGGCCTGCGCGTCGCCGGCGGCGACGGTCGCGTCATGCAGTGCTGAGAGCACCTGCGTCCGTCCCTTACGCCCGGAACTGGTGGAAGCCTGCTGGCCGGTCGCCGCTTTGGTCGCCCCGGTGAGGTCGCTGCGGATCTTGGACAGCTTGGTGAGCGCGGCCGGCGCGGCGCTCTTGCTCGGGGCGGAGAAGTTCGAGAGGTAGCCGATGTCGGTGGTCAGGCGGGTCTCGTAGGGCTTCAGCGCCTTCTTGAGGCTCGCGTCGCTTGCCTGCGCGAACGGCGCGGCGGCAAGCACGGCAAGCGAAACCAGCAACGGCAACACAACACGATTCATCGGCACCTCCAGCAGACGGACGAAGGCCTTCGACCCGAGATCTTCCCGAGCATTTGCGCAATCGACGATACCGGAGAGCGCCTGGGCCCCAGTAGTACCCCCAGCCGGACTCGAACCGGCGATCTCCTGCATGAAAGGTGGTCGCAGTCGTCATCCGAGATCTGCGCGCAGCGAGTTTTCGCGGGTCACGCGGCGACACGCCTGAAGGAGACTGGATGTCTGACGGGCGATCGCTTTTTCGTCTCGTGAACCGTCGAAGAGCGGACGCTCCGTTTGCGACGTACCCAGGCGTCCGGTGGGCGAGGGGCCGGACGCTTGCTTGTCGCGCATTGCGCAAGCGCGCCGTGACCCGCGGTCGACGGCGCCGGTGGCGCGCCAAGCCTGGTCAGGCGGGGCCTATAAACGTGCCCGGGCTGCTGGGCGTGGCTGTGAACTCTGGCTTGCGGTCCCGAGACGCCTTCTTGAGTGCTCCGCGCACACCTTCGGCGTCGAGATCTGTAGCGTAGACGGGGGTCGCTGGCTGCTGGCGCCAAGACTCATCCAGCCCGCCTGCGTCAACCGGATCGAATCCGAGTTCGTCCACAAGCTCGAGAACGACGGCCTTGGCCGCCTGATCGTCACCAGCGACTGGCAGCGCGATACGTCCGGGGGTGCCTTTGGGCTCTCCCTTCTCTTGCAGGTGCTGCGCGTAGATGTTGTTGAACGCCTTGATCACCGCCCTACCCAGTTGCTGCTCCACCCATCGGCTTTCGGGCATCCCTTCCTCGATCGCTTCGATCCGTCCATCGCGCTGCTGCGGGTAGTAATTGCCAGTATCGACGACGACCACGTCATCGCCAACGCCAGTGAACAGGTCCGCCGGCAGGGCAGGGACGTTCTTTTCCGGGATTGTCACAACGACCAGGTCCTTATCCCGTGCAGCCTCGGCAACCGTCACAGCGTTCGCACCGGCTTCCGAGGCCAGCTCCCGAAGCGTCTCTGGTCCACGCGAGTTCGCTACCGAGACTTCATGCCCCAACTCCGCGAGGCGACGTGTCAGCGCCCCGCCGATGTTCCCCGCGCCGATGATTCCGATCTTCATCTCCGCTCCTTCCTTTGACCGCTATTCCGATGCAACACCATACGGAACTGGTGCCACCCGCCCATCACAGCCGCCTCGCCGCCGAACCGCCCGGCCGCAGCGATCAAGCCGGCCAAGGACCCGGACGGCGATACCAAAGCCGGCAAATCGAGAACTGCTGCCCACTTTCGCTTACTTGTCCAAGGTTGGGTTGTCAAGTGGCGTTGGGGTCAGGCTGTGGTGGGGGTTGAGGTTGGTGGTCGGGTTGGGCGCGCGGGCGCCCGGGCTTACTTCGGTCCGCGACCTGCCGTGCGGCGGTCGGTGACGTGATGTTTGATGAGGTGATCCCGCTGGGGGAAGCGTGTTGCGGCCGCTCGTTCTTTCTAGGCCGTCCACCACGGGTGGGTGTCGGCAGCGCAATGCCGGGAGCCGGCCGCAGCGCATCTGTGTGAGTGAGGACTCGGCGCGCACCGAGCAAGAGGGTGGTTCAGGCGGGCTGGAGTGCCTCCTCGCCGAGCTCGCGGAGGGCGTGGTAGCAGCGTTTGAGGAGCTTCCGCGCGACAGCGAGGCATGCGCGGTTACCGCCGATCCGCTCGGCGGCCTGTAGGTAGTAGGCGCGGTCGGGGCTGCCCGGGCGACGCGCGACTTGCGCCGCCTCATATAGCGCCCAGCGCAGCGCGGGTGGTCCCTGCCGGCTGAGATGGCCGGCCGAGCGGCGTTGATCGGACTGCTTGACGGTGATGTCCAGCCCGGCGTAGCGGACGACATCGCGCGAGGAGGAGAACCGGCTGGCGTCCCCGACCTCGGCGAGGATCGTGACCGCGGTCAGCTCCCCGACCCCGTACTGGCCCTGAAGCGCCTTGCAACCAGCCTGCCGACGCCCGTAGGCGCGCAGCTGCTTATCGAGCGGGCTGATCTGCACCTCGAGCGCGTCGATGATCGCGATGAACACCGCGACCTGCTCCCGGGCGGCCGGCGGCAGCACCTGAGCGGCGAGCCATTCGCGCCCGTCGCCGACCATCAGCTGCCGGCGTGCCGGGACGCCGTGGTGATACAGCACCGACTGGATCCGCTGCTGCCACTCGCACCGCTGATGCGACAGCGTGTGCCGCAACCTGACCGTCGCGCGGAGATCGAGGATGTGATCGGGCGGGATCCACGACTCCGGCAACCGCTCGATCATCAACAACTCCCGCAAATGCCTCGCGTCCGCCCCGTCGGTCTTCGCGCGCCGCTTCGGCCCGCGCAGCCCGCTCGTCTCCGCCGGCTCCGCGAGATGCACACCCGCGCCCACCCGCCGCAGCTCCTCGACCACAAACCGCCACCCCGTCGTCGCCTCCAACGCCACCTCAAGCTCCCCCCCCGAGAACCGGCCCAGGAACCGCCGCACGCTCGCGCGGTCCGCCGGCGCGACGCGCGAGCGCGACACCTCGCCGGTCTGCGCATCGATCCACTCGGCCGTGACCTGCGCCCGATGCTGATCGAGACCCATCACAACAGTCATCCGCCACGCCTCCCCTTCACAGCGTCTTTGACGTCGAACACCAGACACGCCCCGGCGTGGGCAGCGTCCAGCCCGACCCATCGCATACCGTGGGTCACGGTCGGTACCTCCTGCTCGGATGGCCGGCCGCGCGGCTGCAATCCGCGCGCGCCTTGACCCATGCCGTTCGACGCGGAGGACCGGCCACCTTCACCGCGGCCTCACACGCCGCTGGACATGACATCTTTCGGGTCGTGCTTCCGAGCGTCCCGCGCCCGCCCGCGGCAGACCGTCCGGACTTATACATTCGCGATTCGCTCGCCCTCGATGGCGCTTATGGATTGCGACGATTGCGAGAGCGGCTGAGCGGCAGGTGGCGTTCGTGATGATCGCGATCCCGTCCTGCTGGGAGCCCCACAGTTGCGCCCGTCGTTCGCGGCGATACTCAAGGGTCGCTGAGTTCGTCCCCGGCGCAGAGCTGGTTGAGGGCTTCGCCGTCTTCGATCCGTTCGGAACCGAGCCGCGTGTAGAGACGCGCCCCACAGCGCTCGCAGGTCGAGATCAGCTCGTCGTGGTGCCCAAACCAACTACCGAGCTCGTGGCCGAACAGACGGCTGCGCTCGCGCAGCTCCCCCAGCACAACGACACGATCAAGCGCACCGCGCATCGCGTCCATCGCACGATCGTCGGCAATCCTGCAGTTCAGCATCGCCAATCCCCTCGCCCCGTCCCGGCTCGTGATCACCCGGATCCGGTCCTGGCGGGCCTGGCGACGAATGTCCGCCCGCCACGCCTCGACATCGACGCCCTCCTGGGAGCTGACATGGCCCCGGCGCAGCAACTCAGCGTAGTCGCCGGCAGGGCGCTCCAGACACTCTGTGTAGATCCGACGAAACCGCTCTTCGTTCGCGGCCAACATCGCTACGCCCAAGCCTACCCGCACGCAGAGAAGCGGTCATATCGCTCCGACGCCGCCCACGCAGCAACTCCGCTCGGCCGCCTCCATCTCACTTGCGACTGCCCTCCACGCGAGTCGCCTGCGTACGGCCGAGAGCGAGAAGCACGTGCCGTGCCGGCCCCAGCAGACGCGCCTCCTCCTCGGCGATAGGACAAGCAGGGACCAGCCGGCGTTGATGGCTTCCGTCGACGCGAGTTGCGGGCGCCGGTCTCGGTGAGGCGATCGTGAAAGCGGTCGTCTGGAGACCCTCGGCCGGACGCGCTTCTCGCGGCATGAAAATGGCGTTTGAAGGGTCCGTCCGGTCGGGGCCGAACGTTTGG
>CALAQT010000293.1 GCA_937888775.1 uncultured Actinomycetes bacterium | reverse complement strand
CACGTCGGTGAAGTGCGCAACCGCGGCTGCGACGTTCACGGCGAAGCTGTAGACGTCGGCAGCGAACGCAACCCGCACCGCCAGGGGCCGTACGTCGCATAGGGCTAGCTGTAGAACCCGGGTCAGATCAGCGTTGTGCAACAGCCTCGACGAGGCGCGGGAGCGCGGGCCGCTCAAGCTCAGACCGCCGCATTCGCGGCGCGATGCGGCAGCGTGCGCGTTCCTGTGCGCTAGCCTTGGCGCGGCGGGCCACTGGCGAGGGCGGGCCGTGGCGCCGGGGGGGCGGTCGAGCTGCTCCGTCGGCGTCGCCGCGGGGCGCCGATCGTGCGCGCCCGCTGTTGTGGGCTGCCGGTTTCAGCGGCAACCGCGACGTCGTTGTGCATCGCGAGGAATGCGGCGACGACCCGCGCGTCGAACTGGCTTCCGGCTGTGCGCTGGATCTCTGCGATCGCCTGCTCGACGGGCCATGCCGACTTGTAGGGTCGATCGTGGGTGAGCGCGTCGAAGGCGTCAGCCACGGCGACCACTCGGCCGACGAGCGGGATGGCCTCGCCGGCTAGTCCCGCTGGGTAGCCTGTGCCGTCCCACCGCTCGTGATGGGTTGCAGCGATGACCGCGGCCATCTGGAGCACCGGCGAGCCGCTGCCGGAGAGCAAGCGCACGCCGAGCGCGGCGTGGGTCTTCATGACCTCATACTCCTGCGCGGACAGCTTCCCAGGCTTGAGCAGGATGCGGTCCGGGATCGCGAGCTTCCCGACGTCGTGAAGCGGCGCTGCCAGACGCAGAAAACCGACCTGGTCCTCGCCGAGCCCGAGCCGGGCAGCGAGCTCTGCGGCGGTGACCCCGACGCGCTTGGTGTGTTGGAAGGTGTCGTCGTCGTGGTACTCGGCTGCAACGGCCAGCCGCTGCAGCGTCTCAGTGCGAGCATCCTCCAGCTCACGTGTTCGCTCGGCGACCTTCGTCTCGAGCCACTGCGCGTTGTTGGCGAGCTGTTGCTCGGCTTCGTGCTGGACGGTGATGTCGCGGGCCACCGTGCACCTCAAACCCTCGCCGTCCGCAGCCCTTGAGTGCCACTCCAGCCATCGGTAGCTCCCATCCGCGGCCCGGTAGCGGTTGCGGAACCCGACAGCGTCTCGCTCGCCTCTGGCCACGACGACCGTCTCGGCGCTGCTTGCCTCGCGGTCATCGGGGTGGACGAACTCGATGTAGGGGCGCGAGCACATCATCTCGGCGGAGTGGCCGAGCGTGCGCTCCCACACCGGGTTGAGGCGCGTGAACCGGCCGTTGCGATCGATCGTCGCCAGCAAGTCCAATGACTCGTCGTAATAGAGCGAGATCTCGGCTTGCAACCTGCGGCGCTCATCGACGACGATGCCGAGCAGCGTGCCGAGCAGCAGGAACGCGACGCCACGGATCAGATAGTCCTCCGTCGTCAGCATCGCGTGCATGTAGCCGCTGTCGCCGATATTCCATGTCGCGGTGAGCATGATCGCCAGCAGCCCGCCCGCCAGTCCACCGCGGAGACCGAACCGGATCGCGAGCAGCGCTATGGGCAACACGAACAAGATCTCGGTGCCGTCGGTGACATCCTGGTCGCTCATGCGCAGCAAGAAGATCCCGGCGAACAGCGCGAGCGCGAGCGCGAGCGTCGCTGAAATCGACGCTGGACCCCCAAGCCGCGGCCAGCTACGCAACGAACGCACAGGCGACACACGAGGGCGTACGGCCATGTCTCCTCATCGTCCAAGCCCGGTTGGCGGCATGAGCGTGCGGCGAGGAGTGGACGAATAGGGGCGCAGAGACGAGGTGGACTTCCCCCGGTTTCGAGGACGGGCAGCACGATCGGCTGACGGCCGTCGCGCTCCCGCTCTTCGGGAATGCAGAAGTCTTCTTTGGGGTCGCCGGCACCGCTGCACAGGACGACACTCGACAGCACGGACCGCCCGAGCTCAGACTGCTGCTTTCGCCAGGGCCAAGCGAGCGCCTGGCGCGTCGGTGCACGGACGAGTGGTCGTCGTCCAAAGAGGGCACGTCGAGCCGGGTCCTCCGCGCGCTCGCTTGCGTGCAGAAGCAGCGGCGGTCAAGGGCATCCGGACGTGCACCTCCAGCCACCCACCCGCTGTTGATGCAAGCGCAGAGGCCCGGCCGACTTGAAGTGAGGCAACGATACCCGTCAGCCACACCAGCGCTGACTCTCCGAGTCGGCGTCAGCCGGCGACGCGGCCACCGCCGGGAAGCAGGCTGCGAGCCGGCGCCCGGCGTCTGGAGCGAGGCCGACTCGCCGTAACCTGCCCGAGCACGCTCTTGCTCGAGACCGCCGGCTTGCGCGAGAAGCGGATGGCGGGGCACTCTTGGGAGTTCGTGAAGGACGAGAACCGCTCGCGGATGTCTGGCGCGAGCCGCCGAGCCAACGACCACGAGGTGTCAAGCAACGTCGAGGCTCTACCGATAACGACCGTATGAACAAGGGGGCGTGCCTTGTCGTATCGAGGTGCGGACGGCGGAGACCGTGGCGGCTTGTGCTTCGTGCGACCACCGCGATCGCCCTTGTCGCGCCGACTGGCGCGACCGCCACGACCGGCGGCTTTGCGACAGACCATGTCTACGGGAGCGCGGCGGTCACCGGCGCCCAGATAGCACTGGTGGAAAGCTATCGGACTTCGAACTCCCCAACCGAGTCTCACCGGTACGCAGTACGGGTGTTCGGGCGGGCGCCGGGAGTCTCGGCGGCGACTGTCGGCGTCTCAGAAGCGCAGAGCGTGCCGTCACTCGCCGCGAGCGCACACGGATGGGTGGTGGGCTGGCAGGGACCGAGCGGAGTCTTCAGCGCCAACCTGGCGCTGAACGGTGGCGGGTTGTCGGACGTTGTTCAGCACGACACCACGGTTCTGCTCGGCGACAACAGCGCGGGCGGTGGAGGTAGCGCTGGGCCCCTGGTGGAAGGACCTGCCATCGCGGCCGACGACACGGGCGATCGACTGGTGGCATGGGAAGACTCCACAGGGCTCTACGTGCAATACGTAGGAGCTGAAGGAGCCAAGTCGGTCCAGCGGGTAGCGCCCGTGCCGAGCGGGTTGGCGACCAACAACTTCTCCGTCTCACTCGGTCGCGGGCAAGCTGGTTGGATCACCTGGGACGACAAAGGTGTGTTGTACGCCACCGCAATCTCTGGTCAGTCTGTCGGCCCTTCGGTGGCCCTCGGGCCGACGCCCGATGGCGGCGGCACTGGCCTAGGCGGTCTGATCCAGGTGCCGGGCTGGCAGCAGCGGACGGACGCTGCTGGCGACCTATGGGTGCTCGGCTCGTACTTGTCGAATGTTGGTGACGAGCAGCTATGGCACGTGACTCGGGGAGGTCGCCGATCCACGACGACGATTGGCGGCGTGACCGAGAGTTGGGGCAAGCTCGCTCTCTCCGTCGGCACTGAAGGCGCTGTGGTGGCCTATGTTGATAAGCGGGGCGCTTGGCTGAGCACGTTCAAGCCCGACGGTTCGCGCGCTCGGCGAGTCCGCCTGGCCGGTCGAGGGAGCATGTCGGTGGGGGGCGTCGCAAGTGACGTGACCGGCACGTGGGCGTTGATAAACGTCGGACGGGCGTGCGTCCTGTCGCACGTCGATACACGAGACCACGCGCGCTCGCTGACCATCGCACGTCAAGCACATGGGCGCGAGCTCAGATGCGATCAGCTCGTGGAGGGCGCTAACGGCCTCCTTCTCGCGTTGACTCGCAACATCCTCAGCACCGAATCGGGAGGCGGTGGCGGAGACTTTTCGTCCATGCTCACAGGCAGCTGGGTCAGCTCTGGGCGCATCGTCTCGCGCCGAATTCTGCACGAGTCAGGAAGCTACGAATAGCCGTGGTCCCCCGGTTTTCACACACCTGAGCGCTTGGGTCGTGAGCGCGGCGCGGTGATGCGGCTCGCTGCTGGTATTCGATCATCTCAGGCGCCCGCCCACGGCACGTGTCACTGCTCTTTGTCGTCGAAGCGTAAGTCTTTGACGACGTCCGGCGCACGCCCGCAATGGACGGTGGCTGTTGCGCAAACCGGTGGTGTCCGATGGGTTTAAGACGATGGGGGTATGCCCCAGAACGGCATTGCTTGTGACCGGGATCAGGAGCTGTTGCCGCCGCCAAATTTGAGGGAGTGGCTGCCGGAGGATCACCTTGCGTGGTTCGTGCTGGCGACGGCCAAGGAGATGGATCTGTCGGCCGGCGATCACGCCGGCGGACCTCGATCGCCGTCGCGATCACTATCCGCCCCGAACACCCCGGGGCTCTAATCGAGACCGCTTCGGTGCTCGCCGACCAGGCGGACTACAACCCCTCGAATGACACTGCGACGACCGCGAGGGTCGTCAACGCGCCCGCCGGTCAAGGTCAGCCCGGGAGCGCGGCCTCGACGCTCACCGGCAGGGTGCTCTCTTTCGACGGACGCGGCAACGTCACGCTCCGCGTCAGCTGCACCGCGAGCGCGGCCGGCGGCTGCCCTGACGCCCTCGCCCTCTACGGAAGTGGTGGCACCCTCCCGCGTCTGTCGCTCGCCGCAAGCCCGTAAAGGCGACCGTGCTCGCTCACGGACGCATCAAAGTCCCTGCCGGCAAGATCACCGTGCACCCCCGAGCCGGGCGCGGAAGGCTAGCCCTTTGCCTCCCAGCCGCGGCCCTTCTTGGCGATCTTGCCTTCCTTCTGGAGTGATGGCAGAACGCGGTAGAGGTAGTTGGGCTTGATGCTCATGGCCTTGGCTAGCTCGCCGGTCGTTATCCCGGGCTGGCCTTGGATGACGGCGAGTGCCTGACCGGAGCGTGCGCCGCTGCCTTTGCGGCGACCCGGCCGCCGTGTGCCTTTGGTAGCGGGTTTACTCGCCGTGCGCTTTGGTCGGGCGGCTTTGCGGCCACGCGGGGCTGGGGTGGTAGCTGTGGTGGCGGCCGGGATGTTGGCGAGGGCGGCCTGGGCGGCCTCGAGACGCCGGTATTCCTCGATCGCCGGCTGGAGCTCTGTCAGGCGGCTGGCGATCTCTTGCTGCTTGGTGTCAAGGAAATCATTCAAGGCTGGGGAGTCCTCCGGGGTTTCGCTCTCGCTCGGACGTCTGGTTTGTAATCTGCAGCCTATACCGGAGAATCTGAGTTCGCACGCCCGGGGCCCTGAACCGGGAGCGTGGGATTCGAGGGCCTAGCCGATGGGCCGGGGCGGGCGTTCAGCTCAACGCGGTGACCTGCATGAGACGCACGGTGGCGCGGGTAGCGAAGACGTGGCCGTCTGAGGTGATGACCCCGAGACCGTGCAGCTCGCCCACAATCCGCCGATAGCCCCACCGAGGGTTCTCCCGCGCGAGCCGCAGGACCACCATTTGAACGAAGGTCGAACCACCCCGGTCCCCGATCAGGGGGTTGGGGTTTCGGCGGCTGCGGGGCATGCAGAGCGAGTTCGACGGCTGCTTGAGGCGCTTGGGGAAGCTGGCTGAACGTCCCCCTGGGTGCGGAGCCGGGTACAAAGACCGAACCCGGACCGCTTCCTAGAGGATCTCATGGAGCCAGCCGCGCGGCAAGCCCGTCGGCGGGCCGCGGAGATGATCCCCGACGCGGCTTGACGATCTGGAATCCGGCTCGGGGAGATCGGCCAGCCAGCCTCTGCGGGCGCTTGAGTGGGTTGGCTTCACCGCGGCTCCTGCCGATCTCGCCATCACACACGATGCGGTTTCAGCGTTCCGCGAATTCACGGCCGCGGCCGCTGAGCAGCGCCGTTGTCTCTCAACCTCGCTTGGGAGGACGGCCGCGACCATCCGGGTGTTCCAGAGCCATGAGGCCCATGTCGCCTGCACAATCCCGGGGCGGTTCAGTATCGCGGACGACGCGCGATAGTCGAGCTTCCCTCCGCGAGTGGCCACGTTGCGGCGCAGCTCCCTGGAGATCGTTGACGGGGAATGCCCCAACCGCCGGGCGATCTCCCGAACCCCGGCGCCCTGAGCCCTGCACATCGCGATCTCTTCCCGCTCCTCGAACGACAGATACCGACCCGAGGGCCGAACAAGCATGAACGTTGGCATACCGCCACGTTCTCGAAACCAGCGGCTGCCCGCTGCCTGAGACGCGCCGACCGCCAGCGCAGCCTCCTCGCTGCTCAAGCCCTTGGCGATCTCACGCCAAAACAACCGCTCCACGTCGCGACGAAGCGATGGCTTGCCCGGAGACTTCATCGGTGCCCTGCCCGTCAACTCCGTCATCCACCCAGCTGGCCTGCCCATCAACACCTCCACGATCAACGTGTTGCGACGACCAGTTGAGCCCGCCCTGGACTCCACTGTCACTGTGGATGAGCACCTCGCCGTCCGGTGTGCGTCGACGGACTGCCATTCCCAGTGCGTTCGTGACCAGCAGCGCTGTCTGGGAGCTGTCGATCGCCCAGCCCGCCACCATCCGGGAGATGCCAGGCGTCTCCCTGAGAGCCCAGCATCGGACTCGAACCGATGACCCCTTCCTTACCATGGTGGTCATCGCCAAAGTCGCTCGGCCTCGAAACACAACACGAAGTGGCTAATCGCTAGGCGCAGACTGGGTTACGAGACTTTGACGCCTGAGCGTCAGGGGGCTTGGCAGAGCGGGCTTGGGCGACCTGATGTGCCCTCTGAGTGCCCTCGCGTGGTCATTGCCCTGCGCCGGCGGGCTCGGTCAACGCCACCCGTGGCTGCGACAGACTGGATGGAGCGCCCGTCAGCCCCCGGCGTGTGGCGCCAGCACAACAACTGATCGAAGCGGGACCGGTCGCCCGCAGCCCGCGAGCATCACGCGCGCCCCATCGTGATGGGTCTTCTCGACCGAAGCGTGCTTCAGGGTCCCGTTCTCCTGCAGCGCAAGAACGCTATCGCGGGGCAAAACGTCGGGTAGTTCGAGGAGTCCGAGGTGCGCTGGGCATATGTGCAGGTCCTCCTCGCCAACGTGAAACCATCCAGCTAGCGCGTCTTCGCCCACGCTGACACCACAGACCTTCCGGCTGGGCCGCAGGCCGTCACAGCGGATCCAGGCCTCGAGCTTGCTCACCGCGCATGCACGCTACACCGTCCGATCAGTCCCCGGCCGATGCCGCAAGACACGACGCTAAATCTGATCTACGGAACCGGCGTCCGGGCGGTTGACTTGGGCTTCGCCCAGGCGAAGCAGTCGTGATCGTGTCCTCGGCCTCGGCGACCGCGTCTCGTCCTTAACGACAGTCTCGATCTCGGCGACCGACGCGCCTGTTCACGTGGCGAAGCGATAGTCCTCGCGAGAGACGAGGGGCTGCCGCGGACCGTCCGCCGGCGGCGTGGCTTGAGTTGTTAGTGAACGGTGATCCGGCGTAGTCCGCTGACGCCGATGGCGTGATCGGCATCGTGCGACTTGACCACGCGATAGGTGCCGCTTGCTTTGATGCGTAGGGTCTTGCGGTAGCTGACCCGCCGGTGCTCGTGCGAAGCAGCCTGGTCGTGGCAACGGTGACGAACGTGCCGGTGCGGCTGCGGCGCTGGATCCGCCCAATGATGGTTGAATCGTGAGGTGAGCACGGCGGACCTGCACGAGGAGGAGATCGAGTCCCGGTTTGAGGCGACATTTGCCGTCGGGCTCGTGATCGGGCTGCAGGTCACGCTCGCGCTGGTGAGCCTTGGAGGTGGCTGGAAGCTCATTGGGCTTCCGGGGTGGGTCTGGCTGATCCCGACCGTCCCCGAGGCGGCGCTGTTGCTGCCGCTCGCCTGGTCGGTACCTCGGCATCGCCTGGAGCAGCTCGGCCAGCGCCGCACGGTCGCACTCGCACTCGTCGGCGTGATCACCGCAGCCAACATGCTCGCGCTCGCCGCGCTCATCGCGTCGCTGCTGAGTGCGCAGGAGAAGAGCGGTGGGGAGCTGCTTCTGAAGGGCGCGACGATCTGGAGTACGAATGTCATCACGTTCGGACTGCTGTTCTGGGAGCTCGACCGCGGCGGGCCGATACGTCGGCGTGAGCCCGATCCGCCGCCCCACGACTTCCAGTTCCCGCAGGACGAGAATCCGGCACTCGCCGAGCCGAACTGGCACCCGCGACTAGCCGACTACGTGTATATCTCGTTCACCAACGCAATCGCGTTCAGCCCGACGGATGCGATGCCGCTGACCCGTCGCGTGAAGATGATGATGCTGACGGAGTCGGCGATCTCGGCGACCACCGTGCTGCTAGTGGCCGCGCGGGCCGTGAACATCCTCCACTGACCGGCACGCGGCTGCGGACATCCTCATGAGCTCGCGGCAGCGCGGCCCGGCAGGCGCAACGGTGAAGCGTCACTGCCGCACCTCGTCTCATCAAGCAGGGCCAGATGTCTGAGCGGCGCGCCTGGCGGTTAGCGCCCTTCGGCATCTTGCCGAAAGACCCAAGTGGTTACGGTTGTCGGCACCCTTCGTCTGCATACGAGCCGCCGCTGGCGCTGCCGAACACAGAGGAAGTACTCGATCACGGCTTCAATGCGTCGAGTGAGCGAGCAGCTAGCCGTCAACTAGGAGCGCCTGCAACGGGCCGAGCAGCCGTTCGGAACGGCGTGAGGTCGCCTGCAGCTCCACGAGACCGTGCGTCAACGGCTCCCCGCGGTTCCTGCGCTCGCGCTGCTCGGCCGCGATCGGGCGCCAGAGCTCATCGACGACGGTGCTCGGGTCGCCGGCGACCTCGTCGATGTCGCGTTCTAGGTGGGCGGCCCACAGTCGCAGTCGCGTGTCGCGCGCGAGCGCTGCGTCGCGGGTGACGACGTTGACCTCGCTGTCGTTGAAGAAGGAGTGGGCGTTGAGGTTCGCGGAGCCGAGCGTGAGCCAGCGGTCGTCGACAATCCCGACCTTCGCGTGCACGTACACGCGGTTGCTGGTGTTGCCCGAGCGCGCCCGGATCGTCGTGGCGAGGAAGCGCCCCTGGTCTCCGTCAGCTTCAGCGAGCAGGCCGAGTTGGCCGCGGGTGTCGTCCTGTCCGGTGTTCGGCCTGCCGGGCAGCATGATGACGAGGCGAAAGTCGTCCGCCGGCGGCTGGCGGAGCTTGTCGGCAAGGATATTGACGATCTCCGGCGACCAGAGGAACTGGTTCTCCAGGTACACCAGGTGCTGCGCGGAGCGCAGGGCACGCATGTACGCCTCGATGATCCGGAAGTCGCCGCGCGGCGCGAAGTCGTAGAGCTTCTCGGGGAGGGTTCGCACGACCTGCAGCTCCACATCGCCGGCGCTCACGACGTCCGCCGGCTGCGCTTCCAAGCGCTCGCCCGTGACCGCTTGCCAGCGCTGGGCGACGTGGAGACCAACGTCGGCTACCGCCGGCCCGCGCAGCCGTGAGGCGACGTCGTGCCAGCCCATGCGCCCGCGCGCCGGATGCTCGGGCGTGTCATAACGATCACCGTCCAGGTCCGTTAGGTCCATGCCGCCGACAAAGGCAACCTCGTCATCGATCACGACGAGCTTCTCGTGGTGGCAGTGCATCGGACGCTCGTTCGAGTCCAGCGCGACCTTGATGCGCGTCCCGCGCACGAGCTGATCGCGCCCCTCGCGCACGGAGGCGCGGCGCGGCGCGAACACGGGCACCGGAGCCCCGGCCCACAGCAGCACGCGAACGTCGACCGACTCGGCCGCCTCGCCCAGTAGCTCGCGCAGCAGCACCGGCGGCTCGTCGCGGACGAGCGCGAACTCCGGCGTGATGCACCACCCCGCGATCAGCACGCTACGCCGCGCGCAGCGGATCGCCTGCTCGAGCGCCGGGAAGTAGGCCGCGCCGTCGATCAGCACGTCGAGCGCGTTGCCCGCCCGCGGCGGCGGAGTGCCCGCGGCCCACAGGCGCCCGTCGTCCGGTGGCGTGCGCTGCGCGGAGCGCCCGAGCTTGCCGAGCCTACGAGCGTGGTGAGCGTTCGTCAAACGCTCGATCGCATTTCCCGCAACGCGGTCGGCGACTCCAAGGACATCCATGGGCATCGCACTCAGACGATACGCCGCCGAGGCGCCGCAACATCCGGCGCGACGCTTCGCCGTCGATCAACGCTCGGATCCGGTGGCTGTCTTGCCACCCACTCGCCATCCTTGGCGCTACCGGAAAAGCGACCGCATACGGTCTGGTTCTCGTCCTCAAAGGCAAAGCGGTAGTGGGACTGCTGGGCGCTGCCGCTCAAGGCCGCGGCGCGGATTGCCAATACGCGAAGGATATCTCCGTCGCTCCCGCCTGAGACCGCAGGACAACTAAGCCCCGCCGCTTCCGAGCGGCGGGAGGGGCTATTTGATGTGGAGGTTGATGCCGAGGAGCAGGAGCGGCCAAAGGACGATGGCCAGCAGCGCTGACAGGATGGGCTTGAGAGTGCTGGCGTGTTCGAAGTAGTGGTGTGAGGAGGCGAGCACCGCCCCGACGACCAAGTAGAGGAGACTGACGATTCCGGATCTCATCCTCTTACCACCCTGAGGTCGCCGAGTTGCTTGGCCGCGGCGCGACCGGCGCAAGGCGGGGTGAGCGACCGCCGCGGCCCGGCCCGCCGCGGGCAGCGTCATCTCCGCGAGCGCGCACGGTCGGTCATCTCCGGTCGGCCTTGTCCTTCAGGTCCTCAAGCGCGTCCTGCGCTTTGTCGACGGTCGAGTCGAGCTTACCCTTGAGCTTGCCCTTGTCCTCTTGGCGCTCTCCTTTGCGCTTGGTGTCCTCGTCGCCGGTCACGGCGCCGACGGCCTGCTTTGCGCGGCCGCTGATCTTGTCGGTCTTCTCGCCCATTGTGGGCCTCCTAGGGTGTACTGGGTTGTGGCCGAGACGCGTCGCCCAAGCGACGATGACCCGAGCCAGAGGTGTAGATGGTCAACGTGAATGCCGGTGGACGTTGCGGAGACCATCGCTGCGATCCACGATGGCTCCAGAGCGAACCATCACCCTCGCCGTCCGTAGTAGCGGCCTCGACCTCCAACCGCGAAGACCACGAGAATGATGACGAGCACCCACAGCAGCGGACTCACGGCAAGGCTTCCCACCAACGCCAAGACGATGAGAATGACGAGCAGCATGACGATTAGGTCCATGTCGACGAACCTACGCCCGAATCGCGGCACGGTCATCCGCGGCGGCTACTGAGGAAGTAGCCGGGAAACCCGTGAGAAGCGACGGGAGCGGGCAGTGGACGAGTGCGTTGTAGGTTGAGCCGGTTCGCCGCGATCACGCGGATCAGCAGGCCATGACGTCGCTTGCTCAACCGCCGACGAACAGCCCACGCACCGGCTCAGGCTGGACCCTCCTCTCGTTCGCATTCGCGGCCAAGCGGCGGTCTCGGCGGCGCCGCGGCTCACTAGCGCAATGGACGAATACGGGGCGTCTCGGCACGGGCCGAGCGGACGCCTCCTTCGCCGGCTGAGCGAGCGTCTCGCACGTCGCGGAGCAGACGCCTGGGTTTCGTCCAACTGGGCTGCGCGCGGCTCGACCATCGAGGCGCTCGCTCTTGGCGGAAGGGAGCAGTCTCGTGTCGGCATCCGTCGACCATCGGCGACCCAGCACGTCGCAGGCGTCAGGGCTAGATCGTGCTCCCGCGAGCGGCGTGCTGGCAGACGTCAGGGCATTCCTACCTTGTGCGCCCCGACACGGTTCGGGGCACGCTTTTCGGCGCTGAGCGGCTCGGAGTCGGTCTCGCGGGCCTCGCGTGTGCGAGCCGCGACTGTCAAGACGCAACCGCCACGAACAGAGTAGTGTTGTCGCGCTTCGAGCGCTCGCGCTTCGAGCGCTCATGCGAGCGCTCATCAAGGACAGGTGGGGGTCATGATGCATCGGATCAGGATCATGGGCTTGGCTGTGGTCGGCGTCCTGACGATTAGCGCGATGGCGGCGGCCGCGAATGCTTCCGCCGCGAGCGAGCAAGCGGTCCAGCAATGGAGTCACTCGATCCGGGTTTTGCCTCTGCCAAGTGGGGGCTGCTTCAACGCCTCTTATCCACTAGTGCAATGGGACAAGGTTGCCTGCAAGGCTGCGCCGGATCATCCCTACCTGCCTGCCCGGGGTCCTTTCCCGGGGGAAGTCGGCAATGGCAACGACTACTCGGCCGAAGTCTCTGGCTTGATAACGAGCGCAATCGGATCCATTCCGAGCGTGAGCGCCGGAGCGAGCGAGAAGGGGATCGACCCCAATACGGGCACCTCTGAACCGAACACGTTTACGCTCCAGCTGAATTCCAACTTCTTCGCATCGCCGCCGATGTGCGCGGGACACGGACTCCCGTCCGCGTGTCAAGGGTGGCAGCAGTTTGTCTACGCTGACTCACCGCAGGAAAACGAAGTCTTTATGCAGTACTGGCTTCTCCAGTACAACAACACTTGCCCGAGCGGCTGGAACTCATTCTCATTCTCGGGGTCAAGCGAAATCTACTGCTATAAGGATTCCATCGCCAGCACGCTGTCTGGTGGTAGGTTGGCCGTTTCCGGACTCTCGAGCACGACGTTTGAAGGCAGCGCCAATGTGAGCGGTAAAGACGCAGTGGTCCTGACCACGGCGTCTGGCCACGCGACCGCAACTGGCGCAGGCAGCGTGCTCAGCCTCGGCAACGGATGGAAAGCCGCCGAGTTTGCCATCGTGGGCGACTGCTGCGGGACCCAGGCAACCTTCAGTGCAAACACGACGATCACAGTCCACACGGTGGTCAAGAGCAACAGCGACGCGCCGCCGACGTGCGTAAACGAGGGATTCACGGGTGAGACGAACAACCTCAACCTGGAGGGAACGCCGGCGCTCCCAACGCAGCCGTTCCCGACGATCGCCTCGCAGCAGACCAATGGCAGCACCACGGCGGCCTCGTGCGCGACCGTCGGGATCGGCCCGCCGACGGTCGAAACGAAGGCAGCGTCGTTGGTCACGAGTGGCTCGGCGAGCTTGAATGGGACGGTGAACCCCAATGGTGGGAACGTCACGTCGTGCGAAATCGAATATGGCACGAGCTCCACGCTCGCGAGCCCAACGAAAGTGTCGTGTGGGTCACCGGGGTCGGGGAGCAGCCCGGTGCCGGTGTCCGTGTCGGTTACGGGTCTTGCTGGGGACACGGTCTACTACTTCCGGGTGGATGCGACCAACGCGGGGGGTGCTAGCAAAGGCAGTATCGAAACGTTCACGACGCTACAGAGCCCGCCGACGGGCGAAACGAAGGCAGCGTCGTTGGTCACGAGTGGCTCGGCGAGCTTGAATGGGACGGTGAACCCCAATGGTGGGAACGTCACGTCGTGCGAAATCGAATATGGCACGAGCTCCACGCTCGCGAGCCCAACGAAAGTGTCGTGTGGGTCACCGGGGTCGGGGAGCAGCCCGGTGCCGGTGTCCGTGTCGGTTACGGGTCTTGCTGGGGACACGGTCTACTACTTCCGGGTGGATGCGACCAACGCGGGGGGTGCTAGC
>CALAQT010000292.1 GCA_937888775.1 uncultured Actinomycetes bacterium | reverse complement strand
CTTGAGCACCACGTCATACCAGGCCGGTGAGGTCTCCTGGTAGCCGGGGCAGCACGGCGGTCCGCCGACCGCACTGATGCCGATCTCGATATGCGGCCCGGACGAGATCCCGACGTCGCCGCAGCCGAGTTCGGCGATTGGCTCGCCGGCGGTCACGTGTGTGCCGACCGGGACCAGCGCGGGGGCGGCATGCCCGTAGTAGATGTAGCGGCCCTGGTAGATCCCGCTGTCGACCTTGAGCACCGGCGCGTAAGGGCCGAAGCCATCGATCCCCTCCTGGACTATCGTGCCCGAGGTCATCGCCACCTCAGTCACCTGGGGACCGCAGGCGTTGTTGGCGGTGCCGATGTCGATGCCCTGGTCCAGCGACCAGTCGCTGGGGCCGAGCACGCGTGAGAGCGGGCGCAGGGGGAACACAAGGCCGCCGGATGACGAGCCTGAGAAGGCGCTGCCGCCCGTGTTGGCCAGCACAAGCGCACCCTTCGCGGCCTTCTTGACCGCGGCCAGCAGCGACACTGCGGTCCGGCGTCCGACGGCGCCGCTGGCCGGCGATAGCTGGCTGGCGCGCTGGAATTGGGCCACCGCCGACCTGGTCATCGAGCCGAAGTAGCCGGTCTGCGGAACGGCATAGCCGATATCGGTCAGCCAGGCCTGAAGCGTCTGGACGTCCGCGCCCCGCTGGCCCTTGCGCAGCGTGCGGGTGAAGACCGCGGTCGAGGCATTCGAGCTGACGATTCCACTCGGATCCTTCGGCGTGACCAGGCCGGACCCGCCGGAGAACGCCGACGCACCGGCCGCGGGCAACAGCAGTGCGGCGGCGAGCAATCCGAGCAGCAGGCGCAGGCGGGGCATCACAAGGGCAAATTCGACGCGGTCCCGCTGGATACCGCCACGCTGGGCGCGGTTGCACACGATCTGGTTGGGAAAGCTGCGGAAAGCGGACACGCGAATCGTCACCGACGGGTGCGGCGTTGCAAGACGGTGCCTGTTTGCCTACGGGGTTAGCTGACGGGCTCGCGCTCGATGGTCGAGCGCTTCTCGCGGATCACCGCGAGACTCGCCCCAACGAATTGGGTTCCCCGCTCCCCGGGGCGGCTATCCGGGGATTAGGCGATGCGGCACGGTAGCAGAAAGCGCTGGGTGACCGCAGACGGTGTGCACAGCCGGCCCGTGTGGTCGCGCGCCCTTAGTGGGCAGGGTCTGCGACGCCGGCCTGGCGGCGCTTGGCGATCGTCTGCTTGATCCGCTCGACGGTTTCGTCAGACATCCGGCGGATCTCCCAGTGCGTCAGCTTGATGAGCCGCATCGGGGAAGTGGCGATCACGTCAGCGTTGCGCGGTTCGCGCTCCAGCAGGCCCATCTCGCCGATCAGGTCACCCGGCTTGAGCGAGGCGATCTTCTTACCCCCTTGGATGACATCAGCGGTGCCCTCCTCGATCGCGATCAGCTCGGTCGAGTAGTCGCCCTCCTTCATCAGGATCTGGCCGTCGGCCGCGCTCGTCTCGGTGGCAAAGGCGGCAAGGCGCTCGGCCTCCTCGGTCGAGATCTCCGAGAAGATCGGAATCGCGGTCAGATGGCTGGGGTCCATGGTCGATCCTCGCTAGCTCGTTCGATGACCCCCGAGAAAACGGGGGGCGACGCGGAGAATCTAACTTACAAACGGTCGCGCAGCCGAGCCAAAACGGCTAGAGCGCCTGCACTTCGGCCGTGATCTCGCTGACCGAGGCCTTGGCATCGCCGAACAGCATCGACGTCTTCGGCTCGTAGAAGAGCGGATTGTCGATCCCGGCGAACCCAGAGGCCATCGAGCGCTTGAGCACGATCACCGACTGCGATCGGTCGACCTCCAGGATCGGCATGCCGTAGATCGGGCTGCCGGGCTCGTTCTTGGCCGCAGGGTTGGTCACGTCGTTTGCACCAATCACCAGTGTCACATCGGTGCGGCTGAACTCCGGGTTTATGTCGTCCATCTCGCGCAGCAGGTCATACGGGACGTCGGCCTCGGCGAGCAGCACGTTCATGTGGCCGGGCATTCGCCCGGCGACGGGATGGATCGCGTACTTGACCACGACCCCCTTGGCCTCCAGTGCGCGTTCGAGTTCGCGGACGGCGTGCTGGGCCTGGGCGACGGCCAGGCCATAGCCGGGCGCGATCACCACCTGGCGCGCGAAGGAGAGCTGGATCGCCACGTCCTGGGCCGAGGTGGAGCGCACCGTCCCGCCGTGCTCGGCGCCGCCCGCGGGGGCCGCGATCGCCCCTCCGAACCCACCGGCGATGATCGCCGGGACCGAGCGGTTCATCGCCTTGGCCATCAGATTGGTGAGGATTGAGCCTGAGGCCCCGACGATCATCCCGGCCACGATCAGCGCGGTGTTGTTGAGCGCGACCCCCGTCGCCGCTGCCGACAGGCCGGTGAACGCGTTGAGCAGCGAGATCACTACCGGCATGTCGGCGCCGCCGATCGGCAGCACGACCATATTGCCCAGCACGCCGGCGGTGACCAGGATGCCGAGGATGAACAGCGCCTGGGAATGGGTGCCCGCGGCCAGCACGACCGCACTGACCACCGCGATCAAGAACAGAGTGGCGTTGATGATCGCCTGGCCGGGCAGCTTGATCGGCTTGCCGGGAAGGATCTCCTGCAGCTTGCCGAAGGCGATGTTCGAGCCCCAGAACGAGATCGATCCCACGATCGCCGCGAACAACGACGGGATCTCGACCTTCAGCGCGAAGTCGCCGCCGAAGTGATGGCGGTACTCGACCCAGGCGATCAGCGCCACCGCCCCACCCCCGACACCGTTGAACATCGCCACCATCTGCGGCATCGCGGTCATCCGCACCCGCAGCGCCGCGGGGACTCCGATCGCGATCCCGATCGCCAGACCGAGCAGGATCAGCCACGGCGTGCTGGAGCCATGCAAAGCGCCCTTCTGCAACAGCGTCGCCACGAACGCGATCGACATACCGACCGCGGCGATCTGGTTCCCGCGCACCGCCGTGCGTGGGCCGGTCAGGCCGCTGAGCCCGTAGATGAACAGCCCGAACGCGACGATGTAGAGGATGTCGACGAAGTTCGCGCTCTGCAGGAAGATCGCAGGTACCAGCATTACTTGTCCCCCCCGGCCGAGGGGCTCACATCGCCCGCCGAGGAATCGGCGCCAGCCGATTCCTCGATCGAATCCGCTTTAGCGGATTTCACATCGGCGCCAGCCGATTCCTCAATCGAATCCGCGCCAGCGGATTTCACATCGGCGCCAGCCGATTCCTCAATCGAATCCGCGCCAGCGGATTTCACATCGGCGCCAGCCGATTCCTCAATCGAATCCGCGCCAGCGGATTTCACTTCCACGGGAGTCGGCTTGGGCTTGAACATCCCCAGCATCCGGTCGGTGACCAGAAAGCCGCCGATGATGTTGATCGTGCCGAACGCGATCGCGATCACCAGCAGCACTTTCTCCAGCACGCCGCTAGAGCCGGCGATCAGCAGCAGGCCGCCGAGCAACACGATCCCGTGGATCGCGTTGGTGCCCGACATCAACGGCGTGTGCAGCGTGTTGGGGACCTTGGAGATGACCGCGAAGCCGATGAACCCGGCCAAAACGAGAATTGCCAGCTCAGTGACGATGCTCATGCTCGCCGTCTCCTAGCCGCCGGCCTGCCCGGCCGCTTGCTTTGCACCCTCGTGCACGATCTCGCCCCCGCGGGTGATGCACGCCCCCGCGATCACCTCGTCCTCGAAATCGAGCTTCAACGCGCCATCCTCGATCATCAGACCCAGCAGCGACTGGATGTTGCGCGCATACAGCTGGGAGGCATGTTCGGCCATCGTGCTCGGCACGTTGAGCGGCGCCAGGATCTTGACGTCGTGGCGCAGGATCGACTCACCGGGCACAGACAGTTCGCAGTTGCCGCCGGCCTCGCCGGCCAGATCGACGATCACCGAGCCGGGTTTCATCTTCTTGACCGCCTCCTCGGTGACCAGGATCGGGGCCCGGCGACCCGGGACCAGAGCGGTCGTGATCACCACGTCGCACTTTCCGATCGCCTCGGCCATCAGCTCCTGCTGGCGGACCTGCTGCTCGGGCGTTAGCTCCTTGGCGTAGCCCCCGGCCCCCTCCAGATCGCCGCCGAGGTCAAACTCCAGGAAATGCGCGCCCAGCGACTCGACCTGCTCCTTGACCGCAGCGCGCACATCAAATCCCTGCACCACCGCTCCCAGTCGCCGTGCGGTGGCGATCGCCTGCAGACCGGCCACCCCCGCCCCCAGGATCAGCACGGTGGCGGGACGAATCGTCCCCGCCGCGGTCATCAGCATCGGGTAGTAGCGGCCCAGCTCCTGGGCGCCGATCAGCGCCGAGCGGTAGCCGGAGATGTTGGCCTGCGAGGAGAGCGCGTCCATCGACTGCGCACGGCTGATCCGCGGGATCGCCTCCAGCGCAAAGCTGGTCACACCGGCCTGGGCCAGCGCACTGACACCCTCGCCGTTGGTCAGCGGCGCCAAAAAGCCGATCAGCACGCTGTCTGACCCCAGACGCGCCGTCTCGCCGGCATCGGGTGGGGCCACCTTGACCACCAGCTCGCAGCCGAACACGTCGCCGGGATCGTCGACCAGCTTGGCGCCAGCCTCCTCAAACTGCGCGTCGGGGATCAGCGCGCCGGCTCCGGCGCCGCGCTGAACCAGCACCTCCAGCCCCTCGCCGGTGAGCTTGCGCACGACCTCAGGGACCAGCGCGACGCGCCGCTCGAGCTCGGCAGTCTCCTTCGGGACACCAATCCGCATGCGGCGCGGGAGCGTAGCGCTTTGGGGCTCGGCGGTGTCGCCCGTGTCCGTGACCGGCGCTCAGCCCAGGCCCAGCAGGGCGAGCACCAGCGCGCTGGCCATCGCGCCAGCTTCCGCCAGTCCCGGCATCGCCACCACCGCGGGGGGCCGCGCGGAGTCGGCGTGCGGGCCGCGGACCGGGTGATGGAGCGCGGGCGAGGCGGCGCGATGGAGCGTCCGCCGGCGCTGTCGAGCCGAGTGCTCGTGCGACCCAGAGGTCCGTCGGGGCGCGATCCGGCGGGGCGCGACCGGCGCAGTCTGAGCGGCCAGCGGAAGCGTCTTGCCGGCCAGTGCCATGATCGCCTGCGCGGTTACCCAGACTGGGGTCTGGCTCACCCCGCGGGAGTAGTCGATGCGGCCGTCGGAGGCAGTCAGTGAGTGCAGATAGGCCAGCGGCGAGGGAGAGCCGCCGCGATGCACCCGATTCGGATCGACACCCGCGCTGATCAGGCCCTGCACCGCCCAGGCCGTCGATTGGGCGTTTGAGCCGGTGGCCGCCTGGGAGGGGAAGCCGCCGTCTCGATCCTGCTGGCCGACGATGAACGCGACCGCCCGGTGGCGCACAGCCGCCGCAGAGCCACCGGCCGCGTCGAGCGCCTGCAGGGCGGCCCCCGTATCGTCGACGTCGCTGCTGGCACCGGCGGTGGCGAAGTTGAATCCTCCGTCGCGGTCCTGCTGGCGCTCCAGCCACCCGAGCGTCCGCGCCGGCGGCTCCAGGCCCGCCGCACGGAAGGCGAGGATCGCGAAAGCGGTCAGGTTCACCTGGTCGGAGACGGACCCGTTGGACTCGACGTCGCGTGCCAGCGCCGCGACCAGATCATGGCCCCCCCAACTCGTCGCCGACAGGCCCGCGGCGCGGACGACCAGGATCGTGCGCTCCAGGGAGCCGGGGTCGGAGATTGAGCCAGCGCCGCTGCGGATGTAGTCGAGCAGACTCGGGCCGCCACGCGCCACGCCGTCAAGTGGTTGCCCGGCGGCCGCCAGCCCCATCGCGGCCCAGCCGGTGAACAGCTGCGACGAAGGCTGACCTGGCGCTTCGCCGAAGCCGCCGTCGGAGTTCTGGGCGGCGAGCAGGTAGCCGCTCGGCGACCCGGCGGCCCGGGCGGTGGCCAACGCGCCCAGGCCGAGCCCCGACGTGATCGCCACGGCGAGCGCCACCGCGGGCACGATCACGCCGCCGGGCGGTGACCAGCTGACCGCCAGCCGCGTCGTGAAGCGTTGGATGGACCGGGTCAGCGCCGGGCCGAACGCGAGCGCAAAGGCCACACAGCCGGCGGCGTGAACCGCGTCGAACCCCAGGCCCTTGCCCACGTAGACCCCCAGCGCGCCGGCGCTG
This sequence comes from uncultured Actinomycetes bacterium, assembly GCA_937888775.1. The sequence continues at coordinate 151 of CALAQT010000292.1, read as the reverse complement.
TGGTCGCTGTAGGTGACCCAGTCGCCGAAGTCCTGCAGGGCAGTAAAGGCGAACCCGACCAGGCCGCAGACGATTGCCAGCCAGACGCGGCCGATGCGCGGCGGGCGGCGTGGCGCGGGCCCGCTCGCGGGCGCCCGGGACCGGGAGTTGG
>CALAQT010000291.1 GCA_937888775.1 uncultured Actinomycetes bacterium | reverse complement strand
CCTGCTCCAGCGTCGCGCCGTCAGGGATCGCGACGACCGAGGCCGCGGGGGCGACCAGCAGCTCGACCTGGGCGCCGCCCTCGGACCGGCGCGGCGCGATCGTGGCCATCACGCGGTCGCCCACGGCCGGGCGGTCCACGCCGGGACCGACTGACTCAACGATTCCTGCCGCGTCCATACCCGGCACCCACGGCGCCGGCAGATCCTCGGCCCCGCGCTGGCGCAGGACGCTGTCGGTCGGGCTGACCGCGGCGGCCCGGACCGCAATCCTGACCTCGCCCTCACCCGGCTCACGCACCGGGAGATCGGCAACGCTCACCACCTCAGGCCCGCCGGGCTCCGTGATCACGACAGCACGCATGGTTCAGACCTCCAAAAACAAGAATTATTAATAGATTTCTAGGACGCCGGTGGCGGACTCGGACTGTCCCCGGCTACCGCGATCGAGGCATGCGTTTCGCCTCCCTCCCCCACGATCCAGCGGTGAGCGCCGGCGCGCAGCACCAGCTTGTCACCGGGCAGCGCCGGCTTGCGGTACTCGATCTCGACGTCGAGCTGCTCGGGCTCGTCGCCGGCCAGCAGCTCCTGCTCGAGCGGCTGCCAGTAGGCGGCATTGTTGATGTGCGCAGCGATGTCCAGCTCCGTTGCGCGGAACGTCCAGGCCGTGCGCTCGCCCTCGGTCAGGGGGGGATGACGGAGACGGGCGCTGATCCGCCGCTCGGGCGCCGCGCCACCGTAGGCGGCGATCTCCCCCTCGGTCAGCGTCGTCGGGTGCCAGTCGATCGGGTCCAGGTGGATCCACAGGGAGACGGTCTGCACATCCGGCGCGCCGGCGCCTTCGCGCAGGATGTCGGTGCGCCGCTCGGCCCACATCCGGCCCAGACCGCTGCAGTACGTCGTCACCCTGAAGCGCTCGCTGAAGCGCGGCCAGCGGTGCACCCGGATGCGCGTGCGCCGCACGACCCACGCCGCCACCTCGGCCAGGCCGGCGTCCTCGACGTCGGCAAAGGCGACGTCCTGCAGCCAGCCGGCGATCGCGTCCAGCCGCATGCGCCCGCCGGGCGCGCAGTCCCCGAACCCGGGGCGCATCGGCAGCGTGAACCGCCGTACTCGCTGCGTGGGGGCGACCAGCTCGCTGAACTCGGCGTGCACCGTCGGCAGGTTAGTGGTCGTCGCCGTAGGAGTGAGCGTATTGGCGGGGGAGCCCTAGGCGACGCCCGCCGATGCCGGCACCCGCTGATGGCCCGCAATCAGGTCCGCCGCGCGCTCGGCGATCATGATCGTGGGGCCGTTGGTGTTGCCACGCGTGATCTGCGGCATCACCGAGGCGTCCACCACCCGCAGGCCCTCGATCCCGTAGACCCGCAGTTGCGGATCGACCACCGATCCCATCGCGCACGTGCCCGTCGGGTGATAGACGGTCTGCGCGGCGCGCTTGACGAACGCCATCAGGTCGGCGTCGGAGTCTGACTCGGGCACGCTGAACGGAGCCCGCTGGACGGCCTGCAGCGGCGCCTGCTCGGCGATCTCCAGCGCCAGCCGCATCCCCGCCAGCATGCTCTGGCGGTCCTCCTCGGTGGTCAGGAAGTTGCACAGCACGCGCGGCTTGGAGTCCGGCAGCGGCGCGCGCAGCATCACCCGCCCCCGGCTGGTGGGATTGATCACCACGGGGCCGAAGCAGTAGCCGTGGTCGGCCGGCGCGGTGAGCCCCTCGTCGAAGAACATCGAGGGGGCGAAGTGGAACTCCACGTCGGGGGCGTCGAGTCCCGGGCGGGTCCGGAAGAACCCGGCCGCCTCCGGGATGTTGGAGCTCAGCGGGCCCCCCCCCTCGTTCTCCAGCAGCGCGATGTTCTCCGGGGTCACAGCCATGAACAGCGACGGCTCATCGGTCAGGTAGTTGACCTGGGCCATGCAGTGGTCCTGCATCCCGAGCCCGACCGGGAGCGATTGGCGGATCTCGATTCCGAACGGCGCCAGCTGATCCTCGGGGCCGATGCCCGACAGCATCAGCAGCACCGGGGACTGGTAGCTGCCGGCCGACAGGATCACCTCGCGCTGGGCCCGGATCTGCTCCACCACGCCGCCGCGCGCAATCTCCACCCCCACCGCCCGGTCGCCGTCGAACACGATCCGCAGCGCCAGCGCATCGGTGATCACGTCGAGGTTGGCCCGCCCGGCCGCCGGATGCAGGTAGGCGTCGGCGGCGCTGCAGCGCAGCCCGTCGCGCTGGGTGAGCTGGAAGCGCCCCACGCCCTCCTGGCGCGCGCCGTTGAAATCCGGGTTGGGCTCGTGGCCGGCCTGCTGGGCGGCCTCGAGCATCACCTCGATCAGCGGGTGCATCGAGCGGCTGTCGGAGACCGACAGCGGGCCGCCGACGCCGTGGTAGGCGTCCTCGCCGCGCTCGTTGTCCTCCGCCCGTCTGAAGTAGGGCAGCACCTCGTCATAGCTCCAGCCCTCACAGCCTGCCTTGGCCCAGTCGTCGTAGTCGAGGCGATTTCCGCGGGTGTAGATCATCGCGTTGATCGCGCTGGAACCCCCCAGCACCTTGCCGCGGGGGAGGTACAGGCGGCGGTTGTCCAGGCCCGGCTCGGGCTCGCCCAGCAGGTCCCAGTCGACGCTTGACTTGAACAGCGCCGGGAATGCGGCCGGCATCCGGATCTCCGGCTGTCGGTCGTGGCCCCCGGCCTCCAGCAGCGCGACCCGCGCATCCGGATCCTCGCTCAATCGCCCCGCGAGCACGCAGCCCGCCGATCCCGCACCGACGATCACATAGTCATACGTGCTCGCTCCGTCGCGTTCACTCACCCCGGATCACCACCTTCATCACTTCGGTTGGGTTGCCGATCGCAAAGCGAAGCGCCTCCGGCGCCTGCTCCAGCGGAAACTCCTGGCTGATCATGGGCGCCAGCAGCGCGTCGTTGCGCTCGACCAGGCCGACCGCCTCGGCAAATTCCTCGCTGCCACAGCAGCTGACGCCGAGCACGTCGAGCTCCTTCTCGGTCAGGCTGCCGATCCGCAGCGACACCTCCTCGCCGGACATTCCAACCTGCACCGCCCGGCCCGCCGAGGCGACCATGTCGATCATCGCCCGGACGGCAGCGGGCGCCCCGGTGGCGTCAACGACCACCGGCGGTCCCGCCGGGCCCGCCCAGCGACGGCCGAAGGACACGACCTCGTCCGCGGTGGTCCACACCGTCGTCTGCGCTCCGATCTCCCGGCCGAGGGCCAGGCGACGCTCCTGAGGATCGACCATCAGCACCTCGGCGCCGCGATCGCCCGCCGCCACGGCCACGCATTGACCGATCGGCCCGGCCCCCATCACGACCAGCTTCTCGCCCGGCTGTATCGCCGCCCGGTTGACCGCTCTCACGGCGACCGACATCGGCTCAGCCAGCGCGGCGACGGCCGCGTTCTCGGCGCGGATCGGGAACACCTGCTCCTGCCCCGTCGACAGGAGCTCCTGCAGGCCCCCGTCGATATGGATTCCGATCAACTTGAAGTTGTCACACGTATTGGGGCGCCCGACACTGCACGGGTAGCAGCGACCGCACGCGTGAAGCGGCCACACCGCCACGCGCTGATCGATCGCCAGCTCCGGCCGGCAGTCCGGTCCGAGCGAGACGATCGTCCCCGCGATCTCATGCCCCTGGACGCGCGGGAACTGAGAGCCGCCGGCCGCCTCGGAGAGCTCGCCGGCGAAGAAGTGGTAGTCCGAGCCACAGATGCCGACGGCCTCGGGTGCCAGCACCACCTGGCCCGGCCCCGGCGCGGGGGGCTCGGAGCGATCGAGCAGCGCGATCTCCCCCACGCGCTCGGTGACCGCGGCTCGCATCAGCCCCAGACCTCTCGCGCCGTTTCGACGATCAACTCCAGCTTGGCCACCTGCTCCTCGTAGCTGAGCGTGTTCCCCTCCACCGTGGAAGAGAAGCCGCACTGCGGCGACAGGCACAGCTGATCGATCGCGATGTAGCGCGAGGCCTCCTCGATCCGCCGCTTGAGCAGATCCTTGCTCTCGAGCTCACCGCGCTTGGTGGTAACCAGACCCAGCACGACCAGCTTGTTGGACGGCACGTAGCGCAGCGGCTCAAAGCCGCCTGAGCGGGAGTCGTCGTACTCCAGGAAGAACCCGTCCACGTCGAGCTCGCCGAACAGCGCCTCGGCGACGAAGTCATAGCCGCCCTCGGCGGCCCAGGAGGAGCGGAAGTTGCCCCGGCACAGGTGGGTGGTGATCGCCAGCCCCTCGGGACGGCCGGCCAGCGCCCTGTTAATGTTGGCGATGTAGGTCTCGTGCAGGTGCTCGGCGTCCTCGCCCTTGCTCGCCATCTGCTCACGCTGGCTGGGATCGTTGAGATAGGCCAGGCTGGTGTCGTCGAACTGCAGGTACCGGCAACCAAGCTCGAACACGGCGCGAACCTGGTCGGCGTAGGCGTCCGAAAGGTCGCTCCAGAACTGCTCCACGCCGGAATAGATCTCGGGATCGATCATCGCCCGCCCGCCGCGGTAGTGGACCATGCTCGGCGACGGGATCGTCAGCTTCGGGGTCACCTCGTCGGCCACCAGCCCCTGGAGGAACTCGAAGTCCCGCGCGAAGATCGGGTGCTCCAGATGCACCTTGTCCGAGACCTTGATCGCCGCCGGCGTGTACTCGATCCCACCCTGCTCGTTGCGGAACTGGACCTTGATGTCGCCGTCCACCCGCTCGATGCCGCCGAGCTCGTAGATGAAGTCCATGTGCCACGAGGCGCGCCTGAACTCCCCGTCGGTCGCCGATTGCAGTCCCACCTCATGCTGCATCTTCACGATCGCCGTGATCGCCTCGTCCTCGGCGGCCCTCAGTTCCTGGGCCGAGATCCGCTGGGAGGCGAACTGCTCGCGTGCGTGCATCAGCTCAGGCGGCCGCAGCAGGCTCCCGACGTGATCGGCGCGAAACGGCGGCGTCGTGCGCCGCCCGCTGGCCGTGGCTTGGTTGGACGTCGGAGCGTCAGCCATCTCTCTACCTCACTTGGTTTTCGGTGCGTTTGAAGTTGATCTCGATCCGCGTCCCGTCCGGGTCGGCGAAGAACAGCTGGCGGGGACCCCCGCCTGGCACGTCGTTGCGGATCACCGGCACGCCCGCGCGCTCCAGTCGCTCGTTGGCGTCCTGGTAATGGCCGGCGTTGAAGGCGATGTGATCCACCGATCCGCCGGCGCCCCCCGTGGCCGAGACGCTCAGCCCCAGGCCCGTCGCGTGCGTCAGGTACACATCGCGCTGCGCGATGTGCAGGCAGGCCGTCGCCCCGGCATAGAGCCAGTAGCCGGGGAACTGCAGGGGTGGCCGATCGCCGACCGCCAAGCCCACCACCTGGCAGTAGAACTCGCGGCTGCGTTCGATGTCGTCGGTGAGCAGGAGCACGTGCTCCATCTCGCTGACGCCTGGCGGTGAACTCATCCGGCGGCCGGCAGGCCCGACTCGGCCGGCGCCGGGACAGCGCCGGACGGCTGCCCGCGCAGGAGATAGGCCGAGTGCAGCAGGTCGGGCTTCTCACGCAGCTCCTGCGCGTGACCCGCGTACTGGATCCGGCCGCCCTCCATCACGTAGGCCCGATTGGCCAGGCCCAGCGCGACGGTGGCGAACTGCTCGATCAGTAGCACGCCGATGCCGGACTCAGCAACCGAGTGGATGGTGGGGATCAGGCGCTGGATGACGACCGGCGCCAACCCCAGCGATAGCTCGTCGATGATCACGAACCGGGGCTCGGAGACCAGCGCCTGGGCGAGGACCAGCATCTGCTGCTCGCCGCCCGACAGCGCGCGCGCCTGGTTGGTGAGACGCTTCTCAAGCTCTGGGAACAGCTCCAGCGCGCGCGCGCGTCCGGCCTTGGCCTGCTCGGCCTTCAGCGAGTAGGTCGCGACTCGAAGGTTCTCATCGACGGTCAGGTCAGGCAGCAGCCTGCGGCCCTCGGGGACGATCGCCAGTCCGGCCCGGCGGATACGCTCCGGGCGGCGGCGGGCCAGGTCACGCTCGCCCAGCAGCACGGATCCGGCCTTGAGCGGGAGCACCCCGCCCACCGCCAGGACCAGGCTCGACTTGCCGGCACCGTTGGGCCCCAGCAGCGCCGTGACCTCGCCGGGGGTGATATCGAGCGAGACGTCGCGCACCACCTCACGGCCACCGCGCGCGACGACCAGGCCGCTCAGGCGCAGGACGTCAGGCGCGCCACTCGCCGCGGCCCGTGTCAGCGCGTCGCTCTCCGGGGCCGATGACGGCGTGTCGCTCACAGGCGCCCCCCGCTCACGTGACGTCCTCCGTACCCAGGTAGGCGCGGACGACACGATCGTCTCGCAGCACCTCGGCGGTCGGTCCGGACGCGATCAGCTTGCCGAAGTCGAGCACGGCGGTAACCGAGCAACATTGTTGGACGAGGCTCATGTCGTGATCGACGAGGATCGCCAGCGCGCCGGTATGCTCGGGAATCCGCCGGATCACGTCGCCGAGATGCGCAGTCTCCTTGTCGGGCAGACCGGCGGCCGGCTCGTCGAGCAACACCAGCTTTGGCGTGCCCACGACCGCGCGAGCCACCTCCACCAGCCGGCGGTCACGAGCTCCGAGCGTCCCGACCTTTGCCCGGGGATCGGCCTCCAGGCCGACGAACTCGATCGCGCCGTGGACGTCGTCGCGACGCGACGAGCCGCTCTGCTTTGAGTGCTCGAGCACCATCGCGACGTTGTCGAACACCGACAGCTCCTCGATCGCCTGCTCGGTCTGGAACGTGCGCCGCACGCCCCAGCGTGCGCGGCGGAAATGGACCATCGAAAGCAGGTCCTCGCCGAACGCCTTGACGCTGCCGGTGGCGGGTCGCACGAACCCGCTGAGCACGTTGAAGAACGTCGTTTTACCCGCTCCGTTGGGACCGATCAGCCCGCACGTTCCCTGCTCGAAGCTGACGTTCATCCCATCCAGCGGGGTCACACCGCCGAAGCGCACGGTGAGCCCGGAGACCTCGATCACGGTGACTGCCCTCCCGCCGGGGCACCGCGGCGAGACAACGAGACCAGCAGTCTTCCCAGACGCGCCATGTCCTTGGGTACCTGGTCCACGAGCCCGGCTGGAGCGGTCGTCAGCACCTGCAGGACCCCGATGCCGAACAGGATCGTGAGCCAATCAGCTGAAACACCCCAGCTGTTGAGCAAGGCCGGCAGCAGTTGCAGGAACAGTGCAGCGAGGATCGCTCCCCAGAGGCTGTAGATACCGCCCATCAGCACCACGGCCAGCAGGGTGATCGAGTCCTGGGTCTGAAAATCGATCGAATACAGGTAGCGGTCGGCGCCAGCGAGCAGGCCGCCGGCCACGCCGGTGACAAACGACGCCAGCGCGAACGCCCACAGCTTGTACAGCGTGGTGTTGATCCCCGCTGCCAGCGCCGCGGACTCGCTCTGGCGGATCGCCGCCCACGCTCGGCCGGGCCGCGTCCGTACGTGCACGAGCGCAAGCACGAACATCAATGCTGCGACGATCACCGAGTAGCGAAAGAAGGCAGGATCCGTGCTCGCGATGCTGGGGCGACGGATCGGCGGAATGTGAACCGTGCTGCCGTTGTAGCCGAGGAAGCCGTGTCCACCGTTGGGGAAGTTCGTCGTGGCTAGCACAACGGTGATCGCGCCCGCGAGCATCAGCGTGATCAGCGCCAGATACAGACCGCTGAGCCTGAGGGCCGGCAGGCCGACGAGCGTGCCCAGCACCATCGTGATCAGTCCGGAGGCCAACAGCACCAGTGGGAATGGCAACGAGGTCCCGAATAGCAACCGCGCGGAGACCCAGGCGCCGAGCGCCAGCACCGCGACCTGCCCGAGCGAGACCATGCCAACGCGTCCGACGAGCAGCCCGAGGCCAAGGGCAACGATCGCGTAGATCGCCACCTGGGTCGCCGCGTCGACGTAGTAGATGCTGAGCATCGAGGGCAGCGCGAGCAGCACGAACGCCATGAGCACCAAGATCACCGCCGGGCGCAGAAGCCCGCGGGCGTCAAAGCCGCGGGGCGACGGCGCGGGTCGCGTGGCGGCCTCGGGCGTCTCCACACCCACCGTGTCCGTCACCTAGATCCCCTGCCGGGAGAGCGAGATCACGCGTCGGCGGCTGAGCACCAGTAGGGCAACCGCCGCGATTACGAAGGGGGTCATGTCGCGGTAATTGGTGAGCGACTGAATCGGCGTGATCATCGCATCCACGAGACCGATCACGATCGCCGCCACGAACGTGATCGCAATCGACCGCAGGCGACCGATCAGGGCCGCGGACAGCGAGGAGATCACCAGGAAGGTGAGCGTCGTCGCGTCGAGGGCCACCAGGTCGGCCAGCAGCACGCCGGCGAACCCGGCGAGCACGCCGCAGCCGAACCACGCAGCCGCCTCCACACGACGCACCGGCACGCCGAGCGACGCGGTTATCTCACGGTCGTTGGCCATCGCCCTCATCGCTGTCCCCAACTTGGTGAAACGCAGGAACGCGCCCGTCACGATCGTGATCACGACCCCGAAGCCCAGCCCGATCACCTGGGTCCACGTAACCTGGATCTGGCCGACCATGAAGCCAGTGTTATCGGTCGGCAGCGTGATCGAGCGGGACTCGCCCCCGCTCCCGGTCCAGAGCAGATCCATCACCCCGAGCAGGATCAGCGTCAGCCCAAGCGTCGCCACCGCCTTCACCAGCGGCTCGCGCCCAGCCAAGGCCGAGCCGAAGATCATCCCGTAGGCGAGTGTCACGACCCCGCAGAACAGGACGCAGACGAGATAGGCGAGCCACTCGTTCATGTTCGACTTGTTGATCAGCTGCCATGAGATGAGCGCGCCCATGGCGCCAACCGCGCCAAAGGCCAGGAACAGCACGCCCGTCGCTCGGAACAGGACGACCATTCCGACCCCCGAAAGCGCGTACACCCCCCCCAACGCGAGCCCCGTATAGATGAACGGCTGAAAGTCCGTCCAGCTGGGCAGCACGAGCCCGGTAACGATGATGGAGTGAAGGAGCTGCCAGCTTGCCATTGGCTCTAGTGCTTCCGTCCTGGTTGCATTGTCGTGCCTAAGTGCTCCCCACCGCAAGGTCAGTCGTCTTCTCGACGGCTGACCCCACGACGGGGAGCACAGGGCTCTGCGTGGTTCTTCCTCGCTCCTCAGTCCAGTTCGGAGCGCACTAGCCCGCGATCTTGTGGTAGGCCGCGATCTGCGGGTCGGCCGAGGAGATCCCGGTACATCCCTGCGCCGTGATCATCTGGCCATTGCTCGGGGTCGTCGTGTAATCGGCGTTGTTGGGGATGTGGAACGCGTAATTCCCAAATGTCCACGGTTGACACAGCATCGCGGTCTTGTAGTTCTTGATCGCCTTGAACGCCGCGTTGACGCTCTTGAGCGTGTACGAACCCTTGATCGTCGCAAGCGCCTGGACGGCGAACTTGGCCTCGACCCAGCCGAACTGGCTGAAGCTGCCGATGCCACCTGAAACCGCGGAGCCGTACTGCTTGAGGACCGCCCGGTAGAGCTGGAACTCGGGGTCGTTGTTGCCGTCAGGCGGAGTCAACTCGGCGTTGACGAACAGCTTGTGATCCCACTTCGGTCCCAGCGCCTTGGCCAGGAAGTCGGTGTTGCACGGTGTCGAGCAGCCCCACAGCTTGACCCGGTCCTCGAGGCCCAGCTTCTGGGCGGCCTGGAGGATCACCAACGCCTCAGGCGGGGTGTAGTTGAGGATCACGGCCCCGTTCGGACCCGCGTCGTCAACCTCCTTGATCGCGACCGAACTGGCGTCCGTGATCGGCACGTTCTCGGTCAGCTGCGTGATCGGCACGTGCGCAGCGGCCGCAAGCGCCGCCGGACCACCGGCGATATAGCCCGTACCAGGGACGTTTGACTGATCGAACACGATCTTGCTCGCGTGCTGCGCGATCGCGTACTGAACCGCACCGTCGGAGCTGTAACGCGGGCCCATGTTGACCGCCGCGCTGTTCGGCGTCGACCAGCATTCGGGCGCGATCCCCGAGTTGATCTCGAACACGCCCAGCTTCTTCCAATAGGCCTGATCGATCGTGCATTCCAGGAGGTCGGTCACGCCGACGATGCCGACCACGTGGTCGGAAGAGATCAGCTTGCTTGCCGCCGCCGCGATCTGCGAGGGCTGGGTCTGATCGGTCTCGACGAACAGCTTGACCGGGTGGCCGTTGACCCCGCCGTTCGCGTTGACACAGGCGAAGTAGGCCGATTCCATATTCGGAATGTCGGTGAAGTCCGTGCCCGGCTGCTTGGTGTTGATCGTGCCGAGGTTGATCGGCGTGCCGGTCGCCGCGACGCCGGCTTTGCTGCCACAAGATGAAGTGCCGGTCGAAGCGCTGGCACTGCTGCTGCTGGCGGTGGTGCTGGCGCTCGACGAGCCACCGGCCGCACTGCTGCTCGCACTACTACTGCTACTGCTGCTGCCGCAGCCAGCCAAAAACAGACAAATTACCGCGCCCAAAGCGAGGCTTGGCCGCAAGCGCAGCCCATGTTGGTGAATCCTCACCTATCTCTCCTCCTCGAGTGATGGCCCCCGCCCCGGTGAGGCGAGTGGCGGTTGATACTAACTGCCTAAAGTTCTGTATGCAAGAAGGGCCTAACAAGCCCTCAACGAACCGCTTGTGGGGGCCTATGGCAATGTTCTGCATGCAAGCGATCGATCCGGCTTTACACTGTCCCGCACACCGCGTCTCGGTGCGCGGCGCACCGCGCAGAATGACACGGGTGCAGCGGCGACGTCGATGGCTAATCCGGCCCACAGAACGCAGATCACCCTGGCGCTGCTGCGCCTGCGTGAGCTGATCCTCGGCGGCGAGTTCGCGATCAACGAACGACTGTCCGAGCTGCCGCTGGTGGAGCGCCTCGGCGTGTCGAGGACCCCCTTGCGCTTGGCGCTGGCGGCGCTGGAGCACGAGGGCCTGTTGCGCCGGCTGCCGGGCGGTGGCTACACGGTGCGCGAGTTCACCCAGGCCGACATTCGCGACGCGATCGAGTTGCGCGGAGCGCTGGAGGGCACCGCCGCCCGCTTCGCCGCCGAGCGCGGTGCCAAGCGGCGTGATCTGCGCGCGCTGATCACGATCAGCGACGCGATCGGCGGGCTGATCCACCGCGGCGACTACGAGTCCTTCGAGCATTACGTCGAGCTCAACGAGCGCTTCCACGCGCGTCTGCTGGCGCTCGCCGACAGCCCGCTCCTCGACCGCGCGATCGCCGGGATCGTCTCGCTTCCGTTCGCCGGACCCAGCGCGTTCGTGCTGACCGAGGCCGAGCTCCCGGAATCGCGTGAGATCCTGATCATCGCCCACTATCACCACCTCGGGCTGATCGACGCGGTGGAGCGCCGCGCCGGCGCGCGGGCCGAGAGCCTCGGCCGCGAGCACGCGATGCTGGCGCTGCGCAACCTGGAGATCGTGCTGCGCCACCGCGACATGCTCGCCCACGTACCCGGCGCTTCGCTGATCGTGGTACCCCAGGAGGCCTAGCATCATCACCGCTGCGGCGCCGAGACGGCGCCGGGGTCAAGGGGGCTCGCCTGGCGTTGCGCCCGTCCGAGCGCCACCCGGACGGCGGCGATCACGTGCTCGGAATCAGGCCGGTAGGCGTCCTCCAGCGGCGGACTGAGCGGCACCGGCGTAAACGGCGCGCCGACCCGTTCCACCGGCGCGTCGAGGTACTCGAACGCGGCGGTCTGGATCTGCGCCACGAGCTCGGCGCCAAAGCCTCCGACCCGCACCGCCTCGTGGGCGACCACGACCCGACCGGTTCGCTGCACCGATTCGACGATCGTCTCCAGGTCAAGCGGCGTGAGCGTCCGCGGATCGATGATCTCGGCCTCGATCCCCTCCTGCGCCAGCCGCTGCGCCGCCACCATGGACTCGCCCACCAGCCTTGACAGGGCGACGATCGTCACATCGTCACCGGGGCGCACGGTCCGCGCGCGCCCCAGCGCCAGCGGCAGGTGTTGCGCCGGGGCCGGTTCCCGGCGGAAGTAGAGCGCCTTGTTCTCGACGAACACGACCGGGTTGGGGTCGGCGATCGAGCTCAGCAGCAACCCGGCGGCGTCGGCCGCACAGCTGGGCATCACGACCTTCAATCCGGGTACGTGGACCAGCCACGCCTCCAGGCTCTGCGAGTGCTGAGCGGCGGCGCGCCCGCCGGCGCCCCCCTGGGTTCGCAGCACGAGCGGAACCTCCAACTGGCCTCCGGACATGAAGTGCGCTTTGGCCGCCTGGTTGACGAGCTGGTCCAGCGCGAGCGTGATGAAGTCGATGAACATGATCTCGACGACCGGCCGCAGGCCCGACTGGGCCGCGCCGATCGCCACGCCGCAGACGGCGCCCTCGCTGATCGGGGTGTTGCGGACCCGCTCGGTACCGAACTCCTGGGCCAGATCCGCCGTGGCCGTGTAGGGCCCGCCCTCGGCTACGTCCTCTCCGAGCACGATCACGCGCTCGTCGGCGCGCATCGCGCTGGCCAGGGCGACGTTGATGGCCTTTACGAACGTCGTGTCCGAGTCGCTCACGATGGTGCCTTCAGCCCTCGCGGTTTGCGCCGGCGTAGACCATCTCAGCTGCCACAGCGGGTTCGGGGAACGGGCTCTCCCGCGCGAACGCCAACGCTGCCTCGACCTCGGCCTGGGCGTCTCGCTCCAGCGCCTCGGCTGCCGCCTCGTCGAGCCATCCCTGCGCGATCGCGTGGAACTGAAGTCGCGCCAGCGGATCCAGCGCTTGCCATTCCGCCTCGGCCAGCGTGTCCCTGTAGGTCTGCGCGTCGCCCTCGTAATGGCCCCGGCGGCGGTGGGTGAGACATTCCAGCAGCAGCGGTCCGCGTCCCTGGCGGGCGGCGTTCAGATAGCCCCCGAACGCGCTCCACAACGCCGGCACGTCACCCCCGTCGACCGTCTGGCGCTCAAACCCGTAGGGCGCCACCACGTCGCACACCAGCTCCACCTTTGAGTGCTCGGAGCGCGCGGTGAACTCGGCCATCCCGTTGTTCTCACACACGAAGATCAGCGGCAGCTCCCAGAGCGCGGCGAGGTTGACCGACTCGTTGAAATGCCCGGCCTGGACCGCACCGTCGCCGAAGAACACGACCGTCACCTGATCGGTCCGCCGTAGCCGCGCGGCCAGCGCGCTCCCCGCCGCCAGCGGGAGATTGCCGCCGACCACGCCGGTGGCGCCCAGCAGCCCGTGCTCACGATCGACCAGATGCATCGAGCCTCCCAGCCCGCGGCAGAGGCCGTCAGTGCGCCCCATCAGCTCGGCCATCACCCGGTCCATCGGCGCACCCTTGGCGAGCGCATGGCCGTGCGCGCGATGGCCGCTGTAGACGTTGTCGTCGTCGCGCAGCTGCCCGCACACGGCCGCTGCCACGCCCTCGCCACCGATGCTGAGATGGATCAGCCCGTGGACCTGCAGGTTGCGCTTCAGGCGCGCCACGCGCTCCTCAAAGCACCGGATCCGCCACATCGTCCCCAGGAGTCCCAGCGCCGCGTCACGGTCAAGCGACCGCGACGCGGCAGTGGAGCGCTTAGAACGCGCCATCGACCTGGGCTGGTGTGTCGATTTGAATCACGACACTACGCGGCGACGGGCGCGTTTCCGAGGACCTGGCGCACGGCGCCGACGATCTTGGCCTCGTCGGGGAGTACGAACGCCTCCATCGGCTCGCTGTAGGGCACCGTCACGTCGTGCGCGGTCACCAGCTTGATCGGGGCCTTCAGCGACGAGAACCCGTGATCGGCGATCTCCGCCGAGATCAGGGCCGCCGCCGATGCGTGCCGTGGGGCCTGGTCGACGAGCACCACCCGGCCGGTCTTGGCCACCGAGGTCAGGATCGTCTCGGTGTCCAGCGGCGCGAGCGTGCGCGGATCGATCACCTCGGCCTCGATCCCCTCGGACGCCAGCGACTCGGCCGCGGCCAGCGCCTTGCCCACCATCCAGCCCGTGGCGACGATCGTGACGTCGCCGCCAGAACGGCGCACGTCCGCCTGGCCGAACGGCACGAGGTACTCGCCTTCGGGGACCTCGCCCGGCTCCAGCGTCAGCAGGTAGTGATGGAAGAAGCAGACCGGGTTGTCGTCCCTGATCGCGGTGGCCATCAGCCCCTTGGCATCGGCGGCGGTCGCCGGGAGCGCCACCTTCAGCCCCGGGATCCCGAGGAACATGCTGTAGATCGAGCCCGTGTGCTGGCCCGCCCAGCCGGCGGTGAACCCGTAGCCCGCCTTGAGCACCAGCGGGACCTTGACCTTGCCGCCGCTCATGTAACGAAAGCGCGGGGCCTCGTTGACGACCTGATCCATCGCCACCAGCAGGAACTCGGCCATGTACAGCTCGACCACCGGCCGCATGCCGGCCAGCGCCGCGCCGACCGCCATCCCGATCTCCGCGGTCTCGGAGATCGGCGTGACGCGAACGCGATCGTGGCCGTAGGCCTTCACGAATTCGTCGTTCTCGGTCGTGGCGAGGTTCTGTCCGAAGTAGAGCACGCTGTCGTCACGCGCCATCTCTCCGTGGATCGCCTCGTTGATTGCCACAATGTAGGGAAGCTCGCGGGCCATGGAAGTCGCCTCCTTGGGCGGATCAGGCGTAGACGTATTTGAGGGCTTCTTCGGGCTCCGGCAGCGGGCTGTCGATGCCGAACTGCACCGCAGCCTGCATCTCCCGGCGGACCTCGTCGGCGATCGCGTCGGCCTGCTCGGCGGTCAGCTTGCCGTCGCTGACCAGCCGGGCCCGGAAGCGTGGCACCGGATCCCCGCGCTTGGCCGCCTCGTACTCCTCGCGCGCGCCGAAGACCTCGATCGCCTCATGCTCGGGGTAGTGCAGCGGGATGCCGGGCGGGACGATGATGTTGCCGTGGGCGCTGAGCCGGTAGACCTTTGACTCCACCAGCGTCGGCCCCTCGCCCGCCCGGGCACGGTCGACCGCCATCTTGACGTGCTCGTACACGGCGATGGGGTCGTTGCCGTCAACGGTCACGCCGGGCATCGAGAACGCCTTCGCCTTGACCGCCAGCGGCTCGCCGGCCGCGGCGTTGGCGTCCTCCTGCTCTGAGCGGGTGACCACGTTGTAGGAGTTGTTCTCCATCACGTAGACGATCGGCAGCTTCCACAGCGACGCCACGTTGAGCGACTCCGAGAACGCCCCCTGCTTGGAGGCGCCATCGCCGAAGAAGCACAGCACGACCTGGGGCGGGTCCGACCGATTCCGGATCTGTGCCGCGTAGGCGACCCCGGTGGCCTGGGGGATGCCCTGCCCGACGATCCCCGAAGTGCCCATGAAGCCGCGCTCGGTATCGACCAGGTGCATCGAGCCGCCGTAGCCGCCGCACAGGCCGGTGCTGCGACCGTAGATCTCGGCCATCATCGCCTTGACGTCGGTGCCCAGCACGATCGGATAGCCGTGGCAGCGGTAGGTGGCCATCAGCTGGTCGTCGGGTTCAAGCGCGGCCAGCGAGCCCACGATCGAGGCCTCGGCGCCATCGGCCAGATGGGTGTGGCCGCGGATCACGCCCGGGTATTCCTCGAAGGTCCCCTTGACCCGCTCCTCGAATTCGCGGATCCGCAGCATCTGGGTGTAGATCCAGACCAGACGGTCATCGGTCAGTTCGGTGTCACTCATGGTGTCAGTCTCCTCTCACGCGACGCCGGCGCGCAACTGGGCGGCGGTCGTCTCGTAGGCTCGCTGGAATTCCTCTTCGATCGGCAGGCTGCGCAGCTCCGCCGACAGCACCTCGACCCCCCACGGTCCCTGATAGCCGACCGCCCGGCAGACCTCGACGTAGGCGGGGATGTCGAACTCGCCCTCGCCCGGCAGCCGGCGGTGATTGACCGTTTCGTCGACCAGGTCGGGCATGTTCTGGCGCTGCCCGTCGGACAGCTCGACCCAGGTGAAGTGCTGCGGCGGGATCTGGCGCAGGTCCGCCGGCGCGATCCCGAGCTTGGCGCAGTGCCAGGTGTCGATCGCCAATCCGCCGTTCTCGGCGCTGGCGCCGCTGACCAGCTCGATCGCCGCGTCAAGCGTGTCGACGTTGACGTCGAAGGGCATGAACTCGTAGACGACCTTGGCGGCGGTGTGCTGCGCTGCTTCCTCGCACAGCTGCGCGAAGGACTCGATCAACCGGTCCATCTTGCACGGGGTCCCGGGGATATTGCCGACCTTAATGTGATGGGCGTCAAACACCGCGGCGGTATCGAACAGCAGCTTGCGCCGGGCGTCTGACTCCGCACGCGCCGGCTCTCCCTCGGGCACGAAGAAGTCGGCCAGGAACTCCACCTGGAGATACGTCAGGCCGGCGTCGTCGAAGATCTGCTTCATCTCGGCCAGGCTCCGGGTCTGCAGCTGGTGCTCGATGTCGGCGTGCCATAGCCCCAGGCCCTTGAAGCCGACCCGCTGGGCCTCGGCGCAGCGGTCACGCCACTCGAATGTGCTCCACTCGCGGCCCACATGCACGTCCGCGGGACCGGCCACGGTCCAGTACAGAGCCAGAAGCTCGCCCTCGCCCTCGCCCATAGGTTCTCCTCGTCGCTCGCAAAGACGTATCCCAAGCTACCGACAGCGCGCGCAGGCTGCCAGTCATCGCGCGCAGGGCTTCTTGTCGATCCGCGCCACAGCGCTCCGTGCCCCCGGTCAGGACAGCGCTCCGTGGCCCCGGTCAGGACCGCGCCACGTGGCCCGGTCAGGACCGCGCTACGGTGCCCGCGGCGCCCTCGCCCGAGCGGCGGGAACGTTGGGATAGAACCCTCGTCGATGAAAATCCCCGATGGCCTCGGCGGCGGTGCCCATTGACCGCCCAGAGGTTCGCGACAAGCCTCACCAATTCTCTTTTTACACGCCTTTTTACGGCGCTACTGCTCCTTCCGTGGGTGAGGTGAGGGACGTGGCGGGGTAGCTTCGCC
>CALAQT010000290.1 GCA_937888775.1 uncultured Actinomycetes bacterium | reverse complement strand
GTGGAAGCTGTGGTGTCGTGGGAGCTGAAGACGAGTAGGCAGTGCGCCGCCCGCGGTTTCAGAGGCTCACAGTGCGGAGGCGATCTGCGACAGGGCGACCGAGACGGTATGCTCTGCGGGCCGAAAGATGGGGCTTGCCGAGTCGCAGACGAGCAATCGGGCCAGGGCAAGGCCGCGGGGTTTGAGCTCCGCGCTGCTTCGCAGCCGCTCGATGAGCTCGAGGATCTGTTGGCGAGCAGCGAGTAGCGAGACGTATTCGACGGTCAGTGGCGAACCGGGATCGGCGTCACACTCCTCGGCGGCGTCGAGGACGTTCGCGTAGAGCGCCGCGAGCGTGCGCCGTATGGAAGCGCTTGTCAGCTGCGTAGCTCGCATCGCTCGATCGGGTGGTTCCCCGGTTGGCAGACCGGCGGCGATCTCGCGATCCAAACGCTCGCAGCGGGGGCGAGCCCGTAGACGCAGGCCCGGCGCCGGATCGCGTTGCTTTGCTGTCGGGCTTGGGATCAGATCGCCGGGTCGCGGGTCGGGAGGTTCATGCTGGCGGAACGACGCGATGTTCATTCGCTCAATGATCGATCCGCGGGCGTTACGAAACTGTGAGGATCGTTGGGCGCCGTATGCCGATTCTGTGACGGATGGCCCGCTGCCGCGTCGCGGCCGGGCGGGGGCGACGGACTTTAGAAGGCGGGTCTTCACGGAATCTTGACAAGTTGCGGGGCGATCTTCACGCGGGCGTCACAGCACGGGGTCTACGGTAATCAGGTCACCAGAACGTCAATGAGCGGATTCCGATCGCGATGAAGTCCTCTACGGTCACGACGTGTCGGCGGATGCCCTCAGCGACCCGTCGGTGTGATGTCGCGCCGGTGGAGCGCCTGCAAGCGCTAAGGGCTGGGCGATTGTCGCGGTTGTTCCGATCTGGCAACGTGGCGTGCTGATGGCCGTCTCGGCGGCGCAGGGGCGGCGGGTGTTGGCGTGCGATGACGAGCCGCAGATTCTGCGCGCGTTGAAGGTGATTCTGCGCGAGGAGGGTTACGTGGTGCTGACCGCCGGGACGATGGACGAGGCGTTAGACGTGGCGGCGGTGTCGGCTGTTGACGCCGCGATCGTTGACCTGCTGTTGCCCGATGGCGACGGGATTGAGCTGTGCCGGCGCCTGCGGGAGTGGAGCGACATGCCGATCATCGTCTTGTCGGCGGTTGGCGAGGAGGAGCAGAAGGTCGCGGTGCTCAAGGCCGGTGCGGATGACTACATCACCAAGCCGTTCGGTCCCCGCGAACTGCTCGCCCGGCTCGAAGCGGTGCTCCGGCGAGCGTCGCCAGAGGCCGAGGAGAGCGTGATCACCGTTGCCGGCCTGGAGGTCGATCTGGCGGCGCATGTGGTGCGCCGTGACGGCGTCGAGGTTCATTTGACCCCGACCGAGTTCGAGCTGCTGCGGGTGCTGGTGCGCAATCGCGGACGGCTGTTGACCCATCGTGCGCTTTTGACCGAGGTCTGGGGGCCTGGTTATGCGGACGATACGCAGGTTCTGCGCACTCACATCGCGCGGCTGCGCCACAAGATCGAGCCGGCGGACGGCATCGGCAGGCACTACATCCGCACCGAGCCGGGCGTGGGCTTCCGGTTTGATCCGCGCTAGCCGTGCGCTAGCCGGGTCTTCGCCTCGGCGACCTATGACCGACACAGAATCGACACGCCCGGGGGCTTGGTCTTCACGCCGTCGTCACAGCCGTGGAACTACGCTTGGGGTTACTCAACGTGCACCTCGCGTCGACTGCGAACCGCAGCCCGACGAGGCTCACCGGATCACTGCTTCAGGAGTGTCACATGCCCACGATCGCAACCCCCCAGAATCGCCTGCCCTACGACGCACCAACCGACGACGCCCGTCCACGCGACTCTCGCGCCGGTCGCTCGCACTCGCTGCTTGTGCGCACACGCGTTGGCATCCACCGCGGCGACCTTACCCGTGCGCTGGCGGAAGGCACCGATCCGGGCAGCCGACCCGAGCTTGCGCTGCGCGCAGCGCAGCTGACGGGCAAGCGGAGCCGTAGGACTTTGGCACGCACCCTGCGCCGGACGATAGCCGAGGCCCACCAGCCCGCGATGACGCGGGCGCGAGTGGTGATCATCCGACGCGGCGAGGTCCTCAACGCGCAACTCGCGATCACCGCGATGATCAAGCGCTTGGAGAGCCCCGAGCCCGTCCGGCCCGAAGGGATGGCACTCACCGAACGGCTGCTCACCAACGCAGACCACAGCCCGCTGTATAACCCGGCCGAGCCGGGCACGCTGCGGCAACTGGTCCTCGCCGCCACCGCGGTAATGGGCCCCGGACCCGCTCAATCCCACGAGTTCGCGATCACGGTCTAATCTCGGCGACCTTGCACCGAGCCGAGCACCCCGAGGAGCTCGAGAAAGCACCCGCTTACCTCGAGCTCCTCGGGGTGAGCGGCTGGATCAAGGCGTGCGCTGGACCGCGTCCGTCTCGTCACAGGTATACAGCCGGATCGTCGTCACATGCGGGCTCTTGGACCAAGGGATGCATGCTGTGACCGTGGTCGCCTCGGCCACGAACAGATCGACCGTAGGCAACGCCAGCGCAGGCCATGCCAGCGACAGCCTTGACGACTATCGACCCGGGCGCCACCGTGCTGCGCGGCCGACCGCCATTGGCCGCAGAGGGAACTCCGAGTCGTGTCAGCAGCCGGCTTCTTCACGCAATCTTGACGGTTTCGCCGGCAATCGACACGCCGGCTTCACACGCGAGGACTTACGGTGATGGAGTGGATAAAGGTCGACGGGTCGTCTGATCTCGATGAAGCTTGTTGCGCACCAGATGCACGTGCCGATCTGCTTGCGTCACGGTGGCGTTGATCAGCGGCCGGCGCGTGGCGCTCGGTTGCGGGTGCGGCTGCGTCGCGGGCGGCTTGATCGCGAGCTCGCCGAGGGCCGTGATCCCGAGGCTTGCGGGGATCGCGCCCTCAGGGCAGGGCAGCTCACGGAGGCGGTGACGCGTCGTCGGGTGGCGCGTTCGTTGCGCGGGGTCGTGGCCAAGGCGGAACGTGCCCCGGGCGGGCTGGGCTCGGCGGTGCCGGTCTGCCGCAGCGCGGTGCTGGCGTGGCGTGAAGGGTTGCTGGGGTTGGCGGACCGCCTCGAGCAGCCGGGAGCGCTGAACCCGTGTGGCGTTGCCCGGGCACTGGTTCTCCTGACCGACGGGACCGGTCCGCTGTATAACCCCGCGCCCGAGCCCTCGCTTGGTGAGCTGGTCTGGTGGGTCGCGGATGGGTTTGCGCCGTGTCCGCCGCATGCCTGGGGCTGCCCTGTGATCATCAAGACAGATCCCGAGCATGCGGCGTGGACGTGCCGCCGTTGCGGTGCGATCACGACGACCGACGATCCCGCGGTGAGACCCGCGTAGGCGGATATACGGACGGCCGCGCGCCAGGTACGAGCGAGTTGAGCGGGCGGCGGTCGGGATGACGGTCACGGGCGCGATCCAGATCCTCGCGCTGGTGGGGGTCCTGACGGCGCTGACGCCGCTTGTGGGCGGCTACATGGCGCGCGTCTACCAGGGCGAGCACGTGGCGCTGAGCGCGCTCTTGGCTCCGGTCGAGCGGATCGTCTATCGGCTGTTTCGGGTGGACGGCTCCGAGGAGCAGGGGTGGAAGGAGTACGCGCGGGCGCTGCTTTTGTTCAGCGCGGCGGGCTGGCTGATGCTGTATCTGGTGCTGCGCACGCAGGGCATCCACCCGTTGGATCCGCAGGGGTTTGGGCACTCGGGCCCGTGGGATCTGTCGTTCAACACGGCGTCGTCGTTTGTGTCGAACACGAGTTGGCAGTACTACGGGGGCGAGACGACCCTGTCGGATTTCTCCCAGATGGCCGGGATCACGGTCGCGAGCTTTACCTCGTGCGCGACCGGGATGGCGGTCGCGGCGGCCGTGATCCGAGGGCTGAGCCGCCGCGGCACCGGCCGGCTGGGGAACTTCTGGGTCGACCTGACCCGCTCGCTTTTCTACGTGCTGGTGCCGGTCGCCGTTCTGGCGTCGATCCTGCTGGTCGCGACGGGGGTGCCCCAGACGCTTGAGCACTATCTGACCGCGCACGGCCCGACTGGGCTGGCGCGGACGATCGCGATCGGCCCGGTCGCCTCGCAGGAGGCGATCAAGTTGATGTCGGGCGACGGCGGTGGGTTCTTTAACACCAACTCGGCGCACCCGTTCGAGAACCCAACCGCGATCTCCAACTTCGTCGAGATCCTGTTGATGCTGCTGATCCCGGCGGCGTTCACGGCGACGTTCGGGCGGATGATCGGCCGTCGCCGCCAGGGCTGGGCGCTGTATGCGGTGATGATGGTGATGTTCCTCGCCGGCACCGCGGTCATGTACGCCGCCGAGGCGCACGGCACACCGGCCCAGCACGCCGCCGGCCTGCACACGGCCGTGATCTCCGGCTCGACGGGCGGCAACATGGAGGGCAAGGAGCAGCGCTTCGGGGCCGCCGGCTCGGCGCTGTTTGTCTCGGCCGGGACGGCCAGCGGCGATGGCGCGGTCAACAGCGGCGTGGAGTCCTACAGCGGCCTCGGCGCCGGGGTCGCGATGGCCAACATGATGACCGGCGAGGTGATCTTCGGGGGACCGGGCTCCGGCCTTTACGGGATGCTTTTGCTGGTCGTGCTCGCCGTGTTCATCGCGGGGCTGATGGTCGGTCGAACGCCCGAGTACCTCGGCAAGCAGATCCAGGCCCACGAGATCAAGCTCGCGTCGATCGGGGCGCTGTTCGTGCCGCTGCTGGTGCTCACATTCGTCGCGATCGCGATCGCGACCCCCACCGGGCGCCAGTCGATGTCGACCCACGGACCCCAAGGCTTCGCCGAATCGGTCTACGCCTACCTCTCACAGGCCCAGAACAACGGGTCGGCGTTCGCCGGCTATAGCGGCTTCATTCAACCCGTCGCGGGCAACGTCGGCGCGCACGGGATCGCGTTCGCAGACCTCGCCGGCGGTTGGGTGATGATCCTCGGACGGTTCGTCCCGATCCTGGCGGTGCTGGCGCTGGCCGGCTCGCTCGGGTCGAGGCGGATCGCCCCGCCCGGCCTGGGAACCCTGCGCACCGATACCCCCACGTTCGTGATCTTGCTGATCGGGTTCGTCGCCGTCTTCGCCGTGCTGACGTTTTTGACCGCGCTCGTGCTCGCCCCATTCGCCCAAGCGCTGAGCTCACACGTGCTGGCGTGAACCGCGCAGCAGCACGCTGACCGCGACCGACACCGCACTGCACTGCACGCAGCTTGGAGCTGGCAACCGCGCTGGAGCGTGTCGCACCCGCGAGGCCCGACGCTGACCGTCCGCTCGCCAGAACGACGCGGTTTAGGCGTGCCGCGCGCTCTCGCCGGTCGATCAGCGCGGCTCACGCCACTGCCCCGGCCCGTCAGCTCGTCATACGACAGCCTGTCCGCGGCGTGGGGGGGCGCGCTGGACATGCTCGTAGTTTCGCCAGGGATCGGGTCACCGCAGGCGTCCCGCGCACTCTGTGACGGTCGCTGATCACGGTCTGAGCATGCCATCCGCGGTGCGCCCCGCACCCGTCTTCACAACATCTGTATACGCGCAAGCGGTTTCGGCACATCTCCTTCACAGCGCGGGCTGCACGATCCGGGCTGTGGACTTTGTCGCTGTCGCCCTCGCGATCCTGATGTTCGCGGTTCTCCTCGGTCTGGTCTACGGGATCGAGCGGATATGAGCGGCGCGGATCTCTTTGGCCTGGTGGTGTCGGTGATCGTGTGCGGCTACCTGCTGTACGCGCTGTTGCGCGGGGAGAAGTTCTAGCCGGTGGTTGTCCGCCTGCACCTGGCGGTACCCGAGCGGCCTGAGGGGGAGAGCCGCCGATGACGTTCTTGGGTTGGTTGACGATCTTCGGGTTCGCGGCGATCCTGACGGCGCTCGCGATCCCGCTGGCGCGTCATATGGCGGCGG
>CALAQT010000289.1 GCA_937888775.1 uncultured Actinomycetes bacterium | reverse complement strand
GGGATCGGCAACCGGCCACCCATCAGCCGCGTTCACAACCTACGTGGGCAGGACAACTAGCTACTTGCCCCGGAAATGGTCGGGGTGCTGTCCGGCTTGTTTAGGAGAATGTGCCCTGCAAATGGGTGCTTTTCTAGTCGGGGATGGTGTTGATGCTGCGGCTTTCGGGCGGGCAGGTCGAGTCGTTGTGGGACGAGGTGTTGCCGGGCGAGGTGAAGGAACTGCCGGAGGATTTGGCGGCGTTGAATGTGCTGTTGAGCGACCGGCGGCTGCTGGAGCCGATCGCAGCGGATTGGCGTCGGGAGGCGGTCTGTCATGGTCGCCCGTCGATCCCGATGGATGTGTACGTGCGTTTGATGATCGTCGAGGCGCGCACGGGGTGGGGATACGAGACGTTGGTGCGGGAGGTCTCCGACTCGCTGCATCTGCGGCGGTTCTGTCTGATCGCTCTCGGGGAGCGAGTTCCGCACGAGTCGACGGTTCGCAAGCTCACACGCCGGCTCGGTGGCGGGGTCGTGGAGGATCTGACTCGCTATGTGATCGCCAAGGCGCAGCACGAGACACGCTTTCGCGCGAGAGCGGTGAGGATCGACTCGACCGTCGTGGAGGCCGATGTGCGCTATCCAAGCGACGCGGCATTGAGCTTGGACGGAGCCAGGACGCTCGCGCGCGAGGCCCGCAAACTGACCGGGCTGATCGGCAAGGACGCTGGGCGGGTGCGGGATCGCAGCAGGGCGCTGGGGCGTCATCTGAGAGCGATCTCGCGCACGATGGGACGGCGCACCGGGGAGCGCAAAGCACAGGTCCTGGCCCTGACCGATCAGGCCGGACAACTGCTGAGGCGGTCGATCAGCGAAGCCAGACGAATGGTGGCGACGGCGCGTCGGCGAGCGCATGGCCGCGGCGCACAGCGAAAGCTTGCAGCGATCTCGAGCCTGGAGCAGGCAGCCGATCGCCCTGAACGAGTCGCCGCACAGATCAAGCTCAGGATCGAAGGGAAGCCGATCACCGACCGGCTGGTGTCGATGTTCGACCCCGATGCTCGCCCGATCCGCAAGGGCAAGCTCGGCAAGCCAAACGAGTTCGGCTATGTGCTGCAGATCTGCGAGGTGACAGCACACACCCGGCGCGGAGCACGCGGATTCATCCTGCCGGCGTCCACCGCGCCGGGCAACCCGCCCGAGAGCAAGCTCCTGCCCGACACAACAGGCGAGCTCGAGCGGCTCGCGCCCGAGCGGGTGTTCATCGCTGGCCGCCAACAACCAGGCTCCAGACGAACACAAAGACGGCTCGCCCGATACCGCACCGGCGCCGAGGGCAGGACCAGCCACCTCAAGCGCAGCTACGGACTGCGCCGCTCCCGCCTGAAGGGAGCACCCGGAGTTCGCGCCTGGAGCGCCTGAGCGATCCTCGCCTACAACCTTGACACCCCTCGCCATCCGGACCAGATGAGAACATCACCACCGCTCGACCAGAGCAGAAAACCATTTGCCCGAAACGGCCGCGCCCGACAACGAGCGCGGCCGTTTCGGTTCAGTCGTTTATCCGGAGCAAGTAGCTAGACGCAGCGGCGCGCTCAGGACCCCGAGAAGTCCGGCTCGGCGCTCAGGATCCGCTCGGCGCGGCGGACGGTCGCGAGGTCGACCATCTCGCCGTCGGCGACACCGACCCCCATGTCCCCTGAGAGGCTGCGCTCATACGCCGCGACGATCGCGTGCGCCCGCCGGATCTCCTCGTCCGACGGCGCGAACGCCTCGCCGACAACCTCCAGCTGAGCGGGGTGGATGCAGAGCTTGGCGGAGAAGCCGAGCGCGCGCGCGCGCTCCGCCTCCCCTCGCAGGCTCGCGGTGTCGCGAATGGCGAGGTGCACCCCGTCGATCGCCGGTATGCCCGCCGCGGCGCAGGCCAGGACCACCCGACTGCGCGCATGCAGGAGCTCGAGGCCGTCCGGCAGCTCGCTCAGGCGGAGATCGGCGGACAGGTCGATGGTGCCGATCGCGACAGCGACCACGCCCGGGACGGCTGCGATCTCGTCGACCTCCAGCACCCCCCGCGCAGACTCGACGAGCGCCACAACCCGGGCATGGGCCCCGCGCGCGGTCCGCACAGTCTCGAGCGTGGCCTTGGGCACCATCAGGATCGGCTCGCCGTCACCGGCCAGCCGAGCCAGGTCGCGCTCGCCGGCATCGGTGCGCGGGTCGTTGATGCGCACGACCCGCCGCACATCTCCGCCGTCACGAAGGAATGCGTTGGCCATCTCGCGCGCCTCGTCCTTGCGTCCCGGCGCGATCGAGTCCTCGAGATCGGCCACGACCACGCCCGCACGAGAGCGCAGTGCGGAGTCGAGCTTGCGTGAGTCGTCCGCGGGGGCGAACATCCAGGCGCTGGGCAGCCAGCGGAGCTGACCGGTCTCCTCGTCGCTCACGCCACGACCGCCACGTATCGCCAGTCGAGGACCGGCACGTCCTCCGGACCGCGGACCGCATTGACCCTGGAGCGCAGGTGTGCGAGCGCGCCGCCGGCGGGAAGGGGGTCCACGCGCTCGAGCTCGATCTCGCTGCGCAGCGTGTCTCCCTCTCGCACCGGCGCGAGATGGTCGCAGGAGTGCCAGGCCACGATCGTCAGGATCTCCGGCAGGGCGCGGGAGGCCTGCGCGGCCGCGAGGCCGATCGTGTGGCCGCCATAGACGAGGCGCTCAGCCGACTTGGAGGCTCCGTCGTGGTGCACGGCTGCCACGTTGAGTGTGAGTCGCGCGAGCTCCGGAGCCGAGCTGACGACGTCGCCGGCGTGGGAGCGCCAGCGCGTCCCGGGGGGCGCGCTCAGCAGTCGGCCATCGCCAAGCCCCTCGAGGTTCCAGGTCGCGACCGCCTCGGTCAGTGTGCGTTCCGGCAGCTCGGCCGGTATCGCGTCCAACGAGTCCGCCGCTCCTGTCGTCGCGTCGTGCTCGCGGAGCGGCAGCATCGCGCAGCGCCAGAAGTCGAGCACTGAGCGGCCTTCCTGATCGGTGGTGCGGACGCGCAGAGCGGCGAGGCCCGTCGGCGCCCGGCCCGCCTTCCGCGACGTCTCGCGCAGCGCCACAACCTCGGTCGCGGTCGACAGGGTGTCGCCGATCACGGGGGCCCAGCGGAAGGCGAGGCCGCGGTAGAAGAGGTTTGCGACCACCCGTCCCGTCAGCCCGGTTGACTGGCCGATCGCCAGGTCCCACACCAGCGCGGGGTGGGCGAGCGTCGAATCCGTCCCGAGCACACGGCGCGCCATCTCGCTGTCCAGAGCCAGGGCGAGGCGATCGCCGACGATCGACTGGTGAACCGCCGCCATGCCGTCCGTTAGCGTCGCCGCCGGCGCGGACCTGTCGACCTGGCCGACCGAGAGATCCTCGAAATACGGCGCCGGAAGCGGGGCCGGGGTCTCGGCGACGCTCACGCGCCAGCCTGCGGAGTCGTGAGTGGCGGCGGGACTCTGGCGGCTCCGCGTGGCAGCGCCAGCACTCCAGCCAGAAGGCCGGCGCCGATCACCGCATACGCGACGCGTTCGCCGGCCGCCTGGGCGATCGCCGCACCGCCACTCGAGCCGAGCGCGTTACCCGGTGGCCAGGTCAGGTCCATGACTGTGACGGCCATTATCTGGCTGACCCCGGCGGCGCTGCAGGCATCGGACAGCATCACCATCAGCGGCGCCCACATCAGGCCCGTGACCGTGAGGGCCCCGATCACCAGCAGCGCCAGCGCCCACCTGCTGTTCACCCACGGGATGACCAACACGATCGGCACGCTCGCGATCAGGGCGACACGGATCGGGGTTCCCGGGCCGGTGCGATCCGACCAGCGGCCGAAGAACGGGCGGACCACGATGCCCACCAGCGCGGCCGCCGCGAACGTGAGCGCGATCTCGGTGGCGCCGGCTCCGAGCTGGTGCTGGCGCAGGGGCGCGAGCACACTCACAGCGGCGAGGACGATGGCGGGGAGGATCGCGATCCACATCGCGTTCCTGACGGTCGAGGACGAGAGGATCGTCCGGAGCTGCAGGCGCCGTTCGCTCCGCGGCGGCTGGGGAGGAGACGCAAAACGGGTCGTCGCGAAGGCCAGAACTATGCTCACGGCCGCGACCGAGCCGAAGACCCAGCCGCGGCCCGCCGATGCCGCCACGCCGCCGATCGCCGGACCCGCGATCGCGCCAGCCTCGCTGACCCCGAAGGCGTAGCCGAGCAGTTCGCCTCGGCGCTCGACCGGGGCAGTCTCGAGCAGCCACACCATCGCGGCCGTCCAACAGCCGGCGCCGGCTACCCCCTGGATGAAGCGTGCTGCCAGCAGAGCGTCGTAGCTCTTGGCCACGCCGAAGGCAATGCTCATCACTCCGAACACGGCGAGGCTGCCGAGCGCCGTCGTCCTCGCGCCGGCGCGCACCGCTAGCAGGGTGGCGGGTATCGCTCCGGCCAAAGCGCCGAGGGCGTAGGCGGCAACAAGGATGCCCGCCTGAGAGGTCGAGATCGCCAGTTCCTGCTTAAGCCCAGGGAGCAGGGGCGAGAGGACAGCGAAGAAGAACAGCTCCAGGAACATCAGGGCCGAGATGAGGGCGAGGAGCGCGCGCATCTCCCCGCCGTCTCGCTGGCCCTGCGGTGGCTGCCGGTTGGCGCTCACTGGGTCGGCCTCCTCCATCGTCTAGCTAACCCGATCAGTCGATATCCTACCCGAGGGCGGATTCAACCGGCGCTTGCAACGGCGTTTCGTTGAACTGATCGTAGTTGCTCGTCGAGTGTCTCGGCCGGCGTTCTCCATTGGAGTGTCTTGCGCGGCCGGCTGTTGAGTGTCGCGGCGACCGCGGCGAGGTCCTCGATGGTGTGCCTTGTGAGATCGGTTCCCTTTGGGAAGTACTGGCGGAGCAGACCGTTGGTGTTCTCATTGGTGCCGCGTTGCCACGGGCTCTGCGCCCGGGCAGCAGCGCTACCCCACTGGCTGATCCACTACAACACCACCAGGAACCACAGCGGGATCGGCAGCCGGCCACCCATCACCCGCGTTCTGGACCTCTCAGGGCAGAACACCTAGCCTCACGCTACAAAGTCGACCGGCGGTGCGTCTAGATCCCAGCGTTCTTCGATGCGATAGACGGTCGCGGATGTTTCGCATAGCGGGGGCGGGATTCGAACCCGCGACCTTCGGGTTATGAGGTCGCAGAAGGAGGGTCGGGTTGGGTCTGGTCGCCCGTGGTTGCTGGGGCTGGGTCGGGCTCGGCGGGGTCCGATTCGCTCAAGACGGAACCTTGAATGGAACCTTCGTTATCCCTCGCCTGACCGCTGGGCGAGCAGCGACCCGGCCCAGGCGACGGCATGCTGGGCTATTGACAGAGCCGCGGCCCGATCGAGCACTATTGGCTCGTCGTAGCGAAATTCGGCTGCCCAGGGAGTCAACCACTCGGTGCCTGACAAGCTCGCAGGGAGATCAAGTCCCGCTTCGCGGACCAGCTTCGCGATGAACTCGAGGTCATGCGTACGCGGCAACTCGACGTCGGCGAGCACGAGGGCGACCTTCAGCGCCTTCTCCACAGCCTGTTGAGCGTGGAAGCCCAAGGACCCCGTCGTCAACCTCCGCGTCGTCCGAGAGCGCGCTGCAGACATAGAGATCGCCGTTTGCACGGCGCAGCAGCACCTCGGCGTATTCGACCTGCTCAGGACTCGGCGACAACGCGCCCCTCGCGCAGAGCGCGCTCCACCATTGTGCCCCGGACCTTCGAACGCCGCTCCGCGAGCGCTGCGTCCATGACGATCACGTCAACCGGGGCGCCAAGGTCCCCAAGGGCACGTCGGAGCCTGACTGTCTCAGCGAGACGGTCCCCCACCTCGGCCTCGATGACGAGGAAGTCGAGGTCGCTCCCGTCGTCAGCGTCTCCGCGAGCATGCGAGCCGAAGAGGACCACCTTCGCCGGCGCGGGCGCTGCGTCGATCAAGGCGCGCCCAGCGCGCTCGATCATCGCTTCGACTGCCACTGCACTCACCGCAACCACCCCCTGCCGGTCGGGAGACTCTTGGCACTCTGCTCTCCCCATGATGCCTCAATGGGTGGTCGGCCGAGGACCGGGATCCCCCTTCCGCGGCGGTCACACCTCGCGAGCGCCGCCTCGAGAAGTGTGGGCGACACAGCACGACCTGCAGGTCAGCCGCCTGCTCAGCCACGAGCTGAGCGGTGGAACGCAGAGACGGCGGCCGCAATGGGGTCCCCCCGATTGGGGGTGGGCGTGGCGCGGTCGACCTCATCGGCGTGTTCACGACGCGATAACGGATTGGTCACCGACGCGCGACATGTGAGCGCGAGCGGCGAGGCACACTCAGTTGATGGCGACGCTGCCGCCGCTGTATGCGCACCGCCTCGGTCGCGAGTCTGGGCCCGACTCCTCACGGGCAGCTATGCATGTCACCCTCGCCGGTCCGGTCGGGGGCCTTGAGACCGACGCCTGTCTGACGGCCGACGGACGGCTGGTCCTGCTGCACGACCCTTGGCTGAGCGGCGCTACGACGTTCAGCGGTTGGGCACACCAGGCGCTCTGGAGCGACCTTCGGCGTGCCCGCCTGCGCGACCGTGACGGCGCCCCGACAAGCGAGACGCCGATGCTGCTCGAGGAGCTGCTGGACGGCGCGCCGCGTGAGCTGCCGGTGCAGGTCGAGGTGAAGAGCTACGGCGATCCTGCTCTCGCGCGGGCGAGCGCCGCCGCGGTCTGCCGGGTCGCGAGAAGACGAGCGGACCGCGACCGTGTGGAGGTGCTCTCGTTCCATACCGCCGCCTGCGAAGAGGCCGCGCGCCAAGGGATGGCGACGCGGCTGATCGCATGGGCCGACTACATGCCCGCCGCGCTCGCGCGGTGGGCGGCGTCCGCGGGCGTCGGCGGCGTCTGCATCGAGCACTTTCTCCTGCACCCTGCGCTCGTCGAGCGCCTACAGGCGCAGGGTCTGAGCGTCACGACGGGAACGGTCAACGACGCCGCGCTCGCCGTGCGTGCCGCTGCTCTCGGCGTCGACGCGATCACCACCGATCGACCGGCGGCGCTGCACCGCGAGCTCGCCGCGACATCGATGGCGGCCTGAGGGCGAGCTGCTGTGGCCGCGGTCAGGCGGCCGCTCGAAGTACAGCGAGGATCCGCGGGTGGCCGTCGACGTCGAGCTCCTCGACGACTTCCAGTCCGTCGAGGCCAACGATCCGCCCCAGTCGGCGAAGGGCCTCCGGGGAGAAGCCCCAGTAGACGAAGTCGTCGCGTGAGTAAACGTCGCCCGGCTCGTGAACCTCAATCGCTGGGGCGTCGGCAGCCAGTCGCGACCCGTAGGTCTCGAGCACGACCTCACCACCAGGAGCGAGCACGTCCGCGAGCGCGCGCAGCAGCGCGATCGGGTCGGTCACGCGGTGCAAGATCCCGAAGCACAGCACGACGTCAAAGCGCTCGTGAAGCTCGCACACATCCAGGGCGTCCATACGGCGATACTCGACGAGCGACTCGATCAGCTCGGCGACTGCGCGGAAGCCGGCGCCTCCCGACAGCTCCACCCCGAAGCGGGCTTGCACCCAATCGACGTACTGCTCATTGTCGACCGCCACGACGCGGCTTGCACCGCGGGCCGCTGCGAGGAAGCTGTAGAAGCCATCGAACGCGCCGACGTCAAGCACGCTGCGCCCCGCAAAGCGATCTTCGTCAAGCACCTTGACGCGGTAACCGTGATCCCTTGCGACCCCAGGCGTGTAGACCCCCGGTGCGAGCGCGAACGTATGGAACCAGAGCGGAACCGAATCGCGGACACGCTCAGCGATCGCTGTCGAGGCGCCGATGGCGTGCAGGTCGGCGACAGCCCGCTCAGCAGCGGAAGTCACAGGGATCGTCTCGATCGGCTCGGCTTCAATTGCATATGCCAACGCATCAGCTCCGGTCTGTCGTTCAACGGGATAGTCATCATCACACGACGGGTCGCGCGCCCATGGCAGCGGCGGGTGCCCAACGTCATGCGATAGGCCCTTTCGGGTCCCAAGTCCGGCGAGTCACTGGCCAGCAGAACAGCGGCCGGACACAGTAGCGGACTGGCTCAGTCGAGGCTGACCCGGTCCCGAGGACGGTGCTCGTCAGCGCCGGGCCGGCTCTATCCGGTGTTCCTGCGGCCGGATCTGAGCGATGCGAACAGGTCAGCCGTTGGAGCTGCTGCGGGTGCTCGGCTCGGGGACGCTGCACGGGTGGAGTAGCGTGGTCGGTGTGGAGGCAAAGGGCATACAGTTGTTGAGCGACCGCGGTCCTCGGTGCGTGCGCCCTCGGTTCGCGCAGTCTGCGGCGGCGGTGGTCGTGGTGTTCGCTCTCGCGTTCGTGGTGCCCGCAGGCGCCGGCGCAACCGGCGTCTTTGTCCGCATCATCCGCTAGCGGAACCGCGCTACCGACGTGACCGATGGTTTGCGCCATCGAGCTCGAGGACCCGTCGCTGGCTCACGCCGAGACTGAGCGCTCGTCTGGCGACGCGGCCCTGACCCGAGTTCCGTGGCGGTTCGAGTCCTCGCTGCTCTGGGGGCGAGTCGAACTTCGCGCTCAGCCAGTGATTACTGGCCCGCGATCACGGCCTTCAGCTCCTCGAGCGACTCCCTGATCAGCTGCGGGAAGTCCTGGGTACCGGTGTCGATGACCCAGCGTTCAAACGCGATTCTGAAGACGGCGATCCCCGCCTCGGCAGTGAGACTCGCGGCTGGGTCTTTGATGCCGCGTCGACGCAACGCCTCGGCGAGCGCCGAGGCGAGCGATGCGAGCTTGATCAGCTCGCGCTCTTGAAGCTCTGCGCTCGCAGCGATGATGGCCTGACGCTGTCGCGGGAGATCTCCTCCCTCCTGGATGGCAGCAGCGGCGGCCTCGAGGCCCGCCGCTGCCGCCTCGATCGGCGCGGCGGAAGCGGGCGCTTGCATGACCGTGCTGACGAGGAGCTCCTGCAGTGCATCGGCGCCGGAGAACAGGACCTCGCGCTTGTCGGCGAAGTGTCGGAAGAACGTTCGCTCGGTGAGCCCCGCCCGCTGCGCGATCTCCGCCACGGTGGTCTGTTCGAACCCGCGCTCACCGTAGAGCGCAAACGCAGCCTGCATGAGCCGGCCGCGCGCGTCTGGCTTCCATCGACCCATGCGTCGAGTCTAGCTGACGACAGTGGCTGACATGATCCTTGCTATGTTGATGACAGTAACTGACATCGCGCTGTCCTCCCAGTGAGGACGGTCGACCAATGGAGGTCTCTCTCATGCGTATCTTCGTCACCGGCGCATCCGGCTGGATCGGCTCCGCCGTAGTCCCCGAGCTCATCGGCGCGGGCCATCAGGTCCTCGGCCTGGCTCGCTCGGAGGCCTCGGCCGCTGCCCTCACCGCCGCCGGTGCCGAGGTGCATCGCGGCACACTCGATGATCTCGACAGTCTGGGGAGCGCGGCTGCCGCCTCCGATGGCGTGATCCACCTCGCGTTCAAGCACGAACTCGCCTTCTCGGGGGACTTCCAGGGCGCTGCCGACGCCGATCGCCGCGCCGTAGAGACGTTCGGCGAGGCGTTTGCGGGCTCAGATCGGCCGTTCGTCCTGGCCTCGGGACTGCTCGGGCTCACGCCGGGGCGCGTGGCGACCGAGCAGGACGGGCATGCTCCCGACCCTGCTCGGGCTGGCTTCGGCGCTGGCCCAAGCACTCGGCTGGCCACCGCCGAGCTGACGCTCTCCTTCGCCTCCCGCGATGTTCGCTCATCGATCGTACGGCTGCCCCCGACGAACCACGGCGACGGAGACAACGGCTTCATGGCGACCCTGGTTGCCATCGCTCGCGAGAAGGGCGTCTCGGGCTACATCGGCGACGGGGCCAACCGCTGGCCCGCCGTGCACAGGCGCGATTCCGCGGGCCTGTTCCGACTTGCGGTCGAGAAGGCCCCCGCGGGATCGACGCTGCACGCCGTCGCAGACGAAGGCGTGCCGGTCCGCGACATCGCGGAGGTCATCGGACGGCATCTCAACCTCCCGGTCGTCTCCATCGCCCCGGAGGACGCAGGCGAGCACTTCGCCTGGCTGGGGACCTTTGTGGCCATCGATGCCCCAGCCTCCAGCGCGCTGACCCGCGAGCTGTTCGGCTGGCAACCAACCAACCCTGGCCTGATCGAGGACCTCGATCAAGGCCACTACTTCCAACGCTAGCGCCGGCCGATGCGAGCAGCAGACACCTGGTCTGTCGACGAGGAGCAGTCTTCCGCGGCACGATCGTCGCTCTCGCAAGGGACGAGGGCGAGCACTGACACGCGGGGGCGCGACCACTTGCGCATTGCGTCGCGTAAGTCGGCGTGTGGCCACCCGTCAGCCGACGCGATCGAGCGCCTGAGCGCCCGGTCGAAGGCGAGTCAGCGCACGACGGCACGTGCGCTGAGGAGGTGGACCAGTCCCATGACTGCCGGAGCCAGGGTCATCCCGGGGTCGCCTTGCTGGATCCCGATCGCCGTGTCGCCGAGCTACCAGTCCAGCGACCGCAAGCAACTGTGGCGACAGCCGTTGCTCGAGGACAAGCTGGCCGAGCAAAGGGACCGTGATAGCCAGCGTGCGCACGGCTGAGGCCTCAGCCCAGAACTGGCTCAACGGGCCCGAAGAGGAGGTTGTCCTACGTGGGCTCCACATCGTTCGGCGGGCGAAGGCCGTCGAGTGTGGTTTGGAGGATGGGCTCGAGGTAGCGGGGGTCGGCGGGGATCGTGGCGATGGCGATGATCATGTCGAGGATTTGCTCGAGCGTGAGGTCGTCGCGGACTTCATGTGCGTGTTGTGCGGCGGTGAGAAGCGGCCGGCCGGCGGCGATCACTCGGGCGCGGTTG
This sequence comes from uncultured Actinomycetes bacterium, assembly GCA_937888775.1. The sequence continues at coordinate 38,543 of CALAQT010000289.1, read as the reverse complement.
CTGTCGAATAGGGGGTTGCTGCGGTCCGTGTGCTCGAGCAGCTCGGAGGCGATGTGGCCCTTGCTGGTGCCAAAGGCGAAGAACTCGTGCAGCCAGGCGGTTCACTCGCGGTCAATAGCAACATGAACGCGAACAGCCCAGAGACACCATGAGCGCCTCCCTCTACAGCGGGACGCCCGCCCAAACGGACTCGACAGCGCACCGCCCCCTCACCGCCGCCGACGTGCTGACCGCCTGCGAGGTCGCCGAGCTCCTGCACATGCCGACAAGCACCGTCGAACACCTCGCGCGCCAGGGCACTCTCCCATCGCGCAAGATCGGCCGCAGACGGCTCTATGTGCGCCAGCACGTCGAAGCCCTCCTCCTCGGCGAGGCCACAGGCGCAGGCCCCGAGGGCGGCTGATTTGAGTGCCTCGCAAAACACGCTCGCTTTCCGCGAAAGCGAGAGCGCGACGACAGCCCGGCCCGACGCCTCGTATTCGTCCAAAGCGCTACGGCGGAGGCGGTGCGCGCGCCCGCTCTTGCAGCAATGCGAAAGCCCTGCACGGGCCAGGGCCCCGTAGTTGCCCCCTCGGCCTGTGGCTCTGCCCTGATGCGGACGCGCGCACTCCCAGTTACGCTCGCGCGGCCCGCCCCTCTGGCGAAAACTCCGGCGCAAACGCTTGCCCTTCGCCATGTCGACTCCCTTCTGGACGCCAAGTGGCGTCCACTCCAATCGTCCAGGATTCGCTGGATCGCTCCAGCTTGAGCGGGCTCAGGTCGATCATCGGCTCGCATCGGACACGCAAAACCTGCCTGCAGCATCGTCCGCGGGGCATTACCGGATCTGATTCCATGCCGCACGCCCAAACCCAAGCTCCGCCGCCGCCGAAGGCTCGGCCTGAGACCATGGATCTCGCTCACGATGCGTTCGATCGGAAACACGAAGAGCACCTGGATGCCAGGGCTTTGGAGATGCTGCTCACGTCGCTGCTGGCTCTGTATCCGGAGGCGCCGGCCGCCGCGCTCAGGCACGACGGCGTCTCGGTTGCGATGCCCGAGTCAGTCCCTCTACAGCACAATCCTGTCCTGGAGGCTCGCTCGGGTCTGGACTTGGTGATTCATGACGATCGCGTGAGGCTGCTCACGACATGGGACCAAGTCCTGGCCGTGGGGACCGCCCGGTGCCCGGCTCACCTGGCGGGCCATCCTGACACCACGGTCATGTTCCATGGGCTTGACCTCCGCGAGACCCACGGCGTGGTCCTGGCCGTGTTTGCCCCTGCGGATCCAGCCGACAGCCTCGTCCTTCAGGCCCGCGAAATTCCGGAGGTCACGCCCCGATTCGCCACCCTCTGGAAGGACGAGCGCAGCTTCATCGTCAAGGTCGATGAGGCGATGACCCAGATCCTGGGCTGGAGCGCCGAGGAGATGGAAGGTCGCCGCTCAATCGAGTTCATCCACGCGGACGACCACGCGCTGGCGATCGAGAACTGGATGGAGATGCTCGCGTCCCCCGGCCCCGGACGCCGGGTGCGCCTGCGACACCGTCGCCGGGACGAATCCTGGGTCTGGCTTGAGGTCACGAACCACAACCTGCTCGACGACCCCGACCACCGCTGTGTCGTCAGCGAGATGGTCGACATCTCAGACGAGATGGCCACCCACGAAGAACTCAGAGCCCGTGAGCAACTGCTGGACGGCCTTGCCGAGGCGATTCCGGTCGGTCTCTTTCAAGTCGACGCGGACCGTCAGATCGTCTATACCAATGACCGACTTCACGAGATCCTCGGCGTCGAGCGAGCGGACACCGTGGAGGCGCAGCTGGCCCACGTCACCGACGCGGACCGGCCGACGCTGGACCGGGCCCTCGATGAGGTTCTCGGCGAGGGATTGCACGCTGACATCGAGGTCGAGCTGCGTCTGTCACCCAGCCGCGAGTTGCGCTTCTGCGCCATAAGCTTGCGCGCCCTCAGCCAGGACGACGGGACGATCAACGGAGCCATCGCCTGTGTGGCGGACATAACCGACAGTGCGCGCATGCGGGAGGAGCTCAAGAGGCGGGCGACGTTTGATGAGCTCACCGGTTGCTACAACCGCGCGTCCATCATGCTCGCTCTCGAGGCGAATATCGCAAGCGGCCAACGCCAAGCCGAACGCGCCGTGGTGTTCGTTGACCTCGATTCCTTCAAGGCGGTCAATGACCAGCACGGTCATGCTGCCGGTGACGAATTGTTGAGCATCGTTGCGCAGCGGCTGCAAGGTGTCGTACGAGATGGGGATATGGTCGGTCGCATCGGTGGCGACGAGTTCCTTGCGGTGTGCCCGGATATAGGCGGTCCCGACCAAGCAATTAAGCTCGCCGAGCGCCTGGCTCAAGCCCAGCGCGAGGAGGTCTGTGTGGTGAAGGGCAACATCGTGGTGCAGGTCAGTATCGGAGTGGCTTGGTCCAGTGGCGAAGGCGCCGACGCCGACGCCATCGTCGCTCAAGCCGACAACGCCATGTATGAATCAAAGCGCGAAGGAACCGGCCAGCCAAAGCTCGCGATCGCGATCGAGGTGCCCTCGCCGATCGCAGGCGCACACTGATACGTCATCCGGGGCATCCCGCACGCCCGATCCGGGGATCCGGATTCGGCGCTGCAACATCGTCGTGCTCCGTCGAGTGGGTGGAAGACGATTCGGCTGCGCTGGCTGCGGGTCGTGGAGCGCGATGGCCGGCAGCTGTCCTCAGGTCACCGAGGCCGTGCCTTCATGTCCGTCCCCCTCAGCAGGCGGCGCGTGTCCCAGACGCTGCTCCACCTCTAGGATCTGCCGGGTGGTCTTGAGCACCGTGTCCGGGTTGAGGCTCATGGAGCCGATGCCGATTTCGACCAGGTACTCGGCCATGTCGGGGTAGTCGGACGGCGCCTGGCCGCATAGCCCGGAGTGGATGCCGTTTCGGCGGCACCCCTCGACGGCCAGGCGGATCATCTCCTTGACGCCCTCGTCGCGCTCGTCGTAGTCGAACGCGACGATCTCGCTGTCGCGGTCGACCCCGAGCGTGAGCTGCGTGAGATCGTTGGAGCCGATCGAGAAGCCGTCGAAGCGCTCGGCGAACCGGTCGATGAGAATGACGTTGTTGGGGATCTCGCACATGACGTAGATCTCCAGGCCGTTCTTGCCACGCTCGAGGCCAAGCTCGGCCATCGCAGCCAGGACCCGGTCGGCCTCGTCCACGCGGCGCACGAAGGGGAGCATGAGGATGACGTTGGTGAATCCCATCTCCTCGCGCACCCTCTTCATCGGCCACGCGTGGCTACATCCAGGGCTACAACGCGCAGGCAGCGGCGGCCGAGAATCAGATCGTGATCGCTGCCGAGGTCACGGTCGACCCACCAGACTTCGGGCATCTCGAGCCGATCCTCAACGCCACCCAGAGCGAGCTGGAGGCGGCCGGTGTGAACGAGACGCCGCGAGTGTTACTCGCCGATGCCGGCTACCGGCATCAGCGCCAGATGCAGAACATCATCAACCGCGGGATCCAGGTTCTGATCCCGCCCGACGCCGGCAAGCGCAAAGGCACCCGTCCGGGGTGGGATGGCGGCGCTTACTGCATCTCGCCCCCGGGAGGGGGGGGATTCGAACTCCCGGTACGCCAATAAGAAGCTGTCTCAATACCTCTCGGGGGAGGGTTCGGGTGCTGGTGGACGAACCTCATTGGGTGACATAACCCAGTGAGGAGGTGTCCATGGCGGGCTCGGTTTGGCGGGTGCGGGACGAGCTGTGGGAGGCGGTGCAGCCGCTGCTCCCGGATCATCCTCCTGATCCACGTGGCGGCCGTCCGCGTGTCGATGACCGTGTGTGTTTCAACGCGATCGTGTTCGTTCTTTTCACTGGGATCGCCTGGCGGCATCTTCCGGCGGAGATGGGCTGCTCCCCAGCGACCGCACACCGGCGGCTCGCCGCATGGCAGGCTGCTGGGGTGTGGGAGCGGTTGCATCGGGAGCTGCTGCGACGGCTGAACGCCGCAGGAAGGATCGACTGGTCCACATCTGTGGTTGACGGCAGCCATGTCCGCGCGCTTTTGCGGTTCGGACAACCCAACGACGCAAACCGTTCGCGCCAGCATCCTGGGCTACCTAGAGGAACTCACGGGGGATGACTATGGCTCCTGATTTGGTTGAACGACTGATGCAATACGAGGATCGCTGCTAGATGCGCACCACGAGACCGGTGCTAGAGACGGTCAGTTGCGGGGTGCCGGTGCTCTGGGTGTAGCTCACCGCTCCGTTGTTGCCGGTAACGGCGAGCTGGTGGGTGAAGGTAGCCGATCCGGTCGTCGTCACCGAGCCCGTGGTGGGCGCGCTTTGGGTGATCGTGCCAACGGTGAGGGTGTAGGTGAACGTTCCACTGTCGCCGTTAGGGTCACTCGTCGTGCCGGTGGCGGTGTAGGGGCCCGCCACCAGGGTGCCGGTCGTCAAGACCGGCACCCGTGTGCTCGAAACGGTCAGGTAGGTGCTGCCGGTGCTCTGGGTGTAGGTCACCGTTCCGTTGTTGCCGGTAACGGTAGCCGATCCGGTGACCGTCGCCAGTTGCGGCGACACGCTCACCGAGATCCGATACACCACGTTAAAGGACGCAACCACCCGTCTTCTTCAGCCACCCGTCTTCTTCAGCGTGTCGGAATCGGTGTGGGAGAAAGGCTTGCCGTACACCTGCAAATCCGTTGTCTGTTTGTATTTCAGCGTGTTTCCGGACAGCGTAAAGGTGACACTAAACGCCTGCGTGCGGTCCGTCTTGAGCATGAACTGGGTCTCGGCCACGCCCTTGCTCTGGGTTTTGAGTGTCATCTTGGTGCCGGGAGCGCCCTCGGCCACGACGCAGACGCCGCGAGGAATGCAGAACGTGTCATAGACCTTGTGATTTTTCTTGTCGTAGATCAGATACCCGGTCTGGTCGTGGAACTGCTTGTTGGTGCTCTTTTCGAATACCTGCTGGCGGTAATACAGCGCCGCCAGATGCTGCTCGCTCGCATTGACCGCTTCGCCAGCGGGGGTGTACGTAATCGTCTCGTAATAAGGCGAGACTGCGGGCTTGCCCTTGCCCACCTTCGAGCCCGCCTGCCCGGGGGCGACATCCACGCCGCCGTTGGGGGCGCTCTTCCAGGTGCCGATCAGCCCGACCAGCGGGCCGTAATCGACCCCGGCGATCACGCTGGAAGAAGCGGATGCTTGAGTTGCGGAGACGAACATCAAACCGGTCACCAACAACGCTGACGCCGCCCCAAGTGTTACCGCTGAGTGCAGTACCGATCGAACCGTCCGGTGCCCACTTGTGCCATTGAACATGCGCTTCATCTACTGCCACCTTTCTGCCGGATACCGAGACTCAACACTACAATTGCTACGGCGCGGCCCGCACGAGCACCGAAGAACCCCGCGCATCCAATGTGGGCAACTACGGACCGAGACCTCCGCATGCTGGTAGATGGCCCCCGCGCCCGTGGACCGCTGTAGGGACCGAACCGAAGGGTTCGGCGGACGAGATTTCGGACCCTCAGACAGCGAGCGAGACGGAGACGCACCGCCGCTGATGAACGTCGCAGCCGGCGCGGCCGCGCTCGCTGCCGCTCGCGGCGATAAGCGAGCGCGTCCACACCGGCGCCTCCCGCTAGCGCAACGGACGAGGAGCACGCGTCTCGTGATCCGTTCGGCGGACTTCCGCTTCGCCATGGCGAAGCCAGGCATGATCGTGTTCCTCGGCGAAACCGCAAAAACAGGCTCCGAGGCGGGCTAAGTGCTACCCAAACCTGCTACCCCGCGGCGATTCAAGCCGAACGCTCAAGCCCCGTGAACAGCGAAAAGGCCCACATTTGCGGGCCTTTTCTGACATAGCGGGGGCGGGATTCGAACCCGCGACCTTCGGGTTATGAGGTCGCCCAAGGGGGGTCAGGTAGGGCCAGATCACCCGTGTTTGCTGGGGTTAGCTCGGGTTCGGTGGGGCCGGATTTGCTCAAAACGGAACCTTGAATGGAACCTCAGGGAGCCTGTATCACCGGGACCAGGCGCCAGGGACCAGGTCTCGTCGCACGAGCAACGACGCGGAGAGCACCAGCGCCACTTTGGATGAGTGGATGCCTGCTTCACGGCAATTCCAGTGTTCGACGACACGCTAGTTGCTGAGGCGGCCCGATGCCCGTCCGAGGCGGCGACTGAGAGGGTCCCTCGCACCGAACGAGAGGCCCGATCGGTACAAGGCGTCGCTCGCGTTCGCAGGTCGGGCCGGGTAGGCTCGCGGATCATGGGGATTGCCGAGCTTCAGGAGCAATGGCGCTCGCATGACATCGCGGCTCAGTACAAGGAGTGGGATGAGCTGAGGGAGGGCGCTGTGCTGTCTTACCGCCAGGCGCTCGATTCCTTCCTGGACGGCACCTCCGATGTCCCGACGTTGCGTGGGCACATCGACAGTCTCAGCAAGACGCAGGCGTGGTGGGGGTTTCGGGGTACGGGGCAGATGTTCTTCAATCAGCTCGTCAAAACCGGGGAGCCGTCAGATCTCGCGGAGGGATTGCGCGCCGCGCTTACCGCGCCGAACACCCCCGAGGACGCCGAGGCTAAGCTCCAAGCGTTCCTAGCATGCGTCGATCGCGCGCGCGCTCGCGCCGAGACGGCGGGGGCTGCTCCCGGTCGAGGGCGAATCAACTTCTTCGTGTCGTTTTTCTGGGAGCTGCTCGACCGGGAGCGATGGCCGATCTTCTACCCGAACTCGCGGAACGTCCTCGAGCAGCAAGACCTACTAGACACCAGTCTGCCTCAACCTCCGCTCTACACGGCTTATAACGCCCTCATCCAAGAGCTCAAGGAGCGGCTCGACACCACGACATGGGGCGTCGAGCACCTACTCTGGCGACTCGGCAAGGGTGCTCCGGCATCGGACGCGGCGGTGCCCCCAACTACCAGCAAAGAGGCGCCGCCTGAGCGGCGGGCCACCAACTTGTATACGAGCTATCGCGTCCAAGGACTGTACTTCCCCGATGAGGTCGTCACCTCGCTGGTATTGAGCCTCGCGACCAAGCGATTTGTGATCCTCAGTGGCATCTCGGGCACCGGCAAGACGCAGATCGCGCTTGGTCTCGCCCGCTATCTCGAGTCCACAGGCGATGACGAGCAGATCGAGGTCGCACCTCCCACGTCAGACGCAAACAATGCGTACATTCGTCTGACAGCGCCGAAGCTCAAGCGTGGTCGTTCCACGCTCAACGCCGAGACACGAAGCATCCTCGACGCTCGCTTGGGACTCCCAGCGCGCGGGACCTCCAAGATCATTCGCGCGAGGCTGCAGGATGGCTCCATCGGTCGACTGCGGTTGAACAATCTAGGGTTCGAGGATGCGAGCCGGCAGCTCTGGCTGCTGTTCTTCCGCAAGGACACCCAGGAATGGCTGAGCGCGCATGCCAAGCCGGGGGATCTTCTGCATCTGGATCTCAGTGAGCAGGCCGATGTCGATCTTTCGTTGAACTTGGTCAGGGGAACGACGACGGAGATCAATTCCTCATCCGAGCGCCATCGCTTGGTCGCGGTCCGCTCCGACTGGACCGACCCTCGAGGCTTGGTGGGCTTCTTCAACCCCTTGACCAGCTCGTACAACCGCACGGCGGTCATTGATCTGCTCCTGCGCGCCGCCGACGACCCTGGCCAGCCCTACCTCGTCGTGCTCGACGAGATGAACCTCGCCCGTGTCGAGTATTACTTCTCCGACTTTCTCAGTGCCCTTGAGAGCGGTGAGCCGATTGAGCTCATGTCGCCCGGCGTTGAGGAGGAGATGCTGGCCCTCGGACATGATGAGGTCCCCGCGCAGCTGGACATCCCGCCGAATGTGAGCTTTGTCGGCACAGTGAACATCGACGAGACGACTCACGCGTTCAGCCCCAAGGTGCTCGACCGGGCCAACGTGATCGAGTTCAGCGACATCGACGTCGAGCGCGCACTCGGACACCCAATCGAGGGCGCCCATCGGGGTCTCCGCCTGAACGAGGGTCGCATCGACCCCTCGTGGCTCTGCACCGCCCGCGAGCAGGCCCTGGCGCCGTCCGCTGCAGCGCACGAGATTCCGAACTTCACCGGGGCACTCGAGGACGTGCACGCTCTACTCGCCCGATTCAACCTGCACTTCGGCTATCGCGTTATCGCCGAGGTCAGCGCCTTCGTCGGTCACGCGCTAGAGAAGGCTGCAGGCGACGCCGACGAGATCGTGCGCGCCGCGTTCGATCTACAGCTTCAGCAGAAGATCCTGCCCAAGCTCTCAGGCGGCCGCGAGTTGGAGGAGCCGCTGGGACAACTGCTCGCCTACTGCATCCCGGTCGATCAGACGTCTCCAATCAATGTGGAAGCCGTGCGGACCGAGGCCAGCAAGCGATTGCATCCGGCCGATGTAGCTGAGGCGTCGTCACTGCGATTCCCGGGGAGCGCCCGGAAGCTCTTGCGCATGCTCGACCGGCTCAGCGACACTGGTTTTGTCGCCGCGCTCGAATGACCGAGACAGTCGCGAGCTCGCAATGCGGCCCATATGAATTGGTCGCACCGGCAGGCGGCCACCTGAGCAAGCGTGAGGATGGCGCCCTAGAGCTGATGGCAGAGGAGCGCTACCTCGTCCGATTCGGTCACGGCAGTGATCCGCACGTCCTGTCGGGCGCCATGACCATCCCATACGGCGGCACGGAGGGCGTGCTGCAGTTCGGAAATTTCATCGGCACCGCCGAACTCGGCGGCCGGCGACTGATTGTCGGCAGCAAGCGTCTCGGTGCTGGCGCGGTGGAGCACATGCTGGAGGTGGTTGCCGACCGACTCGCGTCTCTCCCATTCGGCGCGACAACGCCGACTGCCGCCCCCTACGCACGCGACCGGAGGATCGGTCCTGACGCGCTCTACCACGCCTATGTGCTGTTGCGCGACAGCATGGCTGCTCGGGGGCCCCACAATCTCCCGAGTGCGGCCCAGCGCATCCTCGCGCGCCCCCACGAAACGCTCCGAAGCGAGGATCCACGGCTGATCCCGCTCGGGCGCGCTGACCGGATCGATGCCGCGACGCTGCATGCGATCCAGAGCGAGCCAGAGCTGCTCGCATCCGTCGCGCGAGATTCTCCGCTCAGCAGTCATCTGCTAGCTCAACGACTAAAAGGGCGAATGCCCGAGTTCGTTCGCCTACGTCCGCTGGAGCACACGACCGACACCGTTGAGAATCGCTTCGTCGTAGCCGCCTTGGACGCGATGACCGACATCGCCCGCCAGTTCGAGCGCCTCGCGCGCACGAGCGGGCGCGCGACGAGCACGATCAACGCGCAGGAGGCCGCCGGCATCGCCGACCAGTTGCAGCGCTGGCGGCGCCATCGCGCGCTCGAGCAGCTCCGGCCGGCGCGCGAGGTGCCGCATCACTCGACCGTCCTGCGTGGCCGCCCGGGCTACCGCGAGCTGCTCAGGTGCTACGGCGACCTCCTGGCGCGCACGCGCTTGGTTGAGCCGCACGACATGCGAGCGCTACTCGAGCTCCGTGACGCCGCACTGATCTACGAGTACTGGTGCTACTTCCAAGTCGTCGATGCCGTTGAGCAGGTGGTCGGCGAGCGAGCCGTTGTGGGCCGGCTCGCCTCGACTGCACTCGGAACCCACGTGCCGTACGGCTATTGCGCACGCTGCGGCCCGGTCGACGTTCTCTTCAACGCCACCTTCTCGCGACCACCTGGCATCCCGGCGAAGCGAGGACGGCACTCGTACTCGGTCCGCCTGCGCCCCGACATCACGGTCCGCGGACCCGCGGGGGCGTTGCATCTATTCGACGCGAAGCTCAAGCGTGAGCTCCTCGCCGCGTTCGCCGGGGATGACGTCGACGAGCCCGACGCGCCTATCGACACGTTCAGGCGGGGGGATCTCCACAAGATGCATGCCTACCGCGACGCGATCGGTGCCGACAGCGTGTGGGTCCTATATCCAGGGTCGGCCTCGGCGCCGCGCAAGTACGACGTGCCTTGGGCAGATCGCCCTGATCCCGACCGAGATGGATTCCGTGGCGTCGGAGCAATTGCGTGCCGTCCCGGCTCACAGCAGGGCAGCGGCCTACCGAAGCTCATTGCAGAACTCCTGACGTCGTCGGAGCTGAGGTAGGGTCACGACGGGTCTGCTTGGCGGCAGCGTTCATAGCCTCGCGCTCGTGTGACACGGCGCGATTCACTCCTCTTGCTGGGCGACGGTACCGGCTCGCGTGACCGCACTCTCGACCACCAAATCCGTCAGGGCATCGGGAACCCCGTAGAGAGCGCATACCAGGCGCTCGACAATCTCCACGAGCTCCCGCCCGACCGCGAGCAGATCGTCGATCTCGCCCTGCCGACACGCGACCTCTTCACTGAAAGCACCGAGGCTGGTAGGCATCCGCCCGGCGAGCAGATCCTCGGGCATCAGCCGGCCGGCGCCGAGCAGGTCCTGCAGGAGTGCGAGACGGTCGTGCGGACCGGCCACGCGCGCTGTTACCCGACGTGAATGCGTGAAGACCAGCGTGTCGTCCTCCAGATGGCGGCGACCAAGCACCCCGTCGGTCGTGATGTTCACCGCGAGCTCAGGATCAAGGCGCACAGACCGCACGGCCGTCCCGGGCAACTCAGCAAGTACGGCGGAACGATCGACCTCGACTCCATGCGTTCGCCACGGATTTTTCACCGCGCGCCGCAACTCCGGCGCCACCGAGCGGAATGGTAGGAGCGTCCGCCGGTTGGCTGCGATGGCCAATACGAGAGCCTCGATGGCTGCAACTGCGTCCGCGTCGCCTGACCCTGAGCCCACGGCCGCCATGACGGTCGCGGAGTGCCCAAGCTCTGTCCGATTGTCGCCGGCCGCCAGCGCCTTGATGAGCCTTGCAGCGTCGCCGCCTGGCGACCACCCTTCCGGGACCGTGACGTGTCGGTACGGAATCTCCTGCATCGGTTTGGGCTCATAGTCCCTCCACACATCACGTGGCGTTCGACCGCGAAGCGCGTACCAGAGATCGAGCAGCTCGCTATTGAGGAGACCGCAGAGATACGCCACCGGGAGTTCGCCATCGCGTGACGTGACGGTCGTTGCGTTCTTCGCAGCCTGCCACGAGCCATCCGTATCGACCGCGAATCGACCGCGATCGGTCCGATGGAGCGCAATGACCTTCGGACCCCGCAACGCAGCGCGATCGCGCGGCCATGCCGTCTCCCACCATCGGCGCCGCGAGTTGCGGGCGAACTCGGCACGGCTTCGCAGCACATCTCGCCATGGCTCGAGGGCGTCGATGATGTCCCGTGGCGGCTCAGTGTCGCGACCGATCCAGACCAAGCTGGTGTAGTCCGCGTCATCGATCGCCCCGTAAAGAATCGCGCGCGCCTCCGGAGCACGGGCAAGCAGGTCGGGATGATCACGCCACGGACTACCTCGCTCAGCCCCAGCCGGGAGCTGCAAAATTGGGGCTCCTGTGCGGAACCCACGCCGCGCAAAATCTGAGCGTGTTTGCTCGTCGAGACGTTTCTGCACCCTCGCGGTGTAGGCATCCGCTCCGGTCTCAATCCCTGACGCGACGACCCAGCGCTCGCCGAGTCGCTCGACAGGTGCAGCGTTATCGTCGAGCTGCGACTGGAGATGGGCCACGACGCGCGTCGCAACGTCACGCGACCCGTGCTTGACGGGCCACGGTTGCGCCGAGCGCAGGTCCCGCTGCGCCACGCTGTGGACGAGTATCCCGTTTGCGCGCCCAGCACGGCCGGCTGCACGCTGGGCCATCACCTCGAGCAGCAGCTCTCGCGGGCTCACGCGCGCGTCGTGGTCGCCTGTAATTGCAGCCGCAGCCTCAGCCTCGTTCTCTAGGAGCACGACTCGAAGATGGTGACGCGCTGGCACTTGCGCCTTCGTGGCAATCAGGATGGCGCTCTCGACGGTCGGCGCCTTCATGCCCACGCGCACGTCCCGCTCCTGCTGCTCGGTAGCGAAGAGCCGCATGCTGCCGAACAGATACAGCTCGTCGAGACGCAGACTCGACGCAAGTCGGTCGCGCAGCCAGCCCGCATTGCCGGCGTTCATCCAGCCAGCCGGGGTGATGACACAGAGGCGGCCTCCGGGCGCAAGCTTCTCCGCGGCCATCGCAAGGAAGTAGTAGAGGTAGTCACTCTTTCCGTGGTGATCGCTGCTCCAGCCGGGCAGTGCACGCAGACGATCGAAGAGGACCTTGTTACCCGCTTCGGACACGTAGGGCGGATTGCCGACAACAAGGTCGAAGACGCCGTCCCTCCGAATCTCCGCAAACCGCGGCTCCTTCGCCGCGTCAAGCGGCACGATCCCGTAACGCTCGTCGGACGCAAGCAGCGCGGCGTCCTTGCGCTGTGTCGCATCGAGCTCACCAAAGCTGTCGTCCGGGCCACGACGGGCACCTAGCGAGTCCGTGTGTACGACCCCGAGCGTGAATGTGCCGGGCTCCTCTCCCACCTCGCGCAATCTTCCGAGCAGACGCGAGACCTGCAGCAGCAGGTTGACCTCGGTGAGGTAGTACGGAAAGGGACTGATCTCACAGCCATGGAATCCGCGCACGATCGACCGAAGACCCTCGCGCAGATCACGTGGGTCGCTGAGATCAAGCCCACCATCGTCGATCACACGGCGGGCGGCCTCGACGAGGAAGCCCCCTGAGCCGGTAGCGAAGTCGAAGATGGCCCGCTCGTGCCGCTCGTCCCCCTCGATCCGAAAGACTCCCTCGGGTCCGGCGAACCCGGCGCGGTCGAGCATGAACCGGACCACCGCACGCGGGGTGTAGAACTGGCCGAGTCGGTCACGGTCGATCTCATCGACGTAGGACTCGTACAGCCCACCGAGCACGTCCGCGCCCAGGCGCGCGAGCGGAAATGGCACGAGCGCGTAGAGCACATCAGCCAACGCCTCGTCCCGTGGCCGGAACCAGTCGTAGTTGTTGTCCTCGCCGAACAGCCAGCGGTAGCGAGCACGGCCGCGCTGGAAGGCCTCATCGAGCACGCGCTGGAGGTTGTGCCCCATTCGCTCATAGACGTGCTCGAAGCCGCCGTCGTAGAGGCAGTCCTCGACGAAGCCGGCGTCCTCCCAGGAGCGGTAGAGGAGGATGCGGGTCAGGGCGAGCTGGGAGACTCGCATCAGGTATTGCGAGAAGGCACGGCGAGCAATCCCATCTGCGTCTCGATAGCCGGCGACGGTCGTGGGTAGGGCCGTGATGTCGACGCCTGGCTCGATCTCCCGGGCGAGTGTCTCGAGCTCCAAGCGCAGCCGCTGCTCGTGGTCGGGGTTGAGGTCGAGATCAGCCAGGAGCCGGTCGTGCTGGGCGGCTGCGTCCTCGGCGAGCTGCCTCGAAAGTGAGCGCAGCTGGCTGACCAGGAACTCCACGTCGATCTGGAGCGCCTCGTCCACGGCGGCCCGCTCACGCCAGGGCTCGGCCTCTGCGACAAGCGCGATCTTCTCGTCAACCCCCATCGCGCGGAAGCCGAATAGGCCACAGAAGCGGACGAACCGATCGACCTCGTCGATGTCGAGCGCCTCGCCGTGAGCCACCTGCCAAAGGCGTCGAACATCGAAGGAAAGGCTGGGATCGTGTCCGCTCGCGCCGCGCCGGTAGACCCTCAGCTCGCGGAGGTTGAACAGCACCCCGTAGTCGAGGTGGCGCTGGTCGATGTATGCGCGGATCTGGCGCTCGTGCGGCCCGAGATCCTGGGTAGAGCTCTTGGCGTCGAGCACAAACCGATGCGCCACAAGGTCGATGGGCGTGAAGTCGGGCTTCAGGCCGCTGCGGCCCAGCTGCGGGAAGTAGGCGTCCGTAGGAAACCCGAGCACGCGCTCGATGAGCGCCGCCAGAATGGGCTCCGTGAGCAGCTCCTCATCCTCGCGGGTTCTCGCGCGGTCGAGGTATTCCCCGACGTGCCGTGCCCCGTTGAGCTCCCGGTAGCGCCCAGCCGGCTCGTCGAGCAGCGCCGCGAGAGCTTGGAGTCCTGGCGAGATCGACGCGGCGGACATCAGAATCCCGCAACGAGCGAGGCGGCGGAACCCCGAGCGAGAGAAGCATCCGAAGCCAGGGCTACTGTCCGACATGTGGACACGCCCATCACCGTCGAGGCACTAGCACCCGAGGAGCTTGAGGCACTCCGCGCCGCTGGCGCGTGGTACGCCAAGTACCACGCGGTGCGCATCGCCGAACTCGCTGATGACCCTTCGGCATACGCCGAGCAGAAGCGCGAGAAGTTCCTCACGCTCGTCACGGCGCTACGGAAGCTCGGCTTCGAGATGGCGCTCCCCGACGCGCTGCGCGCCGACGAGCGCCAAGCGGCGTAGCTGACCAAGTTTCTGAGCGGCACGTGCCGGATGGTACGGGTACAGCTCGACAGGCTGGTTGGAGTAGCACGCGCACCCGTTTCAGTCAGGCGGCGTCGGACGGAGCGTGATCTCCGCTGCCAAATGCCCGTTCGACGAACGCCGCCCCATTGGATGGGTCGGGCGCGTAGTGGCGGTAGATCTCGGTGGTCTTCGCGTCGGCGTGGCCCATCCACTCCTGGATCGCGCGTAGCGGGGCGCCGGCGGCGGCCATCTGCGTGCCGAAGGTGTGGCGGAGCTCGTGGAAGGTGATCTCGTGTACGCCTGCCTCGGCGAGGGCATCCTTGAAGCGCTTGCGCATCTTGGAAGGGTCGAGGACATGCCCGGTGTCGGGGTGGCAGAAGACGAGATCCCTGTCTGCGGGGAACCGGGAGCGTCGGCGTAGGTCTTCAAGCTCACGGGCAAGTCGCGCGGCCATCGGAACCGATCGGCCTTCGTGGGACTTGGGGGTGTCCATCTGCCCGCGCGTGACGTTGTCGGCGACGCGTACCCGCGCGACCTGCCAGTCGATGTCGAGCCATTTCAGCGCGAGCAGCTCGCCCTGGCGCAGCCCGGTGAGCGCGGCGGCCAGGTACAGCGCCCGCTCGATCCCGCCGAGGGTGTCCTCCGGCACCGCGGCGATCAGCTTGTCAAGTTCGGGTGGCTGTAGGAATCGGACGCGTTGGTGGGGAGAGCGGTTCTTCTTGGGGCGATCGACGTAGGCGACCGGGTTGCTCTGTGCCCAGCCGCGCTTGATCGCGAACGCGAACACGCCGTGGAGGAAGTTCAGGTGGTTCTGGACGGTCTTTGAGGACAGGCCGTCGCTGCGCTTGCGCTTGAGGTACTGCACGACCTGGGCTGGCTCGATCTTGTCGATCGGCCGCTCGCCGAAGAACGGCACGAGATGACGTCGCAGATGTCCCCGGTAATCCTGGATCGTGGAGCGCTTGCGCTCCATCACGTGCTCAAGATGATCGACGTAGGCGCCGCCGGCCTCCTCCAACGTGCGCCTGGCGGCGCCCGACACGATCACGTCCCGCTCTATGCGCTTGCGCAGCTCCTGCTCGGCCTGGGCACGCGTGAGTCCGTCCGCGGTGCCCGGGGTGCGCTTGGCGGCGATCTTGCGCTTGACGCGCGTGCCGCCGGACCACCACGAGCCGTACCAGCTCACCCGCCCAGCCGCGTCGGCTCGCTCGAAGAGACGACCGCTGCCGTAGGAGCGCCTACCCATCGCCTGCAGCAGCTGTGTCGGTGTCGGATGTCTTGCGGGGCATCAGCCGTCGACGTGCTCGGCGAGCCACTGTTCGAGCATCGCGCGGGTGAAGCGGATGTGCCGTCCGACGCGCAGGCAAGGTATCCGGTGGGCGCGCACTGCTTCGTAGATCCAGCTCGGTCTTACGGACAGGAGCCTGGCCGCTTCGTGCGGACACAGCAGCGGCCCCTCGGCGAGTATCGGCTCGGCTACGGCGGCGCTTGTCGGTTCTGTCCCGTTCATCCCCGTTAATGACCCCGAGCGGCCCGAAACGGCCAACGAGTTGGGCGAGGAGTAGATAGGGACGGCATTGGCGCGTCGCGCGAGACTCGTCGCAGTCGGAGCGACCGACCCTCCTGCTGCGTGCCTGCTGGGGCATCCCGAAGCGCCTATATCGCTATCAGCCCGAGCTCATCCAGACGCCTGACCGCGCGAGCGGCCCAGACTGACTCGCCGGAGACACGCACGATGCCGTCGTGATCGAGTCTCGCGACTGCGTCGCCGATGTCGAGCGGCTCGACGTTCGAGATCTCGACCTCCAGCTCTGCGCGCGACCAGCGGTGCTCGTGATCGTTGCGAAGGAACTGCAGGATGATCGCTCGTTCGACCCGCGGGTCGCCCTCGCCCAGAACTTGGCTAGGTTGATCTTGCATGGAAGGGTCACTCCTTCTTTGCCGGGCCCCGGGCAGCTCAAACTGCGCCGGGGCCACTTGGTGGTGGATGTCTGTGCGGCGGCCTAGCCGAGGTGGCGGTGCGACCAACGCGACTGGCACAAAAAAGTATAGTACAAAAAGTGCTCGACTTTTACGGGTAGGCTCCCGGGGATGGGGCCTGAGCAGCAGTTCGGTGTCAATCTCGCCCATGCACGGGAGAGATGTGGCCTCAGCCAGTCCCAACTCGCCCGCAAGGTCGACGTGGTGGACACCTACATATCTCGGATCGAGACCGGCAGGTCGACACCTTCGTTCGGTCTGATCGTGCGTCTCGCAGCCGAGCTCAGCACCACACCCTCAGAGCTTTTCGCCGAAGTCCACTAACTCCAATACCGTTGACATCAGAGGGGTACCCCCGCCGCACGCTGTTGCTCGGCGTGGAGAGCGAGCGCAGCGTCGGGCGTAGGCTTGGCTGCCGTTCGTCGTCCGGAGGGGGAGTCTGGAGCGAAGCTCAGCGGACGCTCGCAAATCGCGCGAAGGAACAGCTACGCCGGTTCGAGGAAGAAGGCGCCACGCAGGCTGCGGCTCTCCCCTTGCTACGCCCAGGGCTGGCAGGGCGCCGATGCCGCCCGCGCGCGGCTCGAGCACTGCCTTGCCTCACCCCTGGCGCGGTGCACGCCGATAGGGCCTTATGAACGTCAGGACGAACGGGGCCGGCGCTGGGGGATTTGCGGAGCGTCGGTATCAGCGGGGTCTGCACAACTGGAGATCCAAGATCCGCCCCATCTTGCTCGTTGTCTTTGGGCCATTCATCGCGGCTGGGCTGGCGGTCCTGGTGCTCGATGGACATGCACTGTCGTGGGGCGCCGGGATGGTCGCTGGGACGTTCCTGGGAGCTTGGCTGGTGATGCGTGACGCGCCCCCTCGCTACATCGAGACATGGCGGGACGGCGCCGAAGGCGAGCGCAAGACCGCAAAGGCACTCAGGCCGCTCGAGCGGAATGATCTCCGGGTCATCCACGACGTGCAGGCTCGATACGGCAACTACGACCACATCGCGGTCGGACGTGCGGGTGTGTTCCTGCTGGACAGCAAGAACCTGGGAGGCATCGTTGAGCTACACAGTGGAGTTCCGCACCTCCGCCGTCAGCTGGACCCAGACGCCGACGCGTCCTTTGATCGGATCCGGCCGTGTACCCTCGCAGCAGCGGCACGTCTGAAGGAAGACATCGAGCAACGGTCCGGGCACCGCACTTGGGTGCAGGCAGTCATCGTATTCTGGTCCGACTTCCCCGAAGACCTCGTCGACGACGGCCGATGCGTCTTTCTTCATGGTCCGCGACTCCGAAGCTGGATTCAGGGTCGCCCCGAACGGCTTAGCCAGGTCCAAGTCGAGCTGATCGCCGCTGCCGTCGCGTCCATTGCCGAGGAGGCCGTTGCCGGATAGCGCCGTCTCGACTGGGGGGCCTAGGAGCGTGGAACCCGCAGCTCAGGAAAGCTGACGCAAGAGTCGCTACACGCCCAGGGCTGGCAGGAGGGCCTTTAAGCGCCCCGACAGTGCCCGGTCGCACCCTGGTGCCGTGCTCCCTCTTCGCGCGATGCGATAACGACGCCAACGGCGTCGGCCAGTGATGCATCTCGTCCCAAGCAGGCGCGGGTGTTGGCTGGGTTGGGACTCCTGTTGTCGCTGCAAAGGGGGTCTGCGGCTGACGCCGCGGGCGGTCTCGCTCGCTAGGACCGAGCGTGGGCGTCAATTCGGCTCGCACGCTCGGGCCACGTCCCACGCGGGCGTATGCCGCTGGCCGTCGACGTTCGCAGTCACGCGAAAGACGCACGTCCGTCCGCTGGCCTCGCGTGGCCAGGGCATAGGCGCACCGCGGGTGGCGGTCAGGGTGCGGTGATGCAGCGGCGCGGGTGCTCACTGGCCTGGGTCTCGATCAGGGCCTTCACGGAGACAGCAAACTCACGCAGCGCGTGCTCGACCTCCCAGTGCTTGAGCACCTCCTCAATAGAGACCCGTCCGGCCAAGTGGCTGGAGGCTCCTCACCCCAGCAGCGCGCGGGGTATACCGGCGACGCCGATCATGCCCGGGCCTCCGTAGGTGCCGATCACCGGTCCGACCTCGGAGACGAAGACCGGCTCGGAGCCAAAGATCTCGCGCCCGCGCTGCACCAAGCGCTGGGACTGCTCGTGGGCCTGGATGTGCTGGACCACCCAGCCATCGGCTCCGTTGTCGTGGAGCTCGCGCATGTACTGGACCATACGTTCGAATGCGCGTCTCGCGGTGCGCACGCGCTCGACGGGCGTGACTTCATACTGCAGCGACAGGATCGGCTTGATCTTCAGCGTGCTGCCGAGCCAGGCCTGGGCTTTGCCGATGCGCCCGCCGCGGCGCACGTACTCGAGCGTATCCAGGCAGAACCAGATCTTCAGCGCGGCGCGTGCGTTGTGCACGCGGGCCGCGACGGCATCCTGGTCGGCGCCTTTCCGTGCGGCAGCGCAAGCGGCGAGCACCAGCAGGCCCAACCCTGCACAGACGGTCTCGCTGTCGATCACCTCGACGCGGTCACCGAGGCCGCGCTCTCCGAGCAGCCCGTGCGCTTGACGGGCTGCCTCGCAAGTGCCGGAGATGCCACCGGACAGGTGCACGGACACGATGTCCTGACCAGCCTCGATCAGTGGCTCCCATACGGCAAGGAAGTCGCCGATCGAGGGCTGCGAGGTGCTCGGCAGCACCGGATCGGTGCGCAGGCGCTCGTAGAAGCCATCGAAGCCGTCCATCTGCAGCTCGTGCTCGGATCCGCCCTCCCAGTTGACGTACAGGCTGACCTGGTGGATTGCCAGGCTGTCCGCGAGCTCGCGCGGGATGTAGTGCGTAGTGTCGGTGACGACCGCGACTGAAGGCATGCCGAACGAGGACGCTACAGCACCGGTTGACGCGCGCGCGGCCCGGCGCCCAGGGAGCGACTCAAGTCGCCGCACAGAGCCGGCGATCTCGCCAACGCCCCGCGGCGCCTCTCGCTGCATCCGCTGACTATCGCGTCGCGACGCGAGCAGGCGCTGACGACCTGATCACGCCTGCTTCACCCGGCGTAAGCGGGCGTGTGCCCACCCGCCGTCGGTGCGATCGCAATTCGTCCCAAGCGAGCGTCAGGTCGTCGTCGGTTGGTGCGCTCGCATAGCACGGCAAAGCGGCAGTCCAACTCACGGGCATGTTCCCGCGAGCGCACCGCTACGCCGGATAAGTGGTGTCCATGCCCAGGTCGCAACGGTCACGAGGGGTAGCACCTACTGGACGGGGTGCGAGCGCCCGTGGCTATCGATCCATCGGAAGCCAATCGGTCTATAGGTGATGCGCAGCGCAAAGCCGTTGTTGCGCACGCGGACGCTCTGGGAACTTCCGTCGGCATACTTAACGACCACGCTGCGAACGCCATCGGGGACTAGCCCGGCGAGGAGTGAACGCACCGCCGGGTTACCGTGCGATAAGGGCGCTCGAACGCCAGCGATCATTGGCTCGCCTGCCAACCGGGAGGCGCTATTGCACCCACCGCCCGAAGTTGCGCTCTCCCAGTGTGGACCCCTTGCCCCGAGGTACACGCAGACTTGGCCTGCGTTGATCTCGCCCCAGGCCTGGATGCCCGAGGCGCTGCCGCTGTCGATCAGCCGACTCATGCGCGAGGCGGACTGCACTCCCCAGCCTGGCGGGGCATCGACAAAACGAGGTGGCCTGCGAAACGCGGCGTACGCGTACGCCGCTGACCCGGGACGCGCGACCGCGTCCTGCCGAGGCTGAGTTGTTGGGGCGTGGCTGTGGTCCGATCCGCACGCGATCAAGCCGAGCAACGCGCCAAGCACGACAGCGCAAGGCGCGAGACCTCGCGGAGATCCGAGCGATCTATCCATCCTCGTTTGAGTATCCCGCGCTTGCCGCCGGGTGCTACTGGGTCACCGCGGCTGGGACCGAGAAGACCAACTCATGCCCTGCCATTTTGCGTGGGATTGCGGGCGTCTCGACCGGCAGCGTTCGAGCGCGTCGGCTGAGGATGGCCGGACGACTGCTTCATCCGGCGTAGGCGATCGTGTCGCGAGCCCGAGCTGGACGACTCGAGCTCGTCCATTCCGGTCGTCTCGCAAGACTCAACTGATGCGCCTCCTTAGCGGGAGATGCGGTAGCGCGGGAGCTTTCCGGTGTCGTGACAATAGGTCGTGCGCAGCAGCGGGCCTTGTGCCCGATGCTGACGTCCTCCGAGGGTCATCAGGGCGCCTACGTGAACACGCACGCCAGCACCCTTGCGCGCAGGTCGTTCGCGGGTGGATGGATCCACAGGACTGTGACGGCGCCGCGGCGCTCGAGCTTTCCCCCCAAACCGCCCGCATTGCGGAGGACTTCGGGCTCAGCCCTCTGGGCGAAGCGTTCATCGGCATAAAAAGCGATGAGCGCATCGCCAACGACGAGCTCGCCTTCTGGGCCGCCCGGACCATGTCCAGCGGGCGGGACGGGACCGCCTTTGACTTCCAATCCGTCGCTCCTCAGGCAGGCTTGCGTCTTTGCAATGGCCTCGATCGCGGTAGCTGACGCAGCCGGAGCTAGGGCAACGCATGACTTGCTGGCCTCGACCTCGCCCGCCGTCGGTGCTGATTCTTTAAAGGACGCCATGTTGCAGTTGAATCGCCGTCCGTCCGGTAACTCGAATTCGCAGTGACGGACCTCGCGCGGGCCGTCGGTCGATCTCTTGGCCGAGCAGCTCTGGGCTTCCAGCTTCTCCGCAGCAACACCGGTCGGACCAATGGCTTGCGGCGGCGCTGGCTCAGCGGCCCGTCCACATCCACTGGTCGTCGATATCAGGCTGCCCGCGACGAGGATTGCCACGCAGCCACTCCGCAGCCTCCTCGCGAGTGACCGTGGGCGACGCATGCGC
This sequence comes from uncultured Actinomycetes bacterium, assembly GCA_937888775.1. The sequence continues at coordinate 17,386 of CALAQT010000289.1, read as the reverse complement.
CGAGTGTTTCAGACGCCGGCTCCAGGAACGAGCGGCGTCCATACGGCGAAGGGCCGGTTAGGTCCGGGATCGGCCGCGTTGACAGCCCGAGAGGAGACCGGGTCGCACTCGCGAGCCTTAGTCGATCTGGATCGCCTGATTCCCGAGTTCGACGACATCACCTGTGTGCAGCGTGGTGCGCCCCACGCGCTCACCGTTCACGATAGTGCCGTTCGTCGAGGCGAGGTCCTGGAGCACCCAGACGCCGTCGCGAAATGTGAGCTGTGCGTGCCGACGCGACACGCTGGGATCGGCAACAACCACGTCGCATGCGGGATGGCGCCCGACGAACAGCCGGTCGCTCTCGGCCTGGTCCAGGACAAGCAACAGCGGCATCACCGGGGATCCGCCGAAACCGGCGGCGGTGCGCACACTCGCAGCGAGGGCATCCCAAGCACGCCGTGCCACGACCCCTGGCCGCGAGCGGCCGCGGCGGAGCGTGAGATCACCGACCAGTCGCTGCGGGTCGATCAGACGAGGAGCAAACAGCAGTCCGAGCCGGTACGAATGTGTCTGCTCGCTCAGCAGACCCTCGGCGAATGCCGAGTTCAAGACCCCCGCAAGACGCTGGCGTGAACGACCGAGCGCAGACACGATGCGAGTATCCCGCGCACAGGCCCACATGTCCATCCCACTGATCGACGCGACGGCTTACTGGCCACTCGTTTCGGTGGTATCCGGCTCGACGGGCCAGTGCAGATGCCCCAGCCTGACGGCGTGACCACCGTCGAGAACTGCTCGGATGCCAACGGCTTCAAGCGCCACCAGCTTACGCAGGACGTCATCGTTTCCCAACAACAGGCAGGAGACGCGAAACGTCGGCTCCTCGTCTGTGTGTAGGCGCACCTCGAACTTGATCTCGCTCGACAGCGGGGCGAGGTGCATGGCGAGATCGAACGCCTCCGCCGGCGCGAAGTCGAGCCAGCTCCTGTCCAAGTCGTGCATGACCCGCATGGCTGTGCCGGGGCTGGGCATCATGCTGCGGACCGCGTTGCGGATCTTTTCCGAGTCGGCGTCGAAGTCGAGCAGGATGCGCGCCGCGACGCCCTCGTTCTCGCGCACCAGCCCGAGCAGGATGTGCTCGGTGCCGATGTAGTTGTGGCCAAGGCTCAGCGCCTCGCGGAGCGCGAGTTCCAGCACGTTCTTGGCACGCGGCGTGAACGGGATCTGCCCGGAGGCGACGTCCTCGCCGGGGGCGGCCCCCACCTGCATGACCTCGATACGCACCCGCTCGACGGTGATGCCAAGGCTCTCCAGCACACGCGCGGCGAGCCCCTCCTCCTCGCGCAGCAACCCGAGCAGGATGTGCTCGGTGCCGATGAGGTTGTGCTTGAGCGTGCGCGCCTCCTCCTGCGCGAGAACGACCACCTGCCGGGCCCGTTCTGTGAATCGCTCGAACACACCATGAGACTAACCCGCCAGCGTGCCTGCGTGCGCATACTGACGACTCCGCTAGCGTCGCCTCGGCGCTTCGTGAAGTGCCGCTGCGCGCGGCTGTTGCGGTGATCGGGGGGGGGTCGCCGGTAGCGCGGTGCTCATCGACACGCCGACCGCCGGCGCGACAGCCCCGCAGTACCGGTTTCGCGGTCGAGCGAGCGTCCAAGCGAGGGCCCCGCTCACGCTCGCTGCGGACGAGCCGCGAAAGCCTGGGTCGGACCTTGGTTCGCCGCTCCTTGCTACCAGGAGCGGAAGCCGGCTCCGGCATTAAGCAAACGGGATTGCCCCTAGTTCCGTCGGCAACGCGGCCCCGTCAGCGTCCGCGATCGACGTTGCGGTCGACCATCGAGCGGTCGTGATTGCGGCTGGAGCGCATCAGGATGGCCGGGACGCGGAGGATTCGCGGCGGCCCGAGGTCGTAGCCGGGGCCGAACGCAGGGTCGTAGGGCTCGTAGGCGAGCGAGGGTGTCTGCGCTCGGCTGGTGCCCATCCTGCGTGCGAGCTGCATGACGCGGTCGGCGTCCTGCCCCTGGCTGCCGAGCTCCTCGCGCGCGAGGAACCAGTCGGTCCCCTGGCGTGCACGGGTAGCCTCGACGTAGGCGCTCTCCTTGCTCGTCTGCCAGCCGCCGGTCACCACGACGGTCCGCTCGACCGTTGCGCCCTGCTGGCGATAGACGTGTTGGGCGTAGCCGAGCCGCAGCGAGTCAATGTCCTCGCCGGCGAGGCGCACCGAACGGCCTGAGCCGTCCAGCTCCACCATCAGGCCGCCGTGATCGCTTACGCGTGTGACCTGGCCGCGGGTTCCGTTCTCCACCCGTGGCTGCCCCGCTGAGCGATGTCGGGATGTGAAGGCGACGATGTCGCCTTCACGCAACCCGTAGTGGGTGTCTCCGAGCGGGATCTCACGGTGGCCGAGTTCGCCGCGCTCAGCCCGGAGGTGCTGGGCGCGAGCGTTGAGTCGGTCGATCTCCTTGTTGGAGGCGTCGGCAATCAACGCGACCTGGCGTATGCCGTGCTTCCCGGCGAGCGTCATCCAATGCTGGATGGCCGCCTCACCGGCTTCGTCGCGAGTGTCCGAGAAATGCAGCTGTGCGCGGCTGAAGTAGTGCGCCATCGCGCGCTCAGGTTCGCCGGCCCGAAGGGCGGCCCATGCCCTGCGCTCGTCGGGGTCCTGGGTGCGGCGGATGTCGGTGAGCTCTGCGGTTGGGGTATGGGTGGCGAGCCGGTCGAACATCCCGCCCGGCCCGATCGAGGGGAGCTGCTTGCCGTCACCGACGGCGATCAGCTTTGCTCCGGAGCGCTCGACCAGCTCGGTGAGGGCATCCATGCGCTTGTGATCGACCATTCCGGCCTCGTCGAGGAAGACCGTCGTGGCCCGGCCGATCTCGACGGTCCCCGTCTTGGCGCGGGCGGCCAGCGAGTCGAGCGTCAGCGTCCGGTCGGTTAGTGCTGGGCTGTCGGCTCCGAGCCGCTCAGCGGTGGACCCGGACACGGCGATCCCGATCGTGTGGCGGCCGGCGTGCTGCTCGGCGCGGGCGGCGGCGTCGATCACCACGCCCTTTCCGGTTCCGGCCGGGCCGACGAGCACCGCGGCACGCTCGGGACCCGTGAGGACTCGCAGCGCGTGATTCTGCTCCGGGCTCAATGGGCCTCCGATGCGTTCGGAGACCTCACGCACGGCGTTTGCGCGAGCGCGCTCGCCGACATCCCGGCCCGTTGGCTGGGCGAGCAGCTCAGCACGGCGCTCGATCGCCTGCTCCTGGGCGCGCACGGCGAGCGTCGTCATCCGCCCGCCCTCCAGGGTGAGCACCCGCCGGTCACGGACCATCTCGCGAGCTACTGCAAGCGCCTGCTCCGGTGGCATCTCGCCGGCTGTTTGCTCCAGCGCTACCGCGTGCAGATCACGTGCCTGGAAGACGGCGTGCTGCTCGGTCAGCCTCGCCTCGATGCGATCCGCGACGGGACGCTCGACCTTTGGCAGTTCGGGCGCTCCGATCAGACGCACGGTCTCGTCGGGCCCGAACCCGTGGCGACGGCCCGTCTGGCTCCACACCCGCTGCAGGTCCCCGCGGGTCGTCAGCTCCTTGGCGCGGCGGTTCTCGAGCGCCAGGTTGCGTAGCTCGCCGCGCTCCGGTGCCCGGCCGTGGCGGGCACGGAAACGCTCCGCAGCTCTGGCGACCTCGCGGCTGCGCCCTGAGAACTCCTCGATCAGCTCGCGTGGCACCCCAGCGATCTCGAAGTACCGGCCGTCCTTACCCGTCCCGCGCTCGATCTCATAGCCCTCCCCGGCCAGCTCCTCGGCGAGCGATGAGCGGTAGAACGCTCCAAGCTCGCGGGCCGAGCGGAAGATCGGCCGCGAAGCGATCGCGACGATCCTCTCGTCTTCCCTCACCGCGCCGCTGATCACGACATGACTGTGCAATTGCGGATCGGGGGCCTGCGCCCCGCTGACTCCCCTGGCGGTCGTGTGCCGGTACTCCGCGGCGATGACATCCTTGGCGTGCTCCTCCACGACCTGGCCGCCGTAGCGGCGGCGCACGACCGGAACCTGCTCGCGGAGATACCCGACCGCGCTCTCCACTGCCCTGGCGTGCGCGGCCTCGATCTGCTCGCGCTGCCACGGGTCGCCGAGTGCCCACACCGTCGAGACGGACTTCGGGGCGCTGAACGTCACGTCGATCCCGCCACCCCTGCCGCCACCGGCGCCCTCGGGTCGCAGCCACCTGCCGGTGCCCGGGTGGCGACCATCCATCAACGCGATGAAGTCCGCACCATCGACCGGCTCGCCCGCCTGCACCCCGAGCCTCGTTAGCGTCTCCCTATCGGAGAGCCAACGACCCGGCGCCTGGGTCATCTCGCCGTCCGGGGTCAGGTAGTAGTCCCCGCGTTCGGGTGCGACCGTCTTGCTCTCCAGGTAGCGGGCGTAGCCGCCGCCTCCGGACGCAGGGATGCTCGCTGCCGTCATCACATATGTGATGACCCTGAGCGCCCCAAAACGGCCAACGAATTGCACAGCACTCGCACAGCGACCGCACACCCGTGCATCTGGTCTGTTCTTCGTGCTGTCCGTTCTTCGTGCTGTCCGCCGGCGGGCGCGGAAGCCAACGTGACCGCGCGGGCGGGCGGGCTGACAGGCGCCCGGCGGCCCGCCCGGTTGCTTGTGGTCTCCGCGCAAGATCAGCGCAAAGCCAGAGGGTTCTGGCGCGCGCCCGCTGCGAAGGATTGCCGAGCGGACGTTCCAGGACGCGCCAGTCGAGGCTGTCGCGGTGCAGGTTATCCACCATCTGCTCGCGCTTCACGACCGTCAGCCCCCGTCCGACGAGCTCGCCCAAGCGGTCTCGGCGCTTCAGGCCGTGACCGGGGATCTTGAGATGCTGAGCATATTCCCGGCGGCCAAGCGGCCGGCAATCCTGCGCAGCCTGCCACCCAAGACCCGCCGGCCGATGATCAACGAGCTCGTCCGTAGAGCCGAACCGCGCGGCTGACCCACCCGCACGTCTGCCGGGGTCCTTGCACGCCCTTGCTAGGTGTTAGACCTGACGGCGGCTTCTTCGTCGTTGCGCCTGGCGTCGTGCTCGTAGCTCTTAGCGAGCTGACGGAGGACGCGGCTCGTCCGCGGCCAGTTCGAGGAGGCTTGCGTTGCGAGCTCGTTGTAGCGGGCGGCGAGGTCTCGCTCCTGTTCGCCGCCGTCGAACACGCCGCGGCTCGTAAACCCGCGGTCGTTGACGACGCCGGTATGGACACCGGACTCGAGGTGCGGGCTCGCGATGCTCTCGAGCAGATCCCGGACGGGCTCGGCGGGCCAGAGACCGTCCTCGCCGTCCGGGCTTGCGGCTAGGAGTTGGCCGATGAGCTCGTCGCCGATCTCAGCCCGGTCGAGCTCGGCGAACGTCTCGCGCGCCGCACTAACCCAGGTGCCGAGGTGCTCGGCGTCGACCCCGTGGTTCTCGAGACGCCCGGGGAGCTCTCGCCACTCGTGCAGGATCCACCACGAGTGGGTGGCGAGGGCGGTCTCCTCGTCGCTCAGCTTGCGTGGTGGCTCGTTGTTTGCGCGGTAGACGCGGCAGGCGAGCTCGACGAACATGCCGGGGTCGTTGGCGAGTGCGGCGAACAGCGCTCGGGGCTTGCGGATGTCCTCCAGAACCCGGAAGAACGCGTACTCGTATTGGATGAGCCGCTGGGACTCGACGCCCTGCGCTTCAAGGTAGTCGAGCAGCAGTCCGAGCTCGTAGCCAGGTACCTGGGACTGCGATTCGCTCGGTGGGGCGGTGAGGGCCGCGTCGAGAACATCGCAGACGAGCGAGGGGTTGATCGCATTCAGGTTGGTGTCTGGCCCCTGCAGGGGTCCTCCGATCACATCGAGGGCGATCCAGGCGCGGTTGCGGGAGAGGAGCTCTCGGGTGGCATGCTCAATGTCGGCGGGCTGAACCTGCCAGACGTGCGCCTGGCGCCAGTAAGTGTCGCTGAGGTCGGGTGCGATCTGCGCGAGGGCGTCCCAGAGCGTACGGACGGGCGGCATGCTGAGCACGAGGGCGGTCCGCCGTGCGGTGGCGGTCTCGGCGGTCTGCGCAAGCGCCCTGCTCAGCCACGGCGGGCCCTGCTCATAGAGGTTGGCAGTGGCCCACTGGGACGCGACGATACGGAGGGCGTCCTCGTCGGAATCGAGCCAGGCGAGCAGGTCGGGGGTGAGCTCTTCAGGGGCGAGCTTCGCGATGTGCCAGCCGAGGTGACGGGGGGCGGGGCTGCGCAGTGCGAGCGTGCGCAGCCCGTCGATGGAGGTCTCGGCGACAACCTCGCGGACGGCCTGTTCGCGGAGCTCTGTGAGCTTGGTGTCGTAGCGGGTGTGGTCGAGCACGTCGACGCCGGGGATGTCCGGGTGCCCGTCGAATAGATACGCGTTGCGCTCGGCGCTGGCGCTGGGCTTCAGGACGACGGCGATCTCGTCGAGTCGGGTAAGGACCTGCTCGTCCATCGCCCAGTCAGCGGCGGCGAACCTGCGGTGGCGGGCGATCTCCTTGCGTAGTCGCTCCCACAGAGCGAGGCGCTCCTCGCCGGCGAGCTCGCTTCTCTGTACGAAGTCGGCGAGAGCGTCGATCAGCCCCGTTCGCTGTTTGGGCGGCAGCGCTCCTAGTCGCTCGGACAACTTGGCCCAGCGCTCGACGTCGTGTCCGGCAAGCTCGGTGGCGTTCTCGAGGAGGCAGGCAATGAACTGCACCCAGTCGGCGATCGGGACGCTTCTGGTGTCCGGGGCCCACACGCGGTGCTCGGGAGACGCGGGAGGTGTGATGACGGCATGGGCTTCGGGCCAGAGGGCGAGGATGAGATCCCAGCCGACTCCGGGCCGTTCGTGGCAGATCGTGCGGATCGCGTTCGTCTTCTCGGCGAGGGGGGCCTCAGTCTGGCGGATCCAGCCCACGAGGATCGCCTGCAGGCTTCGCAACGGACGGTTTGAGAGTCGCCCGCCGGGGTCGATCTCGGCGAGCCTCGCGAGAGCTCGGGATGCGTCGAGCAGGTGCTTGCGCGACCAGGCGACGGTCTCCAGAGCCCACAAGAGGCCGGTGTGCGGGGATGAACCGATCAGCCAGGAGTCGCGCTCCTGGTCCTGAAACATGCGCCTCATGATCGGGTCCGGGCGGGCGAGGTCGTCGCGGAGGAGTTCGAGGAACTCCTCCGGTGCTGCCTCGGCAAGACGTGGCAGGACATCAGTGAGCGAGGCCCATAGGCGTGCCGACTCGTCGGCGTTGGCCTGACGAAGGAGCTGGCGCAGGACGCGTGCGGCGTGCTCTTCGCCGGTCCTGCCGTCGCCCAGCTGCTTGTCCTCGAGAGCGCCGAGCAAGGCGACGGCGTCGGCGAGACCGGCCCGAAGCTCGCGTGAGTGCTCGCGCTCGATGCCGCGCAGCCCGGCAGTTGGCCTCTCATCGAGAGGAAGGTCGAGCAGCGGATCGACGACCAGGAGCACGTCGGCGACGAGCGCGTGCCAGCGCTCGAGGTCGTCGGCGGTGAGGTTCGGGCTGAGGAACAGGAATGCGTCGTCGGCAGAGGCCACGTGCCACTGATTCCCGGACTTGACGAACGGAGGGTCGTCGCTCTCGCGCCACTGCAGGAGAAGGCGCTCGATCGAGTCCCAGTCGCGCTGCACGAGGCTGCTGACGACCGCCGTGTCGCCGGCGGTGGTGCGCCAGCGTCCGAGGAGCACGAGCTGGGCGATTGTCGCGACGTTGGCCGGCTCGGCCCAGGAGGGCCGGGCGATGCGCGTGTCGCGGGCACACCGGCGCATGAATGAGGGCATGCTCCTGCGCGCCAGAGCGGCGAGGTCGTCGCAGTCGGCGTAGGGGAAGTCCGCCGCGCGGAGGGCCTCGGCCGCCGCGATCCTGCCCGGGCGTGGCAGGGCAAGCTTCCTCGCGCTCGTGGCCTCTCCCCGTCCGAGGGGGAGGATGACGTGATGTTCGCCACTCTCGACCGCGCTCGTGTCGGGGTCGGCGAACACAGGCAGCAGGCGTGCGCCGTGGGACTCGCGCAGGACCCGCTCCCAGGTGTCGGGAGTGGAGAGGAGGAGCGTCGGGGCGGGGTCATCGCGCGTCTCGATTGCGGCGCTTACAAACGCGATCGCCTCCTCGTGCCAGTCAGCCTGGACCGCAAGCACGCCTGGCGGCCCGTCGAGGAAAGCCGCGAGCTCCTCCGCATGAGGCTGGCGTCCAGCGAGAAACAACGCCGAGGGCAGGGGCTGCTTGGTGCGTGCTCGAAACCGGGTCCACCAGCGCTCGAGCGTCTGCACGTCGATCGGCGAGCGGCCCAGCTGCTCCGAGATCCAGTAGTGGACCGCGGGGGCGGCCTGTAGCCAGCCCTCGAGGGCGTCAGCGTCGATAGCGCGGACGTCGGCGAACACCCCCTGGGTCCGGCGGGCGTCGGCCCAGGCCTCCGCCCCGGCCCAGCGTCGTGGCGTGAGGAACACGAAGACGACGTCCGAGGGGTCGGCGCCGGCCGGGCTCTGCGTACGCTTTTCGAAGTCGGCGTCGGCCTTGCGCTTGGGATCGCGCCCGACGCCGAGCTCAAAGCGAAGCTCGCCGTCGGGAAGGTAGGCGGCGCCTTGGGAGGACGCGCGTCCATCCCAGCCCGGGACCGAGACGCCGTCGCCGGAACGCAGCGAGAGGCCGGTGATGCCCGGGGTGGCGGCGACGAGCCGGCGGATCAGCTCGGGAAAGGTACCCTGAGCATCGCGGGTCTCCGCCCACTGGTGGAGCTGGGTGGCCGTGACGAGCTCAGGGCCGACGCTCCGCCGTTCGCGCTCGACGGAAGTGACCGCCTTCCCTCGCTCGCGCACGAGCCGTTCGACGTCCTCGAGGCGGAAGCGGTGAAAGCGCGAGCCGGGCACGCGGGCCGACGGCAGGATGCCGTCCCGAGCCCAATTGCGGATCGTGTTCTCGTGCACGCTGAGACGCCTGGCGGTCTCGCGGACGTTAAGCAGGCTCTCGTCGGTTTCGGGCATGAATGCATCCTAGCAATCGCATGGGACGTGTGTTGGTGACTTTGGTGAGTACGCGTTCCGCCTGCGATGAGTGTAGAGTTGGCGATAGATGGGCGTCGTGGCCGGTCGAATCCCTCTCTCGTAGTGAGGCTCGACTCGCGGGAGATACGACGGGCGACTCGGGTTGTTGCCGAGGCACCACGGACGAGGCCCGGAGGCGTCTCCCCTCCGGGTCAGATCCGTGGTGACGGCCGTGCCCTGCTTGCTGCACGGATAGGACGCTTACGAATGGATGACCCGACACTTCAACGCCTCGCGTCCGTCGACTGGGCCGACAAGCCCGAGGCGACGATCGCCAGCCAGCTGATCATGCCCGTCTTGGGGCTGCTCGGCTACGGAGAGCACACCCTCGACCTGCAAATCGTGGGTTTGTTAGCAGTCTTGTGAGCAGTCATGGCGCGCAGGGACAGGCAAGAAACCCTGCAAGTCGTGAGGTCCGTGGAAGTCTCGTAGACGGTCATCAACGAGGAGGCAAAGAGCAAACGCACCTCAGGTTGAGCAGATCCCTTCGACGACAGCCGTCTTGGCGCCACCGAGACATGGCTGGGCGTCCGCCTCGTAGCGGCCATTCCAGATCAGGATGACCAAAGGCTCCACCCACCCCACCGGCACCGCGACTAGCGCCGTGGCACGTACGACTCCCCGCGAACCGTACAAACGTCGGCAAGGGCTGGGGCCAGCGCGAGTCCGAGGAAGCCGACACCGGCGTCTCCCCTACCCCTCGCCCTCCGGTGTCGCCTGTCCGAGAGCGCTCACAAGGGCCGACTCGAAGCGCTCGGCGAATGGGGTACCCGCGAGATCCCCATATCCGACGCCCACGCGTAGGCTCCGAACCACCACCCCGTCCTTGACCTGCTGATGCGAGAGGTTTCCGACGAGCTTCCTGAGCGCCGCATCCACGGCCGCCGCCGCATCCTTGCCTGACATCAGCGGCATCCCCGTGGAGGGGCATGTCGGCGGCTGAGCGGAACTCCTCGCTTCCAGCTCGCCCGGCGACACAAGAGCGTTAGCAAGTTTTGCGGCCACCCTGCGAATTTCTAGCTCTAGCAGCTCTTGATCGATTACGTCGACGACTTTCAAAGTGCTGAAAGCGACACCCCATCGCTCGGCGACGTTCGCCGCCCTGAGTGCTGATAGCGGCGCGACGCACTGCGACACGCGCGTCCGGAGGGCGACCGTCCCTCCGAGTTGCCTCAACTTCGCTCGCGTACCCCACGCTTCCACCACCCTATCTAACACCCCGGACGCAAACAACATCATGTCCATATCGGCGTTATCAGAGAAGACCAAGAAATCCAACTCGGAGAGCCGAGACGCGGCATCATCAAAGTCGCGATCGACAACGCAAGTCACACCACTCAAGGGCCGCTCCGCTAATACCCGTGCGACGCCAAGCACATTGATCCGCCCCGCGGCGGGAAAGATGTTTCGCCTGTCGATGCCAAAGGCTCTCGAGTAGGCACGTTGATCAGACGGTCCCTCCACGACGACTGCGCCTCGTGCTCGCGCAGAACGGTCGAGTCGCAGGCGGGAGACAAGGTCCCCAACAGGGTCGACGACCGTTTGGAGGCTCGTCGCCATCTCCCCTACGTCGCGACACTCGTCTTGTGTTGCCCCCGCTCGTCAGGAGAAAAATCGAGTGGGCCTAGCTCATTAACTATGTCCCAACGATTGTTGATGATCGCGGTCGAATGAGTCGCGAGCACGAAGGACACGTCCGACACCCTCGCAATCTCCAGCAGGTCCTCCACCATCTCGTGCTGCCAACTGACATGAAGCGAAAGCTCGGGCTCGTCGATTAAGACGGTCGTCCCAGCGCGCTCGTCGAAGAGCAGACGCGAAATCAGCGCCAGCTCGTGCTGCTCCCCCGACGAGAGGGAGTCCGCGACGATCTCGTTGCCCGCGGGCTCAACAGCGAACGTCAGGCCATGCTCGGGGCTGATTGCGAGCTCCTTGTTCAAGAACTTGTGCCCGATGATGGATCTCAGCTGCTCGAGCTTTTCCGACACTGGATCGAGCGGCTCGAGCTTTGCCTCGAAGTCGTCGAGAAACATCTCAAAGAAGCGCTTCTGCGTCGGGTTTAGCTTGCCCCCTGGAAGCGCCGCCAAGCTGTCCGAGAGTAGCCCGTTTGCCGTGAGGGCAGCCGCATGACGTTCAACTTGTGCGTACCGCTCACGGAGTCGCCCAACGTTGACGGTCTTACTGCTGTATTCGCCTAGCAGCCTCCGCGCCACAGTGCTTGTACGCGCCTGATTAATGCGCGCGGACTCGAGACGCGCATTTTCGAGAGAGTTCGCAACAACCTGAAGGTATCGGTTGATTGGTGATCCCCGGCGTTCAACATGTGCGACCCCCGGGCCCAGACGTGGACCCGGCCGCCTCGCGACTAGGCTACTCGAGAGGAGTGTGTCGAGCCGCTTTGTCTCGATGAAGTCGACTCGCCATTCGTCGGCGTGAAACCAGTCCGGAGGCGTCGGCGGGCGAATCGGCTCGCGCACCCGCCCACCCCAGCGCAACAGCACATCGTCTTCGCTGATCAGTTCGCCATCGCGAACGTCGACAAACGTTTCTGAGTCGTAGTGCTCAAGGAAGTCAGGCATCGCTATCAAGTCAGCTACCGGCGGCTGCACTTCGATTGTTGCCTCTTGTGGTGGCCCGACGCCGTGACGGAATCGAAGTGTGAATAGCGCTGCCTCGCTGGGCAGATCACGCTCTGCCGTGCGTTCTACCTCGATCGTCGCGCCTAGCTCGTTTTCAACCGAGAGAGTCCCGAACTCGTACCGCAGCAGCTCTCGATAGGCGCCCCGGAGCAGCGCGGTAGTCAGTCGCAGTAGCGTCGTCTTCCCAACGCCGTTCGGCCCCGCGACAATCGTGAGCGGCGGATCTTGACGCAGATCTAGGTCGTGATCGTAGAGGCCGAAGAGTCCGGCGATCGTGATTTTCCGAAGATGCGCCATTCGAAGGTTCCTCGACCGCGCAATCTAACGGACAGTGTGGCCTCGTGGTGCTACGGCCCTTCTGGATGGGGCAGCCCCCACCTATCGAGACCGAAGGTGTCGCCACGGGGCGTCCGATTCCGGACCGGCGGACGGAGACGCCCAAGTCACGCAGCGTGGTCGGTACGGGCTGCAACGATTCCCCAAAGACGCTCAGCACGTGCTCAGCCGGGGCACCGAGGCCTGCCGGTCCTGTCGAACTCGCCCGTTGTGCCGGACGCGACCGAGGCTCGGCGTCGCATCGAGATCCGCCGTGCCTTGCCGGACTGCTCCCAGCGGACTGCTCACAGGATGGGCTGTGAGCAGTCCGGTGAGCAGTGCGACCGAAACACAGAGTCCACGCGAGTGGTCCTCTACGCGGCCGAGAGCGCGCAAAGGCCCCGGAAAACGGGGCGCCAGGCGCATTTCGTTGCTGTGGCACCCGCTGTTAGCGGTTCGGGATATTCACGGCGTTCCGACTCTCGGCTTATCGGGGAGACAGCGTTTGAAGCTGCGACCGGCCGGCCAACGGCCCTCGACCACGCCAATGACTAATGCCTAGCGACCGAGACGATCGCCGGCAAGCGCAAGCACCCCGCCAGCAGAAGATCCGCGTGCGGTAGCTGGATCCGGCCTGCGACGCCGGGTCGCCCTCAGCCGCCGATCGTCCTGTCCAGCAGCGCGAACAGCTCGGTGAAGTGCCGCTCGGCCGCTGCTCTTACGGACGCGACCAGCAACATCGAGGCGACGGCATCGATGCTGGCAATGGCGATCCCCGACGCCCACCCCGTGGCTCCGCACTGGCTCACCAACGGCTCCAGCGAACGCGCAAACGGAACCCTATTGGAACCTTGCCGAGCCGACGTCAGACCCAACCCACGAAAAAAGGCCCCGGTTACCAGGGCCTTTCTTCATAGCGGGGGCGGGATTCGAACCCGCGACCTTCGGGTTATGAGCCCGACGAGCTACCAGACTGCTCCACCCCGCGTCGCTACTCATGTTCTAGCAAACAACGCGCCAAAGGGCCGGCTCGCGCGAGGTCGCTCGCCCGTAGCGCCTCGGGCTGCGCGCCCCTCTAGCATCCTCGCTGTGCGCGTGGCGGTGGTGGACATAGGGACGAACTCCACGAGGCTGCTCATCGCCGATGTGGAGGAGGTCACCGGCGCGGTGACCGAAGTGCTGCGGCGCTCGGAGGTCACGCGCCTCGGCGCCGGCGTGGACGCCGAGGGCAGCCTCTCGCAGGAGGCCTCCGATCGCGTGTTCGCGCGGCTGCGGGAATACCGTGAGGCGATCGACGCGAACAACTGCTCCGCGAACATGGCCGTGCTCACCTCCGCTGTGCGCGACGCGACGAACGGCGCGGAGTTTGCCGCGAGGGTGCGCGAGGACTACGGCCTCGACGCGCGCGTGCTGCGCGGCGAGGAAGAGGCCCAGCTCTCCTTCCTCGGCGCCATGTCCGGGCGCGCCGCGCCGAGCGAGCCGACGGTCGTGATCGACATCGGCGGCGGCTCGACTGAGTTCATCGTGGGCCGCGGTCGCGAGGCTGGCTTCCACGTCTCGCTGCCCGTGGGCGTGGTGCGCATGAGCGAGCGCCACATCCACACCGACCCGCCCGCCTCGCACGAGCTCCAGGCTCTCGCGCGCGACGTGCGCTCAGCGCTGCTCGAGGGCCTGCCCGCGGCCGAGCGCGCACCCGTCGGCCTCGGCATCGCCGTCGCCGGCACCGCCACTTCGGCGGCCGCGATCGATCAGGCGCTCGACCCCTACGACCCCGCCCGCGTGCACGGCTACACGCTGGAGCTCGCCACCGTCGAACTGCTGCTCGCGCGCCTGGCGGACATGCACGAAGAGGAGCGCCGCCGGGTCGTGGGCCTGCACCCCGACCGCGCGCCCACGATCGTGGCGGGGATGATCGTCCTCTCCGAGGCCATGCGTTCGTTCGAGCTCGAGCAGGTGGAGGTCTCCGAGCACGACATCCTCTACGGCGGCGCCCTGCGCCTGGCCGGCGTGGGCTGAGCGCGCGGAGCCGGGGCGGCGTCGCCTGGGCAGGCGGAGCCGCCTCAGGCGAGGTTGGAGCGCCGCGGGTAGACGACCGTGGGGTCCGTGAGCACGTTCACCAGCGCGGGCTTGCCCGCGCTGAAGGCGCGCTCGAGCGCCGCGCGCACGTCCTCGGGGCGCTCCACGAGCTCGCCGTGGCCGCCGAGCGCCTCCACGACCTGGTCATAGCGCGTCCCCGGTCGCAGCTCGGCCGCGACGGAGTAGCCGTAGAGGAACTCCATCGGGTGCTTCTCGAGCGCCCAGATGCCGTTGTTGCCCATCACGCCCACCACGTTCACGCCGTGGCGCGCGAGTGTGTCGAACTCCATGCCCGAGAAGCCGAACGCGCCGTCGCCGAGCAGCAGCACCACCTGGCGCTCCGGTCGCGCGAGCTTCGCCGCGAGCGCGTAGCCGGGCCCCGAGCCGAGGCAGCCGAAGGGACCCGGGTCCAGCCAGCACCCGGGCTGGTAGCTGTCGACGACGCGTCCCGCGTAGGAGACGAAGTCGCCGCCGTCGCCGATCACGATCGCGTCGCGGTCGAGCACGGAGGCGAGCTCCGCGTAGAGGCGCATCGGGTGCAGCGGGCCCCTGGGGTCCTCCATCTCGGCGCGCTCGCCGTCGCGGTGCTCGGTCTCGGCGCTGCGCAGCCCCGAGATCCAGCTCTCGCTCGGCAGCGCACGCGCGCCCGCGGCCTCCCGCAGGTCGGCGAGCGTCGCGCCCACCGCGCCGTAGCACTCTGCCGCCACCGGCCGCGGATGGCGCCGGTCGGGCTCGGCCGAGTCGATCACCACGATCTCCGTGTCCTCGCCGAGGGACGCGCCGAAGCCGAGGCGGAAGTCCATCGGCACACCCACCACGAGCGCCACGTCGGACCCTTTGAGCGCCTGCGGGCGCGCGCGCGAGAAGAACAGCTCGTGATCCGCCGCTATGCACCCGCGCGCCAGGCCGTTGAGGAACACGGGGATGCGCAGCGCCTCGGCCAGCGCCACGAGCTCCTGCTCGCCGCGACCCCAGTAGAGGTCGGTGCCCGCCATGATCACCGGACGCTCCGCCGCGCGCAGCAGCTCGGCCGCGCGCTCGATCGACGCCGCCGGAGCTCCCCTGCCGCCGGCCTCGGTCGCGCCCGGCTCATCCGCGGGCTCGGGCTCAGCGGCCTCCATGAACACGTAGTCCATCGGGAAGTCCACGAACGCAGGACCGCCGTGCGGGGCGATCGCAGCGGCGAACGCGTCGTCGACGAGCCCGGGGATCTCCTCGGTGCTCCCCGGCGTCGCCGCGAGCTTCGTCAGCGGTCGCACGAACGGCACGTGGTCGATCTCCTGCAGCGAGCCCTGCCCCCAGCGCATCGCCGGCGCGCGCCCTCCGAGGATCACCATCGGCGAGTGGTTCGCCTGCGCGGAGGCCATCGCGCTCATCCCGTTCGTCACGCCCGGCCCCGCCGTCAGCGCGCACACGCCGGGCTCGCGCGTCACCTTCGCCCAGCCCTCCGCGGCGAACGCCGCGGTGGACTCGTGGCGGACGTCCACGATGTCGATGCCCTCCTCGCGACAGCCGTCGTAGATCGAGAACAGGTGCCCGCCCGAGAGCGTGAACAGCTTGCTCACGCCGTGAGCCTTGAGCCTGCGGGCGATCAGGCGCCCGCCGTGGAAGGTGTTCGTCTGCTGCGCGCGCTCAGCGCTCTCTGTGGCCATGCGCGCGACTCTACCCGTTCCCCTTCGCAGGTGCCCGGGACGGGATTCGAACCCGCAGGCCCTCACGGGCGGCAGATTTTAAGTCCGCTGACTTTGCCAGTTTGTCCACCCGGGCGGTGCGATCGTATCGTGCGGGTGACACGATCCCGGGACACCGCGCAGCGGCTGAATCAACGGACACGTCCGGGTGGCCCCTCCCGCCACCGACACCGCCCAAGCGGCGAGCGAGCCGCACCCCCACCCGGCTGCCGCCCCGCAATTGCGGGAAAACCCCGCGTCGCAGGCCCATCTGCGTGTCCATTGCCCGCGCTGCACGGCGTTTCTCAGCCCCGCCTGCGTCTTTATCTCCCGCAACTATTCGGTCGCTACGGTGTCTTTAGCTCTGGACGAAGCCAATTGGAGGGTCCGTGGAGGTTTCCGCCCTAACACATACCGGCACCATGCCGGGCCTCAGGGGTCCGTCAGCGCTGCTGCGGCTGCAGTCGGATGAGCGGCTGATCGCGCTCACGCGGCGCGGGCAGCATGCTGCCTTCGAGACGCTGTGCGCGCGCTACAACACGCGCCTGCTCTCCTTCTGCCGGCACATGCTCGCCTCCAAGGAGGATGCCGAGGACGTGCTCCAGGAGGTCTTCGCCGCCGCCTTCAACGCCGTGCTCGCCGACGACCGCGCGATCAACGTGCGGCCGTGGCTCTACCGCATCGCGCGCAACCGCTCGCTCAACCACCTGCGCCGCGCCACCGCCACCGGCGTCGACTCGATGGACATCCACTTCGCCGAGAACGGCCTCTCGACGAGCGACAAGGTGCTGCGCAGGGAGAGCTTCCGCGAGCTCATCGCCGACGTGCATGATCTGCCCGAGACCCAGCGCACGGCGCTGCTGCTGCGCGAGATCGACGCGCTCTCCTACGAACAGATCTCCGAGGCCATGGAGACCACTGTGCCCTCCGTGAAGTCCTTGCTCGTGCGCGCGCGCATCTCACTAGCCGAGGCCGCCGAGGCGCGGCAGCTCAGCTGCGAGGAGGTCCGCCTGGAGCTGGGCGAAACCGCCGAGGGGCTCACCAAGCTCAGCACGCCCGCGCGCCGCCATGTGCGCGGGTGCGAGCGCTGCATGTCTTTCAAGAAGCAGCTGAAGGACAACAACCACGCGCTCGCCGTGATCATGCCGGTCGGCCCGCTGCTGCTCGTCAAGAAGCTGCTGCTCGCCAAGCTCGGCTCGACCGCCTCGGCGGGCGGTGCCCACGTCGCGGGCGGCGCCGGTGCGACGGTCGGGGCGGGAGCCACGGCCGGAGTCGCCGCGACCGGCGGAGCGAGCTTCACCGGCGGCCTCATGACGGCCGGGGCGGGCGCGCTCGCCACCAAGGCCGTCGCCGGCCTCGCCGCCGCGGCGCTCGTCACGGCGGGCGCAGTCGCCGCCGACCACGCCGTCGTGCCCGCTCACCACGCTCATCACATCGCACGCACGTATGCGAGCGTCCAGACGCGCACGCCCGCACGCGAACCCGTCGTCGCCCAGGAGCAGGCGCAGCCGATCAGCGCCGGCGACTCCGCCGCCCACCGCGCAGCCACCGCCGCGCTCGCCGCCCACCGTGCGCTCCGCGCCAAGGCCCTGAAGGCCACCAAGCTCGCTGTCGCGCCGAGATCGGAAGAGCGTCGTGTAGGGAAAGAGTGTAGATCTCGGTGG
>CALAQT010000288.1 GCA_937888775.1 uncultured Actinomycetes bacterium | reverse complement strand
TGAGGGCTTCGCGCCCGAACCGGCGGCGCGCCGAGCCGGCGCTCGCGCCTGGGGTGCACTGCGAAGCGGCTTGAGGCGGGGAGGCCCGCGCGGGCCCGCGCCGGTCACCGCGTCTGCGCCGGTTGATGTGTCTGTGTCGGCTGACGTGTTCCCGCCGCCTCAGGTGTCCGCGCCGGCGGCGAGGCCAGAAGCCGCGGACGCGTCCGCCGCGGTGCAGGCCGCGCGGCCGGCGGACGGCCGGTACCTGATACTCGATCTGCTGCTGGGAGTTCAGGAACTGGTCGGCTTCACACTCTCCAACCGCCCTGCGCCGGGGCAACCGCCGAGTCGGCGCACCCGCCCCGGCTCGGCCGCGGTGGTGCTTGTCGCCGGACGGTTTCCCGCCCGGGGGGACCCGCTGGCCGAGTTCGCCCGGTCGCTTGACCGGGCCCGAGTGGAAGCCGCGGCTCGCCCCGAATCGCTGGAGCGCGAAGCGGCGCGGGCGCTGGCGATCGACTATCGGGAGGACGAGGGCAGCGCCGCGCGGGCGCTGGCGCTGGCGAGTTTGGTGGTCCGGCATCCGCTTCGCTGCGTCCGGGACCGGGGGCGCCGGCACCCCGGCGAGCCGAAGCTGGCCGCATTGGCGCCGGCGGTGCGGCGGCTCGTCCAGGACTCCGATGCGCGGGTGGTCCCGATCGGTGGGCATGAGTGCGATCTCGTCGCCCGTCGGCTGGCCGCGCTGGCCGGTCGCCAGTTCGGCCGCGGAGCGGCATGATGCGCGTCCAGGTCGTTGATCCATCGGCCTACACGCCACCCTACGATCACGCGCTGTGCGCTGCGCTGGCGCGGGCCGGCGCCGAGGTGCAGCTGATAACCAGCGAGTTCGCCTATGACTCGGCCCCGCCGGCCGACGGATATGCGGTCCGCCGGCTGTTCTATCGCCACGCACGCGGCGCGCCCGGATCCCGGCGCCGGCGGATCACCAAGCTGCTCGCGCACGGGCCGGACATGCTCCGCTACCGCCGCGCTGCGCGGGCCGCCGACGTGGTGCACTTCCAGTGGCTGGCCATGCAGTGGCTCGACGTGCACCTGCTGCCGCGCCGACCGCTCGTGCTCACCGCTCACGATTTGCTCCCGCGTGAGGCCCGAGCCGGACAGGTGCGAGCCCAGCGGCGCCTGTATGACGCGGTCGACGCGCTTGTGGTCCATTCGGAATACGGCCGAGGTCAGCTGGTCAGCGCTCTGGGGATCGACCCCGCCAAGGTCCACGTGATTCACCACGGCGCGTTGGAGCACCTGACCAGTCAGCGCGCTCAGGCGCCGATCCCGCCTGAGCTGCCACCGGCGAGGGGTCCGGTGGCCCTGTTCTTCGGGCTGCTGCGTCCCTACAAGGGCATCGAGACGCTGCTGGAGGCGTGGCGTGGCATCGAGGGTGCGCAGCTGTGGATCGTCGGACGTCCACGCATGGCGCTGGCGCCTCTGCGGGCGCTCGCGCCGCCCGGCGTGCATTTCGTCGCGCGGTTCGTCTCGGATCCTGAGTTGGCGGCCTGCTTTGACCGTGCGGATCTGATCGTCCTGCCCTACTCGCGGACCGAGCGCTTCGATCAGTCCGGTGTCCTGGCCACGGCGCTGGCGTTCGGCAAGCCGAGCCTCGTGAGCGACATCGGTGGCCTCTCGGAGGTCGCCGCCACCGGCGCCGCGCGCCTGGTCACCCCCGACGACCCGCACGCGCTGCACTCGGCGCTGACGGAGCTGCTTGCCGATCCCGCGGCCCGGGAGCGGCTCGCCGCGGCGGCTCGGTCAGCGGCCGCCGGGCCGTACTCCTGGGATGAGGCGGCCCGGGAAACACTGGCGCTGTATCGGTCGCTGACCGGAGGGTAGGCTCCGCCCCCGCCGAGAGCCACGAGAGCGGCTCAGCCGTCCGCCGGCGGAGCAACGAGTGCGGCTTAGGCGTCTGCCCCCGCTGTGCGCGCGTCGCCGGCGCCCAACCAAACGTCACGCGCCAAGTGCGGCACCAAGCGGGGCAGACGCTAAGCCGCTACCACCGCCAAGCCGCTACCACCGCTAAGCCGCTACCACCGCTCGGCGCTGGACCTCTGCGCGCACGAGGGGCGCCACTTCGCTGCCGAACAGCTCGATCGAGCGCATGACATCGCGGTGGGCGACCGCGCCGACGCTCATCTGGGCGATGTAGCGCTGATGATCGAACAGCTCGTGCTCGAAAAGGATCTTCTCGGCGACCTGCTCCGCTGAACCGGCCGCGACAGCCCCTCGCGGCGAGCGCAGAGCGTCGTATTCGGACCGGCCCGCCGGCGACCAGCCGCGCTCGCGTCCGATCCGGTTCATCATCGCCAGATAGGGCGCCGCGAACGCCGCATCGGCCTCGGCGCTCGTCGGCGCGACGAAAGCGTGCGTGTTGATCGCGAGCTTGAGCTGGGCCGGGTCATGGCCGGCCTCCGCGGCCGCGCGGCGGTAGAGCTCCACCAGTGGCACGAAGCGCTCAGGTTGACCCCCGATAATCGCCAGCGTCAGCGGCATCCCCAGGCTGCCGGCACGCACGACCGATTGGGGTGATCCGCCTACGGCGATCCAGATCGGCAGTCGGTCCTGGACTGGCCGTGGCCAGACACCGGCGTCGATGAGGGGCGCGCGGTGGCGCCCGGACCAGCTGACGTGCGTCGAATCACGCAGGGCCACCAGCAGCTCGAGCTTCTCGGCGTAGAGCTCGTCGTAGTCCTCCAGGTCGTACCCGAACAGGGGGAAGGACTCGGTGAACGATCCACGGCCGGCCATGATCTCGGCCCGACCGTGCGAGAGCAGATCAACGTGGGCGAAGTCCTGGAAGACCCGCACGGGGTCATCGGAGCTGAGCACGGTGACGGCGCTGGAGAGGCGGATTTGCCTGGTCTTGACCGCGATCGCGGCCAGCACCACGGCCGGGGAGGAGACCAGGAAGTCGGGACGGTGATGCTCGCCGATCGCGAACACATCGAGGCCGAGCTGGTCGGCCAGCTCGGCCTCCTCCAGCAGCTCCTGCATCCGCTGCTCACCGCTGACTTGAGAACTGAGGTCGGCAAAAGTGGCAAGTCCTAATTCCATGCCAGACAGGATAGCAGTTAGTTGTTGGCGCAACTAACTGCCCGGGCCGACGCCCGCTGATCCCACGCCGAGCGGGCCTCGGGCCCGGCCGGGATCGCGCCGCGCAGGCCGCCTGCGCCAGAATCCCGCGCGATGACGGCGCTGGTGATCCTGTTCTGGCTCTCGGCTGGGCTGCTGCTCTACACGCAGGCCGGCTACGCCGCTGTGCTCGTACTACTGGCCCGGATCCGCCGGCTGTCCCCCGCGGTCAGTGTCGCGGCGTCCGATCCTCCCGCCGTGTCGGTGATCGTGGCGGCCTACGCCGAGCAGGAGGTGATTGCCGGCCGGGTCGCCAACCTGCGAGCGCTCGACTACCCGCCCGCGCAACTGGAGGTGTTGGTGGCTTGCGACGGCTCGCCGGATGCGACTGCGCAGCGCGCACGAGACGCCGGCGCCGATCTCGTGCTGGAGTTGCCGCGCGGAGGCAAGATCCGCGCCCAGGACGCGGCCGTGGCGCGGGCGCGGGGGGACATCCTGGCGTTCTCGGATGCCAACGTGAACTGGGAGCCCTCCGCTCTGGGGGAGCTGATCGCGCCGTTCGCCGATCGCCGCGTCGGTTACGTGTGTGGCAACGTGGCGTTTGTCAATGAGGCCGGCACCAACCAGGAGGGGCTGTACTGGCGCTATGAGATGGCGGTGCGCGCGCTGGAGTCGCGGATCCGGTCGGTGACCGGCGGCAACGGGGCGATCTACGCCACCCGCCGCGAGTCCTACCTGATCGTCGATCCGATCATGGGCCACGATCTGTCGTTTCCGTTCAACATGGTCAAGCGCGGTTGGCTGGCCGTGTACGCGCCCGGAGCGCGCGCGACCGAGAAGATGGTGCCCACGATCGAGGGCGAGTTCGCGCGAAAGCGCCGGATGATGAGCCACGGCTGGCCGATTGTCCTGCGCGGCGGCATGCTCTCGCCCCGTGGCTACGGGGCGCTGTACGCCCTGATGATCGTCTCGCACCGACTGCTGCGCTACGTCTCGCCGTTCCTGCACATCCTGGCGCTGGGCGCCAGCATCGCGCTGCTCGGGCACGGCTGGGTGTACGTGGTCGCGCTGGCGATCCAGCTGGCGGTACTGGCGGCGGCGGCAGCGGCGGGAGCGATCCCGGCGCGGCCGCTGCTGATCGCGCGCTACTACGTGCTGACGACTGCGTCGCTGGCCGCGGGACTGTGGGACTGGCTGCGGCATGGCACCGGGGCCGGCTGGGAGCCGGCGGAGGGCACCCGATGATGGGGAATCCGTTGAAGCGGATTCCCTGGCGGAATCGGCTGGCGCCGATTCCGGTCCGCGCGCTCGATCTGACGATCGCCGGGATCGGATCGATCGTGTCGGCTCCGGTGATCGCCCTGCTGGCGGTGGCGATCGGGCTTGAATCCCCGGGGCATCCCATCTATCGCCAGACGCGGGTCGGCCGTGAGGGCGCGCTGTTCTCGATCTACAAGCTGCGGACGATGGTCGCCGGGGCGGAGTTCACCGGCGCCGGGCTGGCGATCCAGGACGGCGATGACCGGATCACGCGCCTGGGCGTGCTGTTGCGTCGCTACTCGCTCGACGAGCTGCCGAACCTGTGGAACGTGCTCAGGGGGGAGATGTCGATCGTCGGGCCGCGACCGACGGTGGAGGTGCAGGTCCAGCAGTACACCCCACGGCAGCGCGGGCGGCTGGCGGTCAAGCCGGGGATCACCGGCTGGGCGCAAGTCAACGGCCGCGCGTCGCTGCCATGGCCGGAGCGCATCGAGCTTGACCTGTTCTATGTCGAGCATCGCTCGCTGGCGCTCGACCTCCGGATCCTGGCCCGGACAGTGCGGATGGTGCTCAGCGGTCGGGGCCTCTACAAGGGAGACACGGGCGGATGGCAGCCTCCGAGCGTGACGTAGCGGTCCTGCTGACCGGGGTCGGAAAGCGCTACGACATCGTGTCCGCGTTCGCCCAGCACGCCACCGTCGTTGCGGCCGACCCCAACCCGCTGGCCCCTGCTCAGTATGCGGCGCATCACCGCTGTTCGGTGCCCCGGATCGAGGACCCCGGCTACGTCCCGGCGCTGGCGCGGTTGTGCGAGCAGTGGGGCGTTGGCGCGGTGATCCCGCTGACTGACCTCGACATCGAGGTGCTGGCCCACGCGCGCGCCGCCGGAGCGCTGCCCGCGCTCGTGCCCGACCCGGAGATCGCCCGGGCGACGTTTGACAAGTACGAGGCGCACCGGTTGCTGGAGCATCTAGGGCTGCCCTCGCCGCCCACCGTGCTCCCCGGCGAGCCGGTCGACCACTTCCCGGTGATGGTCAAGCCGCGCCAGGGCTCGGGCGCGCGCTCGATCCATCGCGCCGACGACGCACGCGCAGCGGAGTTCTTCGTCGATTACGTATCCGAGCCGACGATGGTCCAGTGGCTGATGGACGGCCCGGAGTTCTCGATCGACTGCCTGTCGGATCCCGGGGGCCGCTGCCTGAACGCGATCCCGCGCACGATGATCGAGTCCCGGGGGGGCGAGTCGATCAAGGGCACGGTGATCGCCGACCCGGAGCTGATCGAACTGGGCCGGCGCGTCGTCGAGGCGCTCGGTGTGCGCGGACCCTGCACCGTCCAGGTGTTTCGTGACGTCCAGATCGGGTTGGGCATCACCGATGTGAACACCCGCTTCGGTGGGGCCTTTCCCGGGCCGATGTACGCCGCCCTGCCGGGTCGTTCCTACCCGGAGCTGATCGTACGCATGGCCAGAGGCGAGCGGCCCGAGCCCCACGTGGGCGAGTTCCGCGCCGGCGTCACATTCACGCGCTACTACTGGCAATTGGAGCTCGACGAGCAGCTGGCGCCCACCGGGCGGGACATCGTCGACCCGCCCGGACCGCCGGCGCCGCGTTAGCGGCCCCGCGTCGGAGGGCCGATTACTGCAGATGGGGCCCCAGCAGCGACAGGTCTGCCGGGCTCAGGCGATTGGCCGCCGTCCTGCGCTGGTGCCAGTACGGATACAGCAGCGGTGGGCGGCTGACCTGTTCCAGACGGTCGCGCTCGGCATCTGACAGCTCCAGGTCGGCCGCCCTGAGGTTGTCGGCGAGCTGCTCATCGGTTCGCGCACCGATCACCACCGAGCTCACGCTCGGGCGACCCAGCAGCCACGCCAGCGCGACCTGGGCGGCGGACACGCCCCGAGCGTCGGCGATCTCCACCAGCACGTCGATCGTGTCGTAGAGCGCGTCCTGGTCGTAGATCGGCGGCTCGCCCCAATCGGTCAGTTGGCGCGAGCCCTCGGGCTCGCGGCCACCACGTTCCTGGCCTGCCTAGTGTCGATCACGACACTAGAACGCCGCCGCTGCTTCAGGACGCGCGCGCGGCGGGGCGCCGGCCGGTCCCGCGTGCCGAGACCGGCTCACTCCAGCAATCGCCCACGAAGTCGGCGATCTTCGCCGTCAGGCGCTTGGGCCGCAGGCGCAGCTCGATGATCGAGTTGGCGTCGATCAGGCGCGCATTGGGAAGCTCGGAAGCGAGCATGTCCGCGTCGGAGAACGGATGCAACGGGTCGCGCGGATGTCCGATCACCAGCGTCGGCGCCGTGAAGGTGCAGCGCTCGGTGTGGTCCGGCGCGGTGCGCCCGAACAGGATGCCCTGCAGCACCGCCCCGCTGGGGCCCGGCGGCTGGGCGATCGCGTCGAGCCCGATCTCGGCCAGGAACGGCACGCGGGCGCGGGGGATCAGCGCTACCCCCCGGGCGATCATCTTCATCACGGGCTCGCCGAACGTCAGCGCGAACAGGAGTGGGGTGAAGGCCGCCGCGCAGGCTGGGATCGCGTTGTCGAGCACGGGCATCTCGATGATCATTCCGCGGACCCGTTCTGGAGCCAGCGAGGCGATCTCGAGCGTGATGTTGGCACCCAGCGAGGTGCCGCCGATCACCGCTGTGGGCACCTCCAGGTGGTCGAGCAGGGCGACGGCCTGCTTGGCGAACGCCGACATCGAATAGCGCCACATGTCCCGCGGACGGTCGGAGTCACCGTGGCCGAGCGGGTCGAAGGTCACCACGCGGTTGTCAGTGGTGGCGAGCTCGCGCGCGAGCCGCGACTGCATCTTCTGCGACAGCAGCAGTCCGGGCATCAGCACCGTCGTGCGGGAGCCGGACCCGTACACGGTGTAGGCCAGTCCCTGCCCGTCGTAGCGGAAATGGGCCACCATGACGCAGGATATCCGCATGATCCACTGAAGACGCCGCCCGTCGTGGCGCGGTACTGTCCTATACCAACGACCGGCGCATCGCGCCACCGATCCAATCAGGAGGATGAATCATGGCGAAGGCCCCACGATCGCTGGCCGGGCAGGTAGTGGCAATCACCGGTGGGGGGCGCGGGATCGGTCGGGCCACGGCCGCGGCGCTGATCCGGCAGGGCGCGCGGGTGGCGATCGGCGACATCGAGGCACCGCTGGCCGAGCAGACGGCGCGGGAGCTGGGCGCCGAGACGGTCGGCCTGGCGGTCGACGTCACCGATCCGGTGAGCTTTGAGAGCTTCCTGACCGAGGTCGAGACGCGCCTGGGACCGCTCGACGTGCTGATCAACAACGCCGGCATCATGCCGATCGGTCCGTTCGTCGATGAGACCGACGCCACCGCGCGGCGGATGGTGGACATCAACCTGCACGGCGTCATCTTCGGCTCCAAGCTGGCGCTGAAGCGGTTCACACGGCGTGGCAGCGGCCACCTCGTCAACATCGCTTCGATTGCCGGAAAGGGCGGCGCCGTAAATGGCGCAACCTACAGCGCCACCAAGCACGCCGTCGTTGGCCTGAGCGACTCCCTCCGCCAGGAGTTGCGCGGGTCGGGCATCCAAGTAACTGTTGTGATGCCGATTGGCGTCAATACAGAGCTGTACTCCGGAGTTCCGCAAATGCGAGGACTCAAGACACCCGAGCCCGAGGACGTAGCTGAGGCGATCGTCGAGGCGCTCCAGACGGGACGCTTCGAGGTCTATGTGCCGAAGTCGATGCGTGCGACGATACGTCTGACAGCGCTGCTGCCACTCCGCACGGCGGACGCGCTCGCCAGGCTGCTGAAGGCCGACCAGGTGCTGGCAGCGCCCGACCAGTCCGCGCGTGCGGCATACGAGGCACGGATGCGCAGGACGATCAGCGGGACCGACGACCAGGCGCCCGGCACGCCGGCTGCGACGACGCCGGCTGCGACGACGCCGGCTGCGACGACGCCGGCTGCGACGACGCCGGGGACCATGCCGGCCAAGACCGAGGCCGCGGCACCTCCGGCCGAGACCTCGGCCAACGCGCCGGGCGAAACGGAACCGTCCGAACGCGAGACACAGGTCGTCTGAGCGCGGCGCAGCGCGCGAGTGTCGTGATTCGAGATCTCGGGAGGCTGGCGCGCACTTTCTGAATCACGGCACTAGACGCCCGACTGCAGCCAGGCGGCGATCAGCGCCCCGATCTCGGCACCCGCGTCCTCCTGGAGGAAGTGGCCGGCGTTGGCGATCACGTGATCGACCTCGGCTCCAAGCGCCTGGGCAAAGCGCCGACCGGTCTTCAGCGGCAGGACGGGGTCTGAGTCGGCCCACAGGATCAGCTTCGGACGCTGATCGCCCCGCAGGGCGTCGAGCACGCGCTGGCCGGCCGCCGCCCCCGGCATCGTCGGCGAGGTGGGGAGGATCAGCGGAAACGCCCGAGCCCCGGCCTTGGACGCTGCGTCGGGAAACGGCGCCTCGTAGGCGGCGATCACGGCCTCACCCGGGTCACGCGCGCACGCACCCTTGACCAGGAAGCCGACGGGCAGATCCTCGGTGCGGGCCACGAAATCCCGGAACGCCAGCCAGGCGTCGGTCATCTGCTGATGGCCCGTGAACAGTCCCGTGTCGAGCACCACGAGCTTGGCGATCCGCTCGGGATGCTCCACCGCCAGCCGTAGTCCGATCGGTCCGCCCCAATCGTGAACGACCACCGTCGCGCCGTGAAGATCAAGCTCCTCCAGCAACGCTGCGACTGCCTCGGTGTGCCGGTCATAGCTGTACCAGTCCAGCGCCACCGGCTTGTCCGAGCGGCCAAATCCGGGCAGATCTGGCGCGATGCACCGGTAGCCCGCGTCGAGAACCGGCGGGATCACCTTGCGCCACAGAAACGACCACGTCGGCTCGCCGTGGCAGAAGAGCACCGGCGGGCCCGCCCCCTCATCGAGATGGGCCAGGCGCAGCCCGTCGAGTTCTCGGTAATGCGCCCTGAAGGCGAAGTCCGGAAGTCCGTCCAGCAACTCCTCAGCGATGCGGACGGCGTCGGTCACGTCGCAAACCTACACCGATACAGCCGGCCGGGCTAGGCCCCGCCCGCGATCACGCCGGCCGCGTCGGAGGCGACGGTAACCTCGATCGTGGTCGGCTCGCGCGCCCAGGCGATTAGGTTGAGCGCCTGCAGCCGGTCAAGCACGTCCTGCAGTGCTGTCGCCTGGCGGACGTTCGCGTAGCGCCGCAACAGCGCGAACTTGTAACCGGTGGTGGCGGGCGGGTCCGAAATCCCGATCGCACGCTGATAGCGCGTGTCGGTGACGGCCCTCGCAACGGTCAGCGGCGCCGACGCGCGTGTCAGGGCGCGCACGTCGTGTGCCATGCCGATCAGCATCGCCAGTGCCGTCGGGCGAAGACCCCGGTAGAGCGCCACGGGCGCGCCGACGCTCGTGGCCGACGCGCCCATCTGAGCGCCGTAGGCCAGGCCCAGCCGTGCCGGGTCGGCAGGTAGCGGCACGACCGTACGGTTCTGGTAGGCCTGATCCAGCATGGAGGGGTCCGAGAAGCTCGGCGTGCGATCGGGCGGGTGCAGGACCTCGGCCGCAGAATCGGTGGCCGTCTGAAGTCTGGCCAGGCGGTACAGGGCGCCGCGGTCATGGCGATAGAGCGCCATCACCTGCACCGCTCCGAGGACGCGCCAGTAGTAAAGCGAGGAGTCATCGCCGAACCCGTTGAGCAGGTCGTAGGCCGCCGCGTGGCGGGTCGGTGTGGTGTCGAAGTACAACTGCGCGTAGGGCACCGGGCGACCGCCGTTGTAGTCGTCGAGCACTTGCTGCAGGTTGCCGATGCCCATGTGGTAGGAGACGATGGCCAAGTCGGCGCGGCCGAATTGTCGCTGGGCCAGCTGCAGATAGCGGACCGTGGCGGCCAGTTCCTTGGGCGGGTCGAAGCGGTCGTCGATGGCGGCGCGGCGCGCCAGCAGCCGTGTGAGCGTTGCGTAGGCTCCGGCGTTGGCGATCTCGGTCGTGAGCTGCCGGCTGCGCGCGAGGTTGATGTGCATGCCCAGCAGGGACTGGCCGGTCTGGGCCAGGATCTGGGTCAGCCCGGCGGCATCCGCCGGATCGGAGCCCGCGATGATCTGCGGGCGCCCCGCGCTCTCGACGAACACCAGACCTTCCAGCAGATTGGGGTCGATTCCGGTCCCGGCTGTCGCCTGGTCGATCAGCCGCCGGTAAGCGGCCACCCGCGCCGCGGTGGCGATCACGCCGCCGGGGCTCTTGGTGAACAGCACATGTGCGCTGCCGGCGGTCGCCCGCGCGACGAACTGGGCTGCCTGCGAGGTTGAGTAGCCGAACGGATTGCCGGCCTGGACCGACGGTCCCGGCCCGGGACGCGGCAGACGCGGCAGTCCGCCACCGCCCAGCGCAGAGATCAGCGCGGCCACCAGCACCGCCAGGCCGGCCCCACCAAGGGCCAGGCGCCGGCGCCGAACCTGGCGGCTTGGCCCTCGGTGCCCGATGGCTCGGCGGCGTCGCGGAGCGCGGGTGGGGCCGCGAGCGGCCGGGCTCATGTCCGTAGCGCGAGGTCCCGGCAGCGTGCGGCCTGCGCGGCGGTCCGCACGCGGTCGGGGAGCCCGAGCAGGAAGAACAGCGGGTTGCCGTCCGGCGAGCGGAGGCGGATCGGCGGCGGGGCGTTGAGGATCTGCTCCGTCACGGGCGCAGCCGAAGGTAGCATTTGCTGCTAAAGGCTCCGCCTGGCCAGAAGCGGATCGCATAACGTTTCCGTAACATTATGTGGCTCCGGGCCTACTTGTGTTAGCCCGGTCGGCTATTCTCGTGCGCTTCTTAGGCCAGCGATCGTTGCATTTGGCCGCGTGACGGGTAGTTCTGCCAGGCCGAGAGTGCTGAAGATCTTGATGTCAAGTGAAGGTATTGGAGCGTCCGTATGCGAGTCTTGGTTCTGGGCGGTGACGGCTACCTCGGGTGGCCGACCGCGCTACATCTGTCAAACCTCGGCCACGATGTAGCCGTCAACGACAACTTCGCCCGCCGTGGCTATGACGTCGAGATGGGGGTGGAGAGCCTGATCCCCATCTCCACGCTCGATGAGCGTCTCACCGCCTGGAGCGAGATCTCCGGCAAGTCGATCAAGTCCTACGTGGGCGATCTGCGCGAAGCCGACTTCGTGCACCAGATGGTGCGCGACTTTCATCCTGACACGATCGTCCACTTCGCCGAGCAGCGCGCCGCTCCGTACTCGATGATCTCCCAGGCGCACGCCGTTTACACCCAGACCAACAACGTCGTCGGCAACCTCAACGTGATGTACGCGATCGCCGACGTAGATCGCGACATTCACCTGGTCAAGCTGGGCACGATGGGCGAGTACGGCCAGCCCAACATCGACATCGAGGAAGGCTGGATCGAGATCGAGCACAAGGGCCGCAAGGACCGGATGATCTATCCCAAGAAGCCTGGCTCGTTCTACCACTGCTCCAAGGTCCACGACAGCCACAACATCGAGTTCGGCTGCCGGATCTGGGGGCTGCGTGCCACCGACCTCAACCAGGGTGTGGTGTACGGCGCCGACACCGAGCAGACCAAGCTCGACGACCGGTTGGCCACACGTTTTGACTACGACGCCGTGTTCGGCACGGTGCTCAACCGGATGGTCATCCAGGCGGTCCTCGGTCATCCGCTGACCGTCTATGGCAACGGCTCGCAGACGCGTGGCCTGATCAACATCGTCGACACGGTCGAGTGCATCCGGCTGGCGTCCGAGAATCCCGCCGATCGCGGCGAGTTCCGCGTCTTCAACCAGATGACCGAGACCATGTCGATCAACGAGATCGCCGAGACGATCGTCAACGAGTTCCCCGGCACGGCCACGATCGAGCACACCGAGAATCCCCGCGTCGAGATCTACGACCATTACTACAAGGTCGTCCACACCGCGCTGGAAGCTCTCGGGCTCAAGCCGACGCTGCTCTCCATGACCCTGATCGACCATCTGTTCGACGTTGTCGAGCGCTATCGGGAGCGTGTCGACATGGCGGCGATCCGCCCGACGGTCAAGTGGGCGGCGACGACCAGCGAGCTTCCCAAGACCGGCAAGGAACTGGCTCAGGCCAAGTGAGCGCTGCGCCCGCCGTCGGCCTGGACGGCCGGCGGATCCTCGTGACCGGCGGCTCCGGATTCATCGGCCGCCACGTCGTCTCTGAGCTGTCGGCTGACGGTGCGAAGATTCGCGTCGTCGATCTGAAGCCCCATCCCAATCCGGATGTCGACATCGTGGTCGGCGATATCGCCGACCACGATGTGCTCGGCAGAGCGTTCGATGGCGGGTTTGACTCGATCGTGCACCTGGCAGCGGTCACGTCGGTGTTGCGCTCGCTGGAGCAGCCCGAGCTCACATTTGCCACCAACGTCGTCGGCACCAACGCGCTGCTCGCCGCGGGTCGCGCCGCAGGTGTGACCTCGCTGGCGTTTGCGTCGACCAACGCCGTCACCGGCCCGATGAGGGCGCCCAAGATCTCTGAAGCCGCGACGCTTGAGCCCCTCACGCCCTACGGCTCGACGAAGGCCGCAGGCGAGATGCTGATGTCGGCCTACACCGCCTCCTACGGGCTCCGCTGCGCGCGGATCCGGCTGACCAACGTCTACGGGCCGGGGATGCAGGCCAAGGACAGCATCGTGGCGCGTCTGATGCGGGCGATCCGACTGGGCACGACGTTTGAGATCTACGGCGACGGGCGCCAGGTCCGTGACTACGTTCACGTGGCCGACGTGGTCGCGGCGATGCGGCTCGCATTACTCAGTGAGGAGTGGGCCGGCCCGACGGTTATCGGGTCCGGGGACTCGCTGTCGGTCCTGGAGGTCGTCGACGCCGTCCGCGAAGTTAGCGGCGCGGAGCTGACCGTGACCCACGGACCCGCCAAGGCGGGCGAGATGCCGGCCGTGATCGTCGATCCGAGCCGCGCCCATGCCGCCGGCTGGTCGCCCCGCTTTCCGGAGCTCGCCGACGGGCTGATCGGCGTCTGGGACGAGTGGTCCAAGGCCGATGTGCCGCCGTCCGCGGGCGTCGTCGGACGAACGCGATGATCGTGGCCCCGCAGGAGCCGTTTGCGATCGAACGCGAGCTCGCCCGCCTGGAGCCCGCCGAGCGCGGCGCGGCGGCCGAGTTTCTGGCCAATCACCCGCCCGGGATGGGGGCGCCGCTGGCGATCGTGATCCCGGCCTACAACGAGGAGCCGACGGTGGCCGAGGTGGTCGCCGAGATCCCCGGTGAGGCGGCCGGCCTCCAGGCCGAGGTGATTGTGGTCGTCGACGGCGCCAAGGATGCTACGGCGGCGCAGGCGAGCTCTGCGGGGGCTCTGGTCTGCGACGTGCCGGTGAACCGGGGTCAGGGCGCGGCGCTGAAGCTTGGTTACTGGCTGGCGCGGGCCCGCGGCGCGCACGTGATCGCGACGATCGACGCTGACGGCCAGTACGAGCCGCTGGAGCTCGGCAGCGTGATCGAGCCGATCCTTGCGGGCCGCGCCGATTTCGTGTCGGGATCTCGCCGGCTCGGCACCGAGCTGACCACCGACGCGGTCAGGCACGCCGGCGTGATCCTCTTCGGGGCGCTGATCAGCGTGCTGGTGCGCCACCGGATCACCGATCCGGCGTGCGGCTTGCGGGCGATGCGCGCCGAGGTCACGGCCTCCGTGACCCTGGAACAGCCCCAGTACCAGGCGTCAGAGCTGATGATCAGTGCGGCGCTGAACGGCTACCGGCTGGCCGAGGTGCCCACCACGATGCGCGACCGCGGCAACCACGCGACCGCGACCAAGAAGGGCGGCAACTTCGGCTACGGCGTGCGGTTCGCGCGCGCGGCCGTCCACACCTGGTGGCGCGACCGCAGCGCAGCGCGCAACCGACTGCGGCCGTAGAAGACCCAGTGCTCGTAGACGAGGAACTTGGCGACGAACAGGATCCCCTGCACCGCCACGTATGAGCCGGTGACCAGGATCACGCGGATGCCGTGGTGGGCCGGGATGCCCTGGACCTGTGTCTGCGTCCAACCGGTCGCGGCCGAGGATGAGACGAGGGCCAGCAGCGAGATCAGCACGTAGCCGACGATCTCCCGCAGGAACGCCACCTGTCCTCTGATCTGCCACGCCCACCGGCGGTTGAGGATCCAATTAGGGGCCGCGCCGGCGACGAAGGCGATGACCGAGCAGGCGGTCGTCCCGAAGCCCATGACGTAGAGCAACGCGAAAACGATGATGCTCGTTATCAGAGCGACTATCGAGCCGATCGCATAACGGGTGATCTTGCTGGCGAACGCCGACTGGCGGACGCGAACATAAAGGTCTGAAGACACCCCTTGATCCTAGCGGTTGTTGGCGTTGGGTTAGTGTCAGCGCTAGGTTGACGACGTGCGGATCGCTGCCGTCACCGACGACCTGGTGCTCAACGACGATCTGGTGCTCGCCGGCGACAACTCGCTGGTGCTCGGCAGACTGCCGGTGCAAAGCTTCGATTTGATCTACATGGATCCCCCGTTCAACACTGGGCGGGCCCAGTTGCGGCACACGCTCTCGGTGCGGGCCGACGAGGCTGGCGGGCGCGTCGGCTTCGGCGGTCGCCGCTACGCGTCGCAACTGCTTCAGTCACTCAGCTACGACGACGCATTCGCGGACTACCTGGGCTTCTTGGAGCCGCGCCTGACCCGGGCGCGGGAGTTGCTGGCCCCGCACGGAACGCTGTACTTCCACATCGACTACCGCGAGGCCCACTACTGCAAGCTCCTGCTGGACGAGCTGTTCGGCCGCGATGCGTTCCTGAACGAGATCATCTGGGCCTACGACTACGGGGCCAAGCCGCGCCGGCGCTGGCCCGCCAAGCACGACACAATCCTCGCCTACGTCAGGACCCCGGGCGCGCACCACTTCGACGCCGACGCGGTGGAGCGCGAGCCCTACATGGCGCCGGGACTCGTCGGCGCCGAGAAGGCGGCGCGCGGCAAGCGCCCGACCGACGTCTGGTTTCACACGATCGTGCCGACCAGCGGGCGTGAGAAGACCGGCTACCCGACGCAGAAGCCCGAAGGCGTTCTGCGACGGCTGGTGGCAGCCTCCTCACGTCGGGGCGGCTGGTGCCTGGATCCGTTCGCGGGCTCGGGCACGCTGGGTGTCGTCTGCCGGCAGCTGGGACGGCGATTCGTTCTGATCGATGAGAGCCCGGTCGCCGTGGACGTTATGCGCCGGCGATTGGGTGACGATCCTCAGCGACCAACGCTGAGGATCGCCGGCGCATAGCAGTCAGGCGCCGGCTTCTCCGCGGATCAGCGGAACGAACCTGACCGGCTCCAGCCGCTGCGTCCGCCAACCCGCCGGCGTCCGTATCACGCTCACCAGGCGTTGATCGCTGTCCCCCACGGGAGCGACGAGGCGGCCCCCGATCGCCAACTGGCGCTCCAGCTCGGCGGGGATCTGTTCTCCGACGGCGGCGGCGACGTTGATGGCATCGAACGGGGCCTGTCCGGCCAGCCCGTCTGCGCCGTCGCCGCAGGCGAAGTGCACGTTGTCGATGCCCAGCTCGGCAATCGCCCGCTGGGCCTGCTGGCTGAGTTCCTGGTGGCGTTCGATCGTCCACACCTCGCTGGCCAGCATCGCCAGCAGCGCAGCGTGATACCCCGATCCGGTGCCGACGTCGAGCACGCGTTCGGTGCCCGTCAGCTCCAGCAGCTCCAGCATCCGGGCGACGACGAGTGGCTGGGAGATCGTCTGATCGCAGGCGATCGGCAGCGCCACGTTCTCGTACGCCCGATCGTGCTGAGAAGCTGGAACGAACCTGTCGCGGGGCAGCCCCGCGATTGCCGCCAGCACGCGCTCGTCAGAGACCGCGTCTCGCAGCCGGGCACTAAGTCGTTGGCCGTTGCTCATCGAAAGTAGTCTCTCGCCGTGCGACAATCAGCGGCTCGATGATGGCTAGCTCCACCGTGCAGCGCGGCCTGCTCGTGATCCTGGCCGGACTGGTGGTAGCGATCGGCGTCGTCCTGGTGACAGGCCGCTTTTCGCCGACCGTCCGCCTGGCGAACGCCAGCTCGCAGTTCGACGGACCGACGATGGCGCCCGGACTGCGGGCGGCGAACTTCTCGCTCGTGGATCAGAACGGGCACCGGGTCACGATCTCCCAGTACCGGGGCAGAGTGGTGATTCTGACCTTCATCCATTCGCTGTGCCACGACGCGTGCCCGTTCATGGTCGAGCAGATCAAGGGCGCGCTCAATGATCTCCCTGACAACGGCGCCAACGTGCCCGCAATCGGAGTCAGCGTGGATCCTTCGCAGGACACGGTCGCTCACCGGCGGGAGTTTCTCGCCCAGCACGAGATGACCGGCCGGCTGGCGTTCCTCAACGGTCCGGTCCGGGTGCTGCGGCACGTCTGGCACGCGTACGCAATGCAGCCGGTCACGCCCAAGATCGACCATTCGACGTTCGTCCTGCTGATCGACAAGCAGGGCATCGAGCGCGTCGGATTCGCCGCCGATCAGCTGACACCCGAGGCTCTCGCGCACGACATCCGCGTGCTCGAGCGCGAGCCCGCTTAGATCAGGGTCCGCCGAGACCAGAGAGCCTTAGTGGACGGCCGCGTCTGCCGCCACGGCGACGAACAGCAGCGCCAGGTAAAGCAGCGAGTAGTGGAACAGCACGCCGGCGTGAGCAGCGGTCCGCTTCCTCCACAGGCGCCAGGCGAGCACGCCGAGGACCGCGTCCAGCAAAACCGCGGCCGCCAGGTAGACGGTTCCGAACGTGCCGATCAAGCCCGGCAGGAGCGTCGCTGCGACCAGCGCGAGCGTATATAGGAGCACCTGCCGCGTGGTGGCGGACACGCCGCGGACGACCGGCATCATCGGAACGCCCGCGGCCGTGTAGTGGGGAGCCAGGAGCAGCGCTAGCGCCCAGAAGTGCGGCGGAGTCCAGAGCAGCACGATCACAAACAGAAAGCCGGCTCCGAGGCTCAGATGGCCGTGCGCGGCTGCCCAGCCGGCCAGGGGCGGGATCGCGCCCGCTGCGCCGCCGATCACGATGTTGTGCGGGGTGGTGCGCTTTAACCACAGCGTATACACGAGCACATAGAACGCGCCCCCGCTGACGCCCCATCAGGCGGTCGATGTCACGGTCGAGCACGTGATTCAGTGCGCTGGCGCCACCGCACGCGAGCGCGCCACCCACCACGAGCGCTGCCAGTGGCACCGCCGGCGGCGAACCGCCCGCCGCGGCGACCATCGCACAGACGGAGGTCAGCACGAGCAACGACATGATCCGTGGCTTTGTCAGCGTCAGGTAGTCGCGGGCCAGGGCAGGCGCTGCGGTACGGGTCACACGACGCGCGCGCGCCGCCGGCAATGCCTCCACGATCTCAGGCACGGCCGGACGCGCCGATCCCACGCGCGCTCGCCAGCGCTTGCATGTCGTGCGCCACGCGAGCCGGAACGTAGGGGAAGAGGTAGCCCGAGCGCTCATCGCCATGGCGGTCGATGAGATACAGCGCCTCGGTGTGACTGATGTCGCCCTTCTGAGGTTGCACGAAAATGTGGTATGCCTTCCACACCGCGGCGAGCTGGGCGTGGCTTCCACGCAGCCAGTGCCACGGGGCGAGGGTCAGGCCCCACGCGCGAACGGCCGCGCGCGTGCTCGCCGGCGTGTCGAGCGGGTTGACGCTGACCACCACGAGTACGGGGCGCTGATCCAGTGGCAGCGAGCGCTCGGCGGCGCTCAGCGTGCGCCCCGCGAGCGGACACTCCTGGTGGCAATGCGAGTCGAAGAACTCCATCGCCACCGGGCGTCCACGCAGCGAGGCCAGCGAGAAGCGGTGGCCGCTCTGGTCCCGCAGGGCGGTGATCGGTGGGGCCGGTCGTGCTCCGGCCGGCCACGTCGCCTCCCCCTCCAGCCCCACGGAGGCCCGTGTAGCTGTGGACGAAGACGGGTGCTTTGCGAACAGGAAATGCGATCCGACCCCAACGCCGATGCCAATCACCACAGCACCGATCACGACCGCGGCGATCTGTACGGCGCCGACCCGACCGCCTCGGGCTTCGTCGTGGAGGCCGGCGCCGGCCTCCATCAGGATTCGTCGGCGGGAGGCTCGGTTGGGTTGTCGACGGTCACCGACGGGTCAGCCGCGGCCGGGACCTCTGGCGCGGGGAGCGAGGGTGAGGAGGCGGGAGTGTCCTCCGGGATACGCCTGACCGAGAGCACGAACCAGACCGCGATCGCGATCAGCACCCCCACCGGCATCAGCAGCGTGAGGTAGGAGCCGGCGAGAAAGTTGTCCGCGAACAGTATGGGTGCCATGAGCTGTCAGTCCTCCTCAGGTCGTGATCGCCGGTCGAGCCGAGTGGCGCGCGCTCTCCGGCTCGAGCCAGCGATAGAAGCCGATCAGAAATGTGATTCCATAGGCGATCGATCCAGGGACCCACATCATCCCGCCGGCGATCTGCTGGTCGGTCAGCGCCGAGATGCCGCCGGGTCTGTGCACGAGCAGCGCGTAGTGAGCGTAGAGAGGCTCGGGGACGAGCACGAGGGTGATCGCGAGTATCCAGCCGACGACCATGGCGCCGACCACGTAGGCGATCCGAACCGGCCAGACCAGTCGCGGGCGAAGTGGACCGGGGTCGACCACGCGCGCCCAGAACAGCAGGCCGGTGAAAAAGAACATCGCGTGCTCGAGGTCGTGAATCGCGCTCGAGTTCAGGGTCGCGTTGTAGGCACCGGGGATGTGCCATGCGACGATGGTCACGTTGAACAGCAGCCATGCCGGCCACGGGCGCGCCAGCGCGCGGACTGGAGCGGTCCAGCGGGCTCGCGCCAACGCTCGCCCGATCGTCGTTCGCGACCGCAGGGGCAGCGCTCTCCACATCCGCGGCCAAGGGCGGCCGAGCAGGATCAGGGGCGGCGCCACCGTCAGCAGCAGTATGTGCTGGATCATGTGCGCCCAGAACAGCTGCTCTGCGTACCCGTCCAGTGGTGACTCCACTGCGATCACGATCGTGGCGAGGCCGGCCGCGAACGACGCTGTGCGCAGCGGCTGCCCCGTTGCGCGGTGGTACCCCCGGCCACCGACCCAGTACAGCATCGCCGCGATCGCCACGTAGGCGAGCGGCGGTTGGATCGACCACCCTCCGAGGTTCATGCTCAGAGCAGGTAGAGCAGAACGAACAGGATCACGCCGTTGACGACGTAGAACGTCCAGAAGAACGAGCACGCCTCAATCCCGGCCCTGGTGAGGGCTGTGTCGGTGAGTACCTCAGCTGGGGTGTCCGGCACCCCGTGCCGCTGCCGGCGCCAGACGGTCGCCACTTGAGTCTCGATCCAATAGGCGCAGAACAGCGTGAACACGGCATAGAACGCCGTCCAACCGATGTAAACGCTCGCGTAGCCGCCACTTGCCGGGCCGAAGCCGAGCGTCGTCCACTGGATCACTTGAAGCACCACCGATAGCAGCGCGAGCAGGAGCGCGCCCGCGCTCGCGCGCACTGCCAGCTCGGCGCGCGTGGCCGCGGCGCGCAGCGCCACCGCGCTCAGGATGAGCACGACGAGAATCAGGATGCCGAGGCCGAGCGACGGGTTGACCGAGCCGATCTTCCAATCCTTGTTCGTATCCAGCGAGCGCAGATAGAAGTAGGCAAACACGAACGCCAGAAAGAAGAAGGAGGCCGCGCCGCAGAGCTGGCGGGCGCTCACCCACATCGCGCGCGGCTGCCACTCGGGCGGCTCGAGCTCGATGTGTGCATGGGTAGGGGCAGATGCGGATCCTTCCATCGCTATGCACCTCCCCCAGCGGGCGCCAACACGGGCCCCCCGGCCGGCTCCACTCCATACGGATACGGATCGGCATCGAACACCGGGAAGCGATCGAAGTCGTGCAGGGGCACCGGGGTGGGCAGCTGCCACTCCGCCGACTTCGAGTTCCACGGGTTGGCCTCAGCGGGCTCGCGCTTGATCAGCAGCGACCAGACGAGATTGACCAGGAACACGAGCATCGACAGACCGATCACGAACGCCGAGACCGACACCCAGATGTTCAGCCCCTGGAGGTTCGTGGGATAGGTGACAACGCGCCGCGGCTGACCCAGGAAGCCGAGCGCGAACAGCGGCGCGAAGGTCGAGTTGAAGGCGATGAACAGCGACCAGAAGTGGATCTTCGCGAGGCGCTCGTTGAACTTGAAGCCGGTCATCTTCGGACCCCAGTAGTAGATCGCCGCGAACACGGTGAACACCAAGCCGCCCATGATCGTGTAATGGAAATGCGCCATCGAGAAGAAGGTGCCGTGCGTCGTCACGTCGCTCGGGACGTCTGACAGGAACACGCCGGAGATGCCGCCGATCAGGAAGTTGAACACCCACGC
>CALAQT010000287.1 GCA_937888775.1 uncultured Actinomycetes bacterium | reverse complement strand
TAGCCGTTGTCTGTAGGTCGCATAGGTGATGCTCCTTTCTTGCTGGGTTGTTGTGTTGTGGACGGACGTCCACAAGCGGCGCTCGCGGGTCTCGTGTCAGACGCGCGCGGGCGGACGCGGTGCTTCGCTGCGATGGTTGGTGCCTGAGAAGGCGGGTCGGTTAGGCCGGCGGCGACGCGCGTGGAGCGCTGCTGGCGCGGAGTTCGCGGCGCAGTTGGAGCAACTCGCCGTGGGCCGCGCTGAGCGCGGTGTTGAGGGCGGCGATCTCGTTGTGGTGCTGCTTTTTGAGTGCGGTGAGCTGGGCGCTGAGGGCCCGAACGACGTTGCTGGTGGCCGGCCCGTCTGCGGCGATGGATCGAAGCCGGGGCGGCGGTGTGGCTTGTTGTTGGCCGCGGAGGTGCTCGATGCGGGGCCGGAGCGTGGGCGAGTTGTAGAGGAAGTCTGGTGAGCAGCCGGCTTCGGTGGCGACGCCGCGGAAGGTGATCGGGTCGCCGCGCTTGATCAGGGCGCGCAGCGCGGTCTCGGCGCGCTCGGTGGCGTGCTCGCGTTTGCGGGCGGCGGCCGCGCGGAGGTTGTCGGGGTTGCCGCGCGCCATCACCGCTCGCTGGTCCTCATCCGAGCCACCGCCTGGGCCAGGTCCTCGGGGATCGGTGTGTCTTCGCCCGTGGCGGCGTCGCAGCCGCAGAGGACCGCAGGGCCGACGATCTGCACGCCAGCGAGCCGGGTTGCTCGCGCGTTGGCAGGCATCCCGTTGAGCAGCCCCTCCTCGTTGACGTAGGCGGTCGCGTCCGCGCGTCCGCGGACCGCGAGCGCCTCGACGTGGCCCTCGATCAGCCGACGCAGGTCGCCGAGGCCGTCTTGCTCGACCTCCTCGACCGGGCCCACTGCGGAGATCAGCACGGCCCTCACGCGACCGATCCCTCGCTGGCGGAGGAGTGGGTGCGCGCGCTGGCGCCGGCGCCGCGGACGGCGTTGCCCGACAGCTCGGGGCGCTTGAGGCGCTCGATGATCGCGTGCAGCGCGTGCTGCTCGCGGTTGCGTTGCTGAAGCCAGACGTGCTCGGTGCTCATCGCTTGGCCGGTGCGGTCGATGAACGCCTGCTGGCGGCGCTCGACGAGGTCGACGAGGCGCCCGAGCTGTTGCTCGTGCTCGTCCAGGAAGCTGGCGTCGGTGGCGAACTTGTCGCAGGTCAGGCACGCGTTGCCGCGTTCACAGACCTGCCGGGGAGGGAGCATGCAGTAGCCGTTGGGCAGGACCCGGTCGGCGCGCTGGTCGAGTTCGAGCAGGTCATAGAGGTCGCGCGGATCGAGGGCGAGCGGGCGGGCGTCGGCGGTGATCTTGTGGAAGCGCAGGAACTCGCGCTCGTGGGTGGCGGCGAGAGTCTGGGCGTAGTGCATCGTCATCCGCGGTGAGAGGTGCCCGAAGTAGCGCTGGACGACGTGCAGCGGAACGCCGGCGTTGAGCAGGCTCGTCGCGCGGGTGTGGCGGAAGCGATGAGTGCGGCGAAAGTCGATCGGCCGGCCGTCGTCATCGCGCAGATCCAGCCGGCGCACGAGCTTGCTCAGGCGCTGCTGAAGGCTGCCGTCGGTGTAGGGGCGCTCCCCGAAGCGGTTCTCGGTCGCGCGGATGAACAGGTAGCGCCGGGCGCTGTCACCATCGCCGGAGCGGATGCGGTCGCGGACCCAGTGCTGCTGGGAGCGGATGATCGCGACGATCTCCTCATCGACAAAGATCGTGTTCGGCGCCTGGTCGATCTTCGTCTGCTGGTAGCGCAGCTTGGCGACCAGCGCCTCGCCAGGCTGAGTCCCGGGCGGCAGCCCGTCGACCGCGATCAGCGGGTCGAAGTCCAGCAGCAGGATCTCGTTGAGCCGCCGGCCGGTGCGCGCGAGCAGCATCAGCGCGCGCATCGCCTGCTCGTCGCCCAGGCCGCCCTCGCTGACCGGGTCCCCGAGCACGTGCAGACCGGCCATGATCTGCGCGAACGCCGCGTCGGTCAGCAGCTGACGCTCATCGAGCGGCTGGTGGCGCGCGGGCTTCTCGCCGTAGCGCCAGAAGCGCGTGTGCTCCGGCCCGAGACGCCGCCAGCGCCGGTCGCTCAACGCGACGGCAGCCTGCTCCTGTTCGTCGTGCATGAACCGGTAAAAGCCCTCGATCCCGACCATGTGGTTGGCGACCTGCGCGCCGGACAACGGGCGGCCCTTCGTCGGTCCGCGCTTGACCTTGCGGCTCTTGAGCTCGCCGAGGAAGTCGAGCATCAGCAGGCGCACCTCGGCCGGGCGCTCGCGCAGCCATGGGTCCTTGACGCCGCGGGCGGTCAGGAACGCCGACAGCTCTGCGAGCGCGTTCAGGAACCCGCGCAGCGTCGACCATGTCAGCCGCTCGAGCTCGAGGCTGACCTTGAACCACCACTGCGCGCCGGCGCGCAGCCAGTCCTGCTCCAGGCGCATGAAGTTCAGCAGCTTCTCGCCGTCGGGCTCGTGGGCGCGCAGCGGGATCGCCCTGTCCAGCTGCGGGTCCCACACCTCGCGCTGCCACCACGCTCGCGGGTCATAGGCGATCCACAACGGCCGGTAGATCCGCCGCAGCGTGCCGCGAGCGCTCTTGACCGCCAGCTCGGGCTGGCCATGCTTAAGCGCCAAGCGCTGAAACTCGCGCTCCCAGCCCGACGGTGAGAACTGCATCAGCGAGTGAGCGTTGACACCTCGCCCGCGCAGATCCTCCAGCAGCGCCGGGAGGTGGCGGGCGAGCATCGCCAGCGGCCCGACCGGGACCAGCCCGCCGCGGGCGACGATCCCGGCAACCGACCACGCGAACTCTCGGCGCAGCCCGACCGGCAGCACCGTCAAATCCAGCGGCGAACGCCGGCCGCCGGACGTAAACGCTGGTAGGTGCTCGGCGGGGACCGTCTCCGGCGCGTAGCGCTCCAGGCGCAACCCCGCGGGGACCTGCGCCCATAGCTGCTCGGTGCGCTCCGGCGCCCAGCTCGCGCGCCCGTCCAGCCCGGTCGCGGTGAACAGGTCGCTGCTCATGCCACCGGCCACCGCGCGCTCAGCGCCTTCCAGTCAGCAACCGCGCGCAGCTCGGCGTCCTCGGTCACCCACGCGTAGATGTTCTGGGTCGTCTGCACGTCCACGTGCCCCAGGCGGCGGCTGACGACGTGCAACGGAACGCCGCCCAACAGCAGCGCGGTCGCGTGACTGTGACGAAACCAGTGCGGCGTCCACGCGACCGGGACGACCCCGGCCAGCTCGCGACGCAGCCGCCCGACCAGCGCGTAGACGCTCTCGACCCGCATCGGCGAGAACCGCGGCTCCCGCTCGAGATTGACGAACACATAAGCCGCGTCGAGATCCTCGACCGCAATGTCCGCGCCGCGCTCGCACAACTCGACGAGATACTCGCCGTAGAGGCGGTCAAGCTCATCAGAGACATACAGCTTGCGATACGCGCCGCCCTTGACCCGCAGCCCGTGCGGATGCTCGCGCGGAACGATCTCCACGAACGGGGTATCGCCGCGCCCGGTATGCCAATCGCGATGCTGCAACGACAGCACCTCCGCGATCCGCATCCCGGTCTCCTCCGCCACCGACCACACCAGCCGATGGCGCAGCGATCCCGCCCACCGCCGACGCTGCTGATCCCAATGCGCACACGCGTCCTTGATCGCCACCATCTGCGAAGGCGTGAGAATCGGCGCCATGCCCCGACGCCGACGGCGGACCGCGACGACCGCGCGACGGTGGCCGCTTCGGCGCGCCAGATGCTCCAAGAACGGCTTATACGCACCCCCGCCGCGCTGCACGCGCTCATAAAGCCGCCCGGCGCCCGGCACCCCGTTGAGCTGGTGATAGCGATAGAACGCCATCACCGCCGCCAACCGCAAAGCGACCGTCGCCTCCGACAACCGCCGCGGCGGCGCGACCAGCGACACCACCGACGACGTCTCGCCCGAGCGCAGCCACACCAAGAACCCGGCGAGCTGCTCGACCGACACCGCCTCCCACCCAGCGTCCTCGAGCCCGAGGAACTCCCACCAGCGCGCCAGCCCCTGCGCATAGTTGCGCACCGTGTTCGGCGAACGCCGCTGCGCCCGCAAATACTCCAGGAACTCCTCCACCGGCGCCGCCGGCAGCCAATCCTCGCCCAGCACCGTCCACGACACCTCGCCGTCCGGTACCCGCAGCCGCTGAACCCTCAACCCGTCAGCCGATCGACAACGCCGATCAGACCATCCACGCGGACCCCCCGCGGCGGGCGCGCCGCGCCCAGCCAGGCTCCGCGGCCCTCCGGGCCACTCCGCCCGGCAGGGCGCGCTCTGCATCAACGCTGTCGAACACCCGACCAACCTAGGCGACGCTGCGGACGCGACCCTCACCGCCGACGCCCCTCAAACAACACCACCACGACAGACAACAAACCGGGCACGTCGCTCAGAAACCGTCGTTGTGGACGGACGAACCCTGTACCAAGCAATAGCCGACACCCCACACGTTCACAACGAGCTTGTCGGTCGCGTCGCCGCACAGCTTGCGACGCAGCCGCGACGCGTGGCTGTCGAGCGTCCGCGTCCGCCCGAACGTCTGCAGCCCCCAGATGCTGCGCAGCAGCTCCGCGCGGGTGAACACCCGTGTCGGCTCGCCGGCGAGCGTGACCAGCAG
>CALAQT010000286.1 GCA_937888775.1 uncultured Actinomycetes bacterium | reverse complement strand
TGTGCTCTTCCGATCTAATCGCCATCGAGACCCAGTCGCCGGACGGTGCGCCCAGTACCCAATCGTGCACGTGATCGATGGCCGCGTTGGCCGCAGACGCCGCGCTCGACGCACCGCGCGCCTCGATGACCGCCGCACCCCTTTTCTGCACTGTTGGGATGAAGTCGTCCTCGATCCATCCCCGATCGTTGATCGTCTCGGCGGCGGACCGGCCGCTCACCTTGGCGTGAAACACGTCGGGGTATTGGGTGGCGGAGTGGTTGCCCCAGATCGTCATGTTGGTCACGTCTGAGACCGAACTGCCGGTCTTGGCAGCCACCTGCGCGATTGCCCGGTTGTGATCCAGGCGCGTCATCGCGGTGAAGCGCTCACGCGGGATGTCGGGGGCGTTGCTCGCCGCGATCAGGCAGTTGGTGTTGGCCGGGTTACCGACGACCAGCACCCTGATGTCTGAGGCAGCGTGGTCGTTGAGCGCTTGGCCCTGAGGCTTGAAGATCCCGCCGTTGGCCTCCAGCAGGTCGCTGCGCTCCATGCCTTTGCTCCGCGGGCGCGCGCCCACCAGCAGCGCGATACTGGCGCCGTCAAAGGCCTGGTTGGGGTCATCGTGGATGTCGATCCCCGCCAGCAGAGGGAAGGCGCAATCGTCGAGCTCCATCGCGGTTCCCTGAGCCGCCTTGACGGCAGCGGGGATCTCTAGCAGTGAGAGCGAGACACGCGTGTCGTTGCCGAGCAGCTGTCCGCTCGCGATCCGAAACAGGATCGCGTAACCGATCTGTCCGGCCGCGCCGGTGACGGCAACTTTTACAGGGGTATCGCCTGACATTCATGTTCCTTTCGCCGTTAGCACCTCGATGCTATCCCCCTTCAAGAGCCCAGCAGATCGAGGCCGTAGACCTCACCGAGCTTGCGCTTCAGATAGTCGGTGTAGGGGTGGATCAGGATCGGCTCCCCGACCTCGCGCGCCAGCAGCTCGGTGGTGGAGAACTTGGAGCCGTGGCGATGAACGCGCTCGCGCAGCCACTCGCGCAGCGGTGAGAGATCGCCGGCCGCGATGTTCTCGTCGAGTTCCGGCATGTCGTTGTGGGCTCTCTCCCACAGCTGACCGGCGATCAGGTTGCCGAGCGCGTAGGTGGGGAAATAGCCGATCAGCCCGGCCGACCAGTGCACATCCTGCAGCACGCCATGGGCGTCGTCGGGCACCTCCAGTCCGAGGTATTCATGAAAGCGCGTGTTCCACGCCTCGCGGAGATCCTCCACCGTCAGGGTCC
The DNA here is from genome assembly GCA_937888775.1 of uncultured Actinomycetes bacterium. The sequence goes on along the minus strand of CALAQT010000286.1, from coordinate 9,881 downwards.
CGTCGATCAGCTCCTGCTCGAGCTCGAAGCGCAGCACGATGTGCATCGCGTAGGTCGCCTCGTCGGCTTCGACGCGAATGCACGACGGCCGCACGCGGTTGACCGCGCGGTAGAGCGTGTCGGCGTCCAGCGCCGCCACCGGGCCGCCGAACAGGGCGGCGATCCGGGGCGCCAGCACGCAGGAGAAGGGGCGCCCACGGCCGACCATGTTCTCCCACAGCCGGCTCTGGGACTCGTGCATGCCGAGCGATTCGCCGCTGCCCAGCGGAGTTCGGGACATCGAGTCGGGGATGCCGGCCTCGTAAAGCCCGTGGCCGCACTCGTGCATCGCTCCGTACAGACCCGTGCCGATGTACTGCTCGTCCCAGCGCGTGGTGATGCGAACGTCGCCGCCGCCGATCCGGATCGCGAACGGGTGCACCGTGTCATCGATCCGCCAGCCCGCGTGCTCAAAGCCCATCATCCGCACCACCTCGGCGACCAGCGCCCGCTGCTGTTCGCGTTCGAAGTGACCGTGCAGGCAGCTGTCGTCGACCGCGTCGGCGTGCCGAGCGATCGTCGCGATCATCGGGATCAGCTCTGACTTGAGATCTCCGAACAGCGCCACGACCGCGGCGGTGCTGATCTGTGGCTCGTAGTCGTCAAGCAGCACGTCGTAGGCGCATGCGTAGCCCTCGACCCCGTCAAAGCAGTCGACGTACCGCTGCGCGAGCTCGAAGTTGTGCTTCAGGTAAGGCAAGAAGGCGTCAAAGTCGCAGGCCTCACGAGCCTGCACCCACGCCTCCTGACCGACCGACGCAGCCCGGGCGAGCGCGGCGGCCAGCTCGGTCGGCACCAGGCGGGCCTTATCCCACTGCCGACGCACCAACCTGACCAGGCAGGCGTCGTCGGAATCCGGCGGGGCGCCGTTGAGCTCGGCAGTGGCCGACTCGATCAGACGGCCGGTCTCGTCAGAGACGAACCGCTCGTGGCTGATCCGCTCCAGCGTCGCCAGCGATTCGGCTCGGGCCAGACCGCCTCGTAAGGGCATCATCGTCTGCTGATCCCAGTGGGCGAGCGAGGTGGCGTGGTGCAGGTCGGCCTGTTGTGCCATCCGCTCTCTAAGTGCTCGCATGCACTCGCTCATTCATTTTCTCCTTGACTGACTAAATGGTGCCGGGCAGGCCGCGCGGGCGCCTATGCGACCATTGCAGCATGTTGCGCCGGACCGGCTCTATCAAGCTGATAAATGTCTTTGGGATTCGGATCGGGGTGGACGCTAGTTGGTTCCTGATCCTATTCCTGCTGATCTTCACGCTGTCGGGACCGTTTCGCTCGACGTTGCACAGCTCTGACGCCGTCGCCTACCTGACCACCGTGGTCAGCGTTCTACTGCTGTTCGCGTCGCTGATCGTGCATGAGCTCGGACACGCCGTGGTGGCGCGCCGGCAGGGAATCGAGGTCAGGCGAATCGACCTGTTCCTGTTCGGCGGGCTGACGAAGATGAGCCGCGACGCCGCCACCCCGGGAGAGGAGTTCAAGATCTCGGCCGCTGGACCCTTGGCCACGTTCGGCGTGATCCTCGTCTGCGTGGCGGTCGACATCGCGATCGTCGGCACCCACCGCCTGACACACGCGATCGTGCTCGACAACGACATTCGGATCACGCCGGTGCTCTTGTCACTGAGCTGGTTGTTGCCGATGAACGTGCTGCTGCTGATCTTCAACCTCATCCCGGCGTTCCCGCTCGACGGCGGCCGGATCGCGCGGGCGGTCGTGTGGCGGATCACCGGCGACAAGCTCCGTGGCACCCGAGTTGCGGCCAAGCTCGGTCAGGGGTTCGCCGTGCTCCTGGCCGGGTTCGGTATCTGGCTGATGCTCGGCTTCTCCAGCTTCAGTGGACTGTGGCTCTTGGCGATGGCCTACCTGCTCGGGCAGGCAGCCAAGGGCGCACTGGCCCAGACGGCGATCAACGAGCGAATCGAAGGGGTGCGGGTGGCCGACATCATGGACACCCACCCGGTGGCGATCCCGGCGCAGACTCCGGTCGGCCAGGCGCTGGACGAATTCTTCCTCCGTTACGGCTGGTCCTGGTTTCCGATCGTCGACGAGCACGGGCGCTTTTTGGGGATCGCGCGTCAGGAACGACTGCAGAGCGCCTACGACGGTGGCGAGGGCTGGCTGACCGTCGGCGCGGTGCTGGAGGCCGGCGAGGCGAGCCCGTGGCGAGTCGACCAGGATCGCCCCGTCACCGAGCTGCTCTCGTCCGAGTCGCTGGGCCGGCTGGGAGCGCTGATGGCGGTCGACGGCGATGGGGTCCTGTGCGGCGTGGTCACCGTCGAGCAGGTTCGCCGTGCACTGCGCTCGGCGCTGGGATCCTCGCCGGCCTGAGTGCTCCGACGTGCGGCGGCCGTCAACCACGGCGGCGCCGAGCGACCGGAAGTCGTTGGCTGCGGCGAGGATCTTGAGATTAAGGCCCGGATCGAGGTTCGTCACCTCGCTGAACAGCTCAGAGAGGTTGATCCCGGCCTGGGCGCCGGTGCGAGCCAGGCTGATCCTCAGCCACGGCCGGCCGCCGTCGTTGGCTGCCGCGGCCGGCACGTACAGGTACTCAAAGCCCCCACGATCCGGCCGCGAATGCGGTTGCCCGCCACGGTCTCGTCGAACTCGGCCACCAGCTTGGGCCTGATCCCATCGGCGTGAGCGCCAGCGCTAGCACGGCAACCATGCGCAGGGCGCCTCGCGTCCGAATGATGCTGATGCCGGGCCACTCCGCTGCCCCGGCGAGGACCCTGGACCCTTCGGGAGCGGCCCTCACATAGAATTGCCGGCCGTGCCATCACATGACGTATTGATCATTGGCGCTGGGCTGGCCGGCCAGAGGGCCGCCCTGGCCGCAGCGCAGACCGGCGCGACGGTCGGAATCATCTCCAAGGTCCATCCAGTCCGCTCGCATTCCGTCGCCGCGGCGGGCGGCATCAACGCAGCACTCAACCCCGAGGACTCCTGGGAGTCGCACGCCTACGACACGGTCAAGGGCTCTGACTATCTGGGCGACCAGGACGCGATCGAGATCATGTGCCGTGAGGCGCCGGACGAGATCCTGTATCTGGAGCACATCGGCGTCACGTTCTATCGCGACGAGAGCGGGCATCTCGGTACGCGGGCCTTCGGCGGCGCCTCGGCCGCCCGCACCTACTACGTGGCCGACATCACCGGCCACGCGATCCTGCACGTGCTCTACGAGCAGCTGATGAAGCATGGCGAACGTGTCGATCGCTATGAGGAATGGTTTACCACCGACCTGCTCCAGAACGACGAGGGCCGCTGCATCGGCGCGGTCTGCCGCAACCTGCGCGACGGGCATCTGGAGGTGTTCAACGCCAAGACGGTGATTCTGGCCACCGGAGGTGCCGGCCAGGCCTACAAGCCGACCACCAACGGCCTGATCGTGACCGGCGACGGGATCGCCCAGGCCTACCGGATCGGCGCCCGGCTGATGGACATGGAGATGGTCCAGTATCACCCGACGACGCTGGCCGGCAACGGGCTGCTGATCACCGAGGGCGCCCGGGGGGAGGGTGCTTGGCTGCTCAACGGGAAGGGCGAGCGGTTCATGGAGACCTACGCGCCCAACAAGCTCGAGCTCGCTTCTCGTGACGTGGTTTCGCGCGCCGAGCAGACCGAGATCAACGAGGGCCGTGGCTTCCCGGACGGGACGGTCGCGCTCGATATCACCAAGGTGCCGAAGCGCCGCGTGCTCGAGGCGCTGCGCGAGATCGTCAACATCGGCCGCGATTTCGCTGGCGTCGACATCACGCGGGAGCCGATCCACATCCATCCCGGTCAGCACTACTTCATGGGCGGGATCAAGACCGACGTCGATGGGCAGACGACTGTCCCCGGCATGTACGCGGCCGGCGAAGTCGCCTGCGTGTCGGTCCACGGCGGCAATCGGCTCGGCGCCAACTCGCTGCTCGACACGCTGATCTTCGGCCGGCGTTCGGGCGAGCACGCGGCCAAGCACGCGATGCAGATGCCGATGCCCACCACCGCGGCGACCCGGGTGGCCGATGTCGAGCGAAACCTGAACGCGATCATCACCCGCCAGAGCGGCGGTCGCCGGGTGTCGGCGATCAAGGAGGACCTGGGACGCATTATGAACGAGCACTGCGCGGTGTTCCGTGATGCCGAGGGCCTGAGTAAGGCCCACGAGGTCGTCCGCCGGCTCAAGGAGGAGGCTCCCAACGCGGTGATCGACGACCGCGGGACGATCTTCAACCAGGACGTGCTCGGCGCGATCGAGCTGGGTTACATGCTTGACGTGGCCGAGGCGATCGTCGTCGCCGCCCAGGAGCGAAAGGAATCCCGCGGGGCCCAGTTCCGCACCGACTTCCCGGAGCGCAACGACCCCGAGTGGCTCAAGCACATCGACATCTCGGCCAACGGCGCCGACGTGCCGAAGGTGAGCTACTCGCCGGTCACGATCACCCGCTGGCAGCCTGAGGAAAGGACCTACTGACCGATGCCCGAGTACACGCTGAGGATTCGCCGGTTTGACCCGCAGTCGGGGGAGGCCGCTTACTGGGACGAGCACAAGGTTGACATGGTGGGCAGCAACTCCGTGCTCGACGCGATCCTCAAGGTGCGCGACGAGGTGGACGGCTCGGTGGGGATCCGGTGTTCGTGTCAGCAGGCGATCTGCGGATCGTGTGGGGTGCGGATGAACGGTAAGCCCGGATTGGCGTGTAACACGCACCTCGACGAGACGGCGGCCAGGGCTTACGGGGCGGGCTGGAATCCGCCGCAGGACGGCGAAGGTGCCGGACCCGGAATCATCGAGGTCGAGCCGATGGGCAACATGCCGGTGATCCGGGATCTGATCGTCGACATGGACGCGGTGCACTGGAAGAAGATCCAGCGCGTGACTCCGTATCTGATCAACAAGGAGCCCGTGCCCGAGCGCGAGTACATCGTCCCGCACGAGAACATGGTCGACGTCACCCAGACGATGGCCTGCATCCAGTGCGGCGCGTGCGTGTCTGACTGCTTGTCGATGGAGATCGATCCGCTGTTCGTCGGCCCGGCCGCACTGGCCAAGGCCTACCGGTTCGTCGGCGACCCGCGCGACGCCGAGCACTACGAGCGGCTCAAGGACCTCTCCGAGGACGAGCACGGCATCTATGACTGCACGCACTGCTTCAACTGCATCGACGCCTGCCCCAAGGACGTGGCGCCGATGAGCCAGATCATGCGCCTGCGCCGCAAGGCCGGTTCCGACCACGAGATCGAGGACCGCAACAACGGCTATCGCCATGAGCACGCGTTCATCAAGAACATCCGACGCAACGGGCTGCTGCACGAGGCCGACCTGCTGCCCGACTCGTACGGCGGCAAGTTCCACCCGCGCGCAGTCCCGGAGCTCCTCAGCTCGCTGCCGACGGCCGCGACCGGGATGGCGCGTGGAAAGATGACGCTGCGCAACATGCTCGGGCACCCGCACAAGGCGCCCAAGGAAGTCAAGCAGCTGTTCGACACGATCGACGGTCAGAAGGAGCGGATCGAGCTGAACCTGTACGTGGTCGGCTACGAGGACGAGCCCGACGAATCGCCAGGCGATCAGTCGCCGCCCAGCGTGGCCGACGAGGCCGAGGCGTCCACGGGGCCGCAGGACAAGTCGCCCACATTCCCAGGGCCAGGAGAGGGAACGCAATCCTCCTCGAGCGAAAGCGAGAACCCATGAAGGTCGCCTACTGGCCGGGATGCGTGAGCCGCGGCTTCACGCCCGAGCTGCACGGGTCAATGGCCCAGGTCGCGCCGCTGCTGGACATCGAGTTGATCGAGCTCGACCGCGCCGCCTGCTGTGGTGCGGGCGTCATCGCCGAGCACAACCAGGAGCTCGCCGACGCGTTGAACGCGCGCACCTTCGCGCTGGCCCAGCAGACCGATGGCGAGCTGATGATGAACATCTGCTCTACCTGCCAGGGGGCGCAATCGGAGTGCCAGGAGCGTCTCGATGCCAACGCCGAGTACCGGGAGCGGATCAACGGCCACCTGCGGGAAGAGGGGTTGAGCTATGAGAAGGGGATCACCAACAAGAACTTCCTGTGGCTGCTCGTGGAAGAGATCGGCCTCGACGCACTCAAAGCCAAGGTCACGCGGCCGCTGACCGAGCTGAAGGTCGGCCCCTTCTACGGCTGCTACATCGTGCGCCCGGTCGAGCGGCTTGGCGTCGATGAACAGCACCCCCGTGACCGCTACCTGCACATGGTAATCGAGGCACTGGGCGGCACCGTGATCGACTACGCCGGCGTCTACAAGTGCTGTGGCTTTCCGATCATCACGATGAACAAGCAGGCCTCGCTGGGCATGGCGGGACGCCATCTGGGCGACGCGCTGGATGCCGACGCCGACTGCCTCGTGGTCCCCTGCCCGCTCTGTCACCTCAATCTCGATCTCCAGCAGCCGGCCGCCTCCAAGGTAGTCGGGCGCGAGCTGGGACTGCCAGTGCTGCACCTGCCCCAGCTGGTGGGGCTGGCGCTGGGACTCGAGCCCAAGGCGCTGGGCATGAACAAGCACGTTGTTCGGCCGACCTCGGTGATCGACTGGTCGACCTCCGTGGTCGCCGGCACGCCCGCCTGACCCCAGTTCGAGGGCCCATCGGTCGCCAGCGTGTCCCGATCCTCGCTCGAGGGTCGTACCCGGCGCGTTCGCCTGACCCGGGTACGACGGTCACGGAGGGTGAACAAACGGGGCCGCCCCGCCTATCCATCCCGCGGAAGCGGCCCTGAGCGGCGGCCTGCGCTTAGTGCCCACGACGGCTGGTCGGTCTACCAGCGCTGTCCGTAGCGCTCGCCGAAGGCGAAATCGCCGACCGGGTTGCGCCGCAGCTGCTGGGGCCACGGACCAGAACGGAAGCCCACCGAGATGTGACCGGCCACGGCGACGCCGTCCGGTATCTGCAGCAGCTCTCGGACCTCGGGCTCGGCCGGCGTCAGCAGCGTCGTGAACGCGGCGCCTAGGTTCTCGGACCGCAGCCCAAGCAGGATGTTCTGCACGAACGGATAGATCGAGGCGCCGCCGACGATGCTGGGGCGCTCCAGGCTGTCGTCGACGATCGCCAGCGCGTCGAGCTCGACGCAGGGGACCAGGTGGACGGGAACCGAGTCGAAGCTGTGGGCGAACTCGTCGGCACCGCGCAGCATCCGCAGCCTGCCGGGGGGCAGGCCGCTCGCCTCGCCGGCTTCCAGCGCCGCCCGGCCGCCGGTCTGGATCATGTACGCATCCCAGGGCGGCTCGTAGAGCTCGCGCAGGCGGCGGCGCGTATCCCGGTCGGTCACGACGATCACCCGCCATCCCTGGCGGTTGCCGCCGCTGGGGGCGTAACGTGCATTGTCGAGGACCCGATGCAGGAGCTCGCGCGGGACCGGCTCGTCGGTGAAGTAGCGCGTCGAGGGCGCGCAGCGCATCACCTCATACAGCGCGCTGGGCAACGCCCAAGCCCTCCCGATCGGCGACCAGCAGCTCGGCGATCTGAACCGCATTGGTCGCGGCTCCCTTGCGCAGGTTGTCCGAGACAACCCACATGCTCAGCGCGCGCGGATGTGACTCGTCACCGCGGATACGACCGACGAAGACCTCGTCGCGGCCCGCGGCGCGCAGCGGGGAGGGCACATCCTCCAGGATCAGGCCGGGGGCGTCGGCCAGCAGCTCGCGTGCCTGTTGGGCGCTGAGCGGCTGGCGCGTCTGGATGTTGACGGCCTCCGAGTGGCTGATCCGGACCGGCACGCGAACGCAGGTGACCGCGATGCCGATCGACTCGTCCTCCAGGATCTTGCGCGTCTCGAACATCATCTTGCGCTCTTCGTCGGTGTGGTCGTCGCCGTCGATAAACGAGCCGGCGGCGCCGATCACGTTGAACGCGACCTGGTCGGGATAGATCTGGGGCGCCGGCATCGCGGTCCCGTCCAGCGCCGCCCGCGCCTGGTCCTCGAGCTCGGCGAGCGCCTTCTGACCGGTTCCCGAGACCGATTGATAGGTGGCCACCACGAGCCGCTCGATCCCCACCGCGCGGTGGATTGGTGCCAGCGCGACCATCAGCTGCATCGTCGAGCAGTTGGGGTTGGCGATCAGACCGTGATGGCGCGCCAGCGCGTGCGGGTTGACCTCCGACACAACGAGCGGGACGTCCGGATCGCGCCGGAAGGCCGAGGAGTTGTCGATCACCACCGCACCCTGCTCGACGAAGCGAGGCGCCCAATCACGTGAGGCGCCGGCCCCGGCCGAGAACAGCGCGATGTCAAAGCCACTCAGATCGGCGTCGTCGTTGAGCACCCGCACCGGCAGCCCGTCGACCTCCAGCCCGGCCGAGCGCGCGGAGGCGAATGGCACGATCTCCGTCGCCGGGAACTGCCGCTCTGCCAGCAGCGAGAGCATCGTCCGCCCGACGATGCCGGTGGCGCCCACGACCGCGACCCGAGTCATCGCGCCTCCTGACCCAACGGGCGTTCCTGCTGGACGCCGGCGGCGCCGAGCTCGAACGCCTCGTGCAGCGCCCTGACTGCCTGGGGCACGTCATCGGCGCGGATCACGCAGGTGATCTTGATCGGCGAGGTCGAGATCATCTGGATGTTCATCTCCTCGTCGGCGAGCGTCTGAAACACTTTGGCCGCGACACCCGGGTGTGAGCGCATGCCGGCGCCGACGATCGAGACCTTGCCGATCTCACGATCGGTGTCAACGCCCAACAGCCCCAGCTCGTCGTGCAGCGGGTCCAGCGCCGCCTCGGCCGCGCGCAGATCTTCGGTCGAGATCGTGAACGAGACCTCAGCCTGGCGCCCCTCCTCGCGGGGCGAGTTCTGGATGATCGTGTCGACGTTGCAGTTGGCCGCGGCTAGCGCGTTGAAGATCCTGGCCGCGGCTCCGGGCCGGTCCGGCACTCCGAGCAGCGTGATCCTGGCTTCCTCGGTCGAGTGCGTGATGGCCGTGATGAGCGGGTGTTCCATGGTCTCGTCTTCTCCGATAACAAAGGTACCGGGGCCGGGGTCGAAGCTGGAGCGGCAATGGATCTTGACCCCGTGCGTGCGCGCGTACTCGACCGAGCGCAGCTGCAGCACCTTGGCGCCCGAGGCGGCCATCTCCAGCATCTCCTCAAAACTCACCTGCACCAGCTTGCGGGCGTCGGGCACGATCCGCGGATCGGCGCTGAACACGCCAGCCACGTCGGTGTAGATCTCACACACCTCGGCATCGATGGCCGCCGCCAGCGCCACCGCAGTCGTGTCCGAGCCGCCGCGACCCAGCGTGGTCACGTCACGGCTGGTGGAGACACCCTGGAAGCCGGCGACGAGCACGATCAGGTCCTCGCTCAGTGCCTGGCGGATCCGGTCGGCCCTGACGTCCAAGATCCGAGCCCTGGTGTGGGAAGTGTCGGTGACGATCCCGGCCTGGGAGCCGGTCAGCGAGATCGCGCGGTGACCGAGGTCGTTGATCGCCATCGCACACAGCGCGCAGGAGATCCGCTCCCCGGTCGAGAGCAGCATGTCCATCTCCCGCCGGTCGGGATTGTCGGAGACCTCCTCGGCCATCGCGATCAGCTCGTCGGTCGTCTTGCCGCGGGCCGACAGGACGGCGACGACGCGGTTGCCGGCTTCACGCTGGGCGACGATCCGGCGCGCCGCACGCTTGATCTGCTCGGCGTCGGCGACCGACGTACCGCCGAATTTCATCACCACTGTTCCGGTGCTGGACACGGTTTCAGAGGTTACGCGGTGCGGCTGTGATGGCGGCGTCCGCCCGCCATCGCCCGGTGCCGCGCACACCCGCGTATCAGGGGCGACCCGTTAACCGGAAGTTTTTGAGGGGTTGAGGTCCGATCGCCCGTGTTTGCGGGGGTCGGGCTT
>CALAQT010000285.1 GCA_937888775.1 uncultured Actinomycetes bacterium | reverse complement strand
CACGTCGCCCGTCGACCAGGCTTAGCTCCCGGACCGCACCGAATCCAACCGCGGGGCCGCAAGCGGTCAGCCGGAAGGCGTGGACCCACCAATCAGACATCGTCACGCCGCCAAATCGTCGTCGAGGTACCGGGGCATTGGAGGAGGGGCCAGCCGCGGCCGAGGAGCTTCGGCGCGGATCACTCTCCCAGGTGCGCTGCGCGCGAGCTCGCGAGTGATGATCGTGACGGCCCTGCCGTCGGTCACGATCGCGCAGACTCCGGGGTAGGAGGCGCTGAAGATGAACGTCGTGCCGGGCTCGACCGGCCGACGCATCCAGTGCCGCGGCGTCGGCCGCGAACGCCCCGTGGCCAGCAGCTTGCGGATCGCCAGGTGCGCGGCCAGCCAACTGCTCTCCGGGTCGACGCGCTCCTGGTAGCGCTCGATCGCATGCGCGGTGATGCGGATTTCTCGCTGCATATCTACTCCCCTCCGTGGTTGGCGAGTTTGAGCAGCTTCATCGCCACTCCCTTGGTCATGCTCAGCTGAGTGCGGCCGGCGTGCCTGGTCGACGTGATCAGCGGCCAGTCAGCCGGCTCCGCGCCGGCCGCCGTCCGCATCACATTGCGGTGATACGCCAGAACCGTCGGGTGCTCCAGACCCATCTCGGCGGCAACGTCCTCGATCGAGAACGTGTCCTCGCGCTGGGCGAGACGGGCGCATGCCGCGAGGTAATCGCGGGTGTTCTCGCTCAGGCGCTCCCACGATGAGCTCGCCTTGACGTGATCCCGGGCGACCTGGGTGGCTCGGGTTGGTGCCGGCTCGTCTGATTTCGGCGCCGGCATGCCCTCGAGGAACTGATCGATCCGGTCGCGGAGGGCGATCAGCCCCTCGCGGCTCAGATCAGTGGTGATCGTGATCTGGACAGGGACTTGCCCGTCCTCAATTAGCGGTGTGGTCATTCGCAATACCGTACTAGGCCACCTAGTTATTTGTCAAGCAAATTCTTTCGTGACAGCAATTTGGGACTTTGTCACGTAGACGTGCGTGCGCGCGTATGTATACGTGAACACGGGCGCGCGCATGTACACATGAGCGCTTATGGCGCGTGCGATCGCGTGCGTGCGCGCGCGAGGGAGAGGCCGTTGGCCCACACCCGCGAGGCCTCCCGACCGCCGTCAGATGCGAGCGCGCCCACCGAGCTGTGGCATGTCGCAGTTCGCGTCGCCTGAATCGCCAGCGAGCGACTACGAGCCGTTGGCGGTGACCTTGGCGGTGACCTTGGCGGCTTGGTGGAGACCGCCGGCCCAGCGCGTCATCAAGAGAGCGCCAGAACGGATCCTGGGGCGACGGGAAGCGCCGTGCACCTCGACGCCGTCGTGGATCGGCTCGAAGTCGGCGAGGTGGCGGTGCCCAGAGCGCACACGATCGGCTATGCGCTTGATGCCCCCGACGGCGACCACGCCCTCGGAGAACTACCACTTCCACGCGGCGGCCCCCTGCGCCGCGTGAGGCGCTCGACGATCGACGCCCTGCGCACAGCGATCGATCCCGTGGCGCGCCAGCCGTAGCCCAGCCGAATAGGTCGCTTTACACAGGCGTTTTCTCAGCAAGCAGCCCAAGTGCGTATGGCGCCGCATCGCTTCGGTGGGTTAGAGAAACGCAGTTCCCTGACCCATCTTGGCCTGAAACGAGCCAAGAAGCCGAAGCCAGCCACGCCAACGAGGAGAACCCAGACTCAGTCTTGCTGCTGCTCGACCGTCTCGACCGTCTCGACCGTCTGATCGGTGACCGCGGGTGGCTGATCAAGGAGACTGAAGATGTCGGTTTGCACCCAGTCGCCGGTGAGTTCGTCGTCGCCTTGGGGCCCGGGCCGCACTGGCGCTAGCGCTGGATGATCCGCGGCGCCGGGCGTGTAGATGAGTCGCGCCCGGCGGGCCTCCTGCCGGCCCTCCGCGGTCCAGAACTCGATCTGACGGATCTTCTCTGACCGTGTCCCGGTCCAGTTGCTGAGGTCGAGTGTGAAGCCGACGAAGCGCCTGCCGCGATACGAGCCGGTCTGGACGGAGAGGTTGCCGATCTGATGCACGAGCCGCAGGTCCGCGAGCGCCTGGACCTCCTTACCCCACTGCTGTTCCTGGAGGTGGGTGCCCTCCACGAGAAAGACGTTGGTGCCGTTCACGTCCAGACAAAACTTGGCGACGTCGGACAGACGGTCCCGCACGGCGTCGGCGTTCGGGCCAGCGTCGCGCGCTAGGTCCTCCTGCTTGAGGGCGGAGAGCCCCGCAGCCGCCTCGTTGACGTCCTCAGCGCCGATGCGGTTGTGCGGTCGGGAAGGATTCGGCACGCGTTCGTTTGCGTTCCGCAGTGCGTTCTGGGTCAGGTGGAGGTAGTCGCGGGCGACGCCGCCGGATCCGAGCACGAGGCGTTGGCGGCCGCCATCGGTGAGGAGGACGTCAACCGGGATCTTCAAGGGCTCACAGATCCCAGAGAGCACCTTCTCCAAGAACATCTGGGCGGCCTGGAACCGCTCCAACGTGATGTCGAGCGAGATCTCCGCGGCATCCTGGCCGATCTGCATCCCCCGCGGTGGATCCCCCTCGACGAATGGATGCAGGCGGTGCCGGACGCCGCAGACCTTCAGCCAGATGTTGAGGTTCTTGACTATTTGGTGGAGATAGGCGAGGACGTCTGGCTGATCTTCGAAGGGCACGTGGTAGAAGTCGTCGAGCACGATCAGCGTCGGCTTCGGGCCGAGCGCGCCCTCTGCCGCTGCCAGCACCTGCCGGATCAGGACAGCGGCGCTGAGCAGACCGTCCATCTTGGTGCGTTCCTCGATGCCCTCGGAACTCTCCTCGCTCTCCTTCCCGCGGCGTGCCTCGGCCGTCGCGTCGACCCCCTGGCCACGGTGTCGCAGCCTGAAGCCGCCACCGACCGACGCGCCCGACGCACGCGACTGCAGCTCGCGGACAGTTCGCTGCGCGACCTGGGGCTGAGCCAGGAGCCGCCGCAGCGTGGCCGTGAGCTGGGCGAGGCGCCGGCGAACGCGAAAGCGCGCGACTCGCTGATCCCTCCGATACCAGGCGCCGGGCTTCAAGCGATCTCGGAGCCCGTCGAGGAGCTCGATCAGCAACTCGATGAGGACGTCCGGGTACGGACGGTCGCGCAGGGTCTCGATGTCGACGAACACCACGACGTTCTCGGCCTCGTCGCCGATGCTCTCGATCTTCCGCAGCAGGGTCGATTTCCCGACTCCGCGCCGTCCAAGCACGAACTGATGCCGGCGCGCCGCAGTCTCTTCCAGGATGCCAACCCGCGGCGGGACGAACCGGTTCGCCGTTTGTCGGTCCGCGCGTGCAGCCTCGGCCAAAGCGCCCAGCAATGCGGGTAATTGTTCGTCGGAGATCGACTGGACTGGATCCACAGAGCCCTTAGTTTGAAGCTCAGCTATCCGATCCCGCCAGCCCGCCAGCCCGCCGGGCGGCCTGGTGAAGGCGGTCGAGGACGTCGGCGATCTCGTCCGTCCTCTCCGGCCGGGTCGCGGCATAGCGGGCGGTGGTCCGTAGGTCGACGTGTCCGAGTCGGGCGGACACCTCGTGGACCGAGACACCGGCCTCGAGGCAGTGTGTGGCCCAGTAGGCGCGAAGCGCGTGCGGGTGCGCGAGCCGGTCGGGGGCACCGCTGGCGATGCAGCTGCGACGCACGAGACGGTAGACCGCCTCGGAGGAGAGCGCGACGGGTGCCTCGTGCGCGTGCCGGCCGATCCGCACGAACAGCGGAGCCTCGTCACGCAGCGCGATCCCGCGCGCGAGCGGATGCACCTTCACCCACGCCTCGATCGCGTGCTGCACCATTTCGGGGACCGGCACCTCCCGCTCGCGCCCACCCTTGCCGCGCACGAACAGCCGATAGTGCCGAGCGTTCGACCGCGGCCGCCGCAGGTCCTGCGCGCGGAGGCCACGGAGCTCGGCTGAGCGCAAGCCGCAGTCGCCGAGCACGCGCAGGAGCGCGTAGTCGCGCTTACCGGCGAGCGACCGGCGATCGGGGACGCGGAGGAGGTTGGCGTAGTCGGTATCGGTCAGCGTCTCCGGCGGACCCGGCTCATGCCGCGGCACACAAACAGCGTCGGCCTGGTCCTCATGGCCGAGGTCGCGCGCCAGCGCGCGGACCATGCTCACATACACGCGCGAGGTCGCCGGCGCCGCCGGCCGACCTCCACGACCACCCGTGCTTGCCAGGTAGCGGCCATAGGCGGCGATCACGTCCGTGTCCAAATCGCCGACGACCGGTGGGCGGCCGAGCTCCCGCCGAAGCCAGTCGCCGAACGCGCGGAAGATCGCCGCGTACTGCCGCCGCGTCCCCGCCGACGCCGCGCGGGCAGCGATCCGGTCGGCCTCGCCGAACAGGTTGCGCTCCTCCAGCGCCGGCTCGGTCACCGCGGTGGCGATCACGACCGTGTCGGTGATCGCCCCCTCCACCAGGCTGCCGTCGAGGACGTCGACGTGGTCGACGTCGCCGGCAAAATCGAGCTGCAACGCGTTCACGACCCCTGCCTATTCCTGAAACCGGTCATCTCGGGTCAGATCAAACCGGCACTCGGACGTTCCCCGGCCTGCGATATTCAGCGATATCTGGCAGCCAAATCGACAGCGCTGCCGCAGCCGTCAAGATGTCAGGGGCGCTCGGGTCCGTAAAACGGAGTTTTCGGATCTGAGCGACTTCCGTCGATTCTCGGTTGTTGCGGCCGCACGGTTAGCCAATCGCCCCGCTACCGGCCCACCCACGGGGCCGGTAGCGTCATCCCCGCGAGCGCGGACGGACGTTCATCTCCTGTCGACCTTGTCCTTCAGATGCTCAAGCGCGTCCTCGGCCTTGTCCTTCACGTTCTCGAGCGCGTCCTGCACCTTGTCAAGCGCGTCCTCGGACTTGTCCTTCGCATCCTCGAGAGCGTCCTGCACCTTGTCGATGGTTGAGTCGAGCTCGCCCTTGAGCTTGCCCTTGTCCTCTTGGTGCTCCCCTTCGCGCTTGGTCTCCTCGTCGCCGGTGACGGCGCCGACGGCCTGCTTGGTGCGGCCGGTGATCTTGTCGGTCTTCTCGCCCATGGCGGGCTCCTTGTGTCCGAGTGGGTTGTGGCCGAGACACGTCGCCCTAGCGACGACGAACCGAGCCAAAGATGTAGATGGTCAAGCCGATTCCCGGATGTTGCGGGACTATCGCCGCGATCCCCAGATTGCTTTGGAGCGAGCCATCACCCTTGCCGTCCGTAGTAGCGGCCTCGACCCAGCACGGCAAACAGCACGAGGATGACGACGAGCACCCACAGCAGCGGACTCACGGCGATGCTTCCCACCAACGCCAAAACGATGAGAAGGACAAGCAGGACAACGATCAGGTCCACGCCTACGACCCTAGACCCGAATCGCAGCCCGGTCATCCGTAGCGCCCACTGAGGAAGCAGTCGGAAACCCGGGGGAACCGAGGAGATCAGGCTGGCGAACGAGCGCGTTGGATCTCTTGAGCCGGTTCGCCGCGATCACGACTCACAGCCGGCAGGACGCTGGTGAGAACCCTCGAAAATAGGTAGCGAGAAGCGACATTCTCGCTACCTAACTGGGTCGGAGTGCGACCTCCCAGCCGCCATCCGCCCGCCGGCGCAGCTGCGCCGCGAGCTGGAGCTCGCTGAGGGCTGGCGACGAGGGATGGTGGCGTCGCGATCCGTCGTGACTCCGTCTAACGGCAGCGATGCTTCCCCGGAATGCTGCCGGTCGATGGGTCCGGGATCCACGAAGCCTTTCGCCGCGCCGCTGACCCTCCGTGAGGGCTTCCTGGAATGGCGATTCTGGGAAGCATTCCGTCCGGGGCATTGGAGATCCTCCGTCGCGTGGCTTTGCTCGGCGAGGGATCCGACGGCACCGAGGTCTGCGCCGATGCGCCTTGAGGGCATCGACCGCGGGGATATCGTCGAGGTCTCCCATCGCTCCGGTCGGCGGTTTCATGCGCTGGTGACCGGGCCGGCGCCGGGCGGGTTGGCGTTGCAGCCGCTGGATCGGCGGGTGAACTACTACAGCGCTCGCGCGCGTGAGGTGGTTGGGCATTGGGCCAAGCGTGGGCGTCCGCGCGAGACCTCAGATCCGCTGGAGCCATCGCCGCTGCAGCTCGAGCTCGACACGACCGGCCGGTGAGCGCCCTGTCCTCGCGCACTGAGGTCCTCCCCCGTGCGCCGGCCACGTCGGTGGCGGGAGAGTGTCCGCGACGTGGAACGCTGATCGGCGACTCAGAGCTCGCCGCGCGGGCGCTGAACGTCGCCGAGAGTCAGGCGGTGAGCTCGACCCGCGACACCTACGCCTCGACCTACGCCGCGTTCGTCGCGTTCCTTGACGCCCGCACGGGCCGTCCGCCGCGGATGTACGACTTTGATCGTGTGGCGCTGATCGCCTATCGCGATCAGCTCGCGGGCTCTGGCCGGTCGAGCGCGACGATCGCCAAGCAGCTCTCGGCGCTGAGAACGCTCGCCGGCGCGCTGTGTCTCGATCCCGCGATCGCTCAGGTCAAGAGCCAGCAGGTTCCGCGCCCCGCGCCGCGGAGTCTCACCGTCGCTGAGTACAACGGTCTCGTCGCGCTGCCCAAGCTCAACACGCGCCGCGGCCGTCGCGACCACGCGATCCTGCGCGTCCTGGGGGAGTGCGGCCTGCGCCGCTCAGAGCTCGTCGAGCTGACCTACGCAGACGTCGAGCCCGCTCCGCGCCTGGAGGATCCAGAGCTTCGCCGCGCGATGACGCGCGCGTTCGGGTCCACCACCGTCTACGTGCTCAGGGTCAGGGACGCCAAGACGCCCGACGCCGCGCGAACGGTCCCGCTCTCCCCCGCCGCCTACACCGCACTTGAGAGCTGGACGCGGCATCGACCAGCACGGGCGGCCAGCGATCACATCTTCCTCAGCCTCCCCAAGCACCCCGGTCTGAACCCGTCACGGCTGACGTCTCGCTCGATCGGGAACATCGTCGGGCGGTTCATGACCCTCGGCAGGATCGATGACGAGCGTCGCGGCGCGCACACGCTCAGACACACGTTCTGCACCCGGCTCTCTGAGGCCGGCGTCGCGATCGAAGTGATCGCCAAGCTCGCCGGGCATGCCGACATCCGCACCACCCAGCGCTACATCAACGTCACACCCGACCGGACGCTCGACGCGATCGGCCGCACGTTCGGGCGCCGATCACCCTTCGGCGCCGATCTCACAACCAACGAGCCAACCTAAGGTGCGGGAAGCCAGCTAGCTCGCCCGACCGGTGGCCAAGGCACTCGAACCCTCAGGCTTCTGAGGGCGGAGGGCGCCGTCGCGTCGCTCGCCGCCCTGGTGATAAACGAGCGAGCCGAGCGATCCTCTCAGCGTCTCGAAGTTTCGCCGCCACGCCGGGCGCGTTACGTTGTGAGGCCGCCATCGCAAAGTCCGGCTCCGCTCCAGTCTGATCGAGTGCCGGACGGCCGGCCGTCGGAGGCAACCCCGGCTCAGCGTGCGTGACGCGGACGGCCATCATGATCACGACTCCCCAGGCTTCTCAGATGTGGGGTCGGCGAGAGGCAACCCCGGACCAGTCGGCCCAGGCCGCGCAGTCCGCGGAAGCCTCCCCCCGACCCTACGCAGCGATTGCGCGTGGAGCGTCGCCTGAGTTAGCCGCCAGGCTGGCTGTCCCGGTGGACGCGCGCTGTCGCATCCGCTCGGTGTCGCCGTCCTTGATCAGGACAAGGAGCGGGTTTCCCACCGGTTTCGTACTCTGACGGACATGTCTTACATCCCCACGCTGCTTGCCTCGCTCGACGCGCGCCTCGATGAGCTCGCCGCCGAGATCAGCACGCTCGAGGGCGGGCGCGCGGCGCTCCGGACGCCGACCCCCGCGCCGCCAACGGCGATCGCCCACAACGGCGCCGCACGCAAGCGGCCACGTCGTCGCACCCCGCAGACCAAGACCCCGGCGCCGAAGCCCACTGCACCCGCCGCCGACCCGACCCCCGAACTCGCCAGTGCGGTGGCGAGCGGTGCGAGCTCCGAGGCTCCCGAGCCTCGTCGGCGGGCCGACGCGAAAGCGACCCCGAAGAAGCGCTCTGTCGCGTGGTTGACGGCCGACCAGCTCGAGCGGTTGCTAGCCGACGTCACCTCCGGTCTCAGTGCGGCCGCGATCGGCGAGCAGACCGGCGTCGGCTACCGACGGGTGCTCGCGCGGCTGCGCGAGCTCGAGGCATCCGGGGCGGTCCGGCGGACCGGAACCAGACGCTCCACGCTGTGGCTACTGATCACCGATGAGGACCGGATCGCGCAGCGCGCGGCTGAGCTCGAGCACCTCGTCGGCGCCCGACGTGACATTCGGAGTCGGCGGCGAGCGAGGGCCCGGGCTTCGTAAGCTCGGTTATCGGACAGGGGTCGCCCGGCGCGCGCCTCCTCGAGCAAGCGTGTAGCGCAACCGGTGGCGACTTCTGCCTCCCGTTGAACTCGGTCGTCAGGTCCGTTCACAGCGGACGAGTGCTCATAGGGCGGAGGCGGAGCCGCTGCCGGCAGTCCGGCGCCGGATCCGAACGAGCGCTATGTCGCCAACGCGATCGTGAGGTCTGGGAGCGGCTCGCGGCGAAAGCGATCGTGCCGTCAGGCCGGCTGTGGTGGCTGCTCTCGGCGAGGACCAGCCGTCTGCTGACCGCGCGTCTGGTGGCTGCGTTAGCGGGAGGCTGTCGCACAAACCAACGTCGTGGTCGACTTTTTGTAGGTTTGCCACAAGGTGACGGTTTTGGGTTGAACCATTTGGTTCGCGAAGGACCCGCTCATGCCGCCTGGGCGGCTCTCACGAGGTCAGCAAAAACGGGACTCCTCGTCGTTTGGGGGTGAAGTCGAGGGTTTGCCGGCGCGTGGTGCTGC
>CALAQT010000284.1 GCA_937888775.1 uncultured Actinomycetes bacterium | reverse complement strand
TTCCGGCGAAGCGGGAGTCTCCGCCGACGTCGCCTTCAGTGCCGCTCAGGACGAGTTGGGACAGTCCGGCGTGCCCGCTGCGCCACGACTGCTTCGCCGGGCGAATGCAGAAGAGTGGGCCGTGGACAGCAGCGAGACCGCCGAAGGCATCGAGTCGCAGACCTGCTCCGCAACGTGAGCGGGACGGTGGCCGGAATGCACCAAGGGCAGTCATCTCCCTGAGACAGCGGACGTGGCCGCGTTGCGCTCATTGCGGAAGCGAGTCGGCGGGTGTGGCTGCGGCTCGTCTGGCGGCGGGTGTATTTGTTGGCGTTCGGGGCGGCCGTCCTGGCGGCGGCGTTCGTGATTCGCGCCGTGCTTGAGGCGCGCGGCCGTCGAACCCGAGGTCGAGCACGAGCTGATCGACCTGCTCCGCGCCTGCTTCAGCTCGTGTTCCGCGTTCGCGCGTTCGCCGAGAAGCGCCCGCCGGAGTGGCAGGGGTCACTGACGCTCGCCACCCTCGTCTCTCACCTCGGGCGGGACCCGGCTGGCGCCTATCGGCCGGCGTTGATGACGGTCGCGAACACCGCGGTCGTGGGCCTGCTGCTGTCCGTTTGCCAGTTGGTGGCGAGCAACAGCTGTGTCCCGGCGACCGTCGAGGCGGTGTTCAGCGCGGTGCCGTAGCCGGGCGGCGTCAACGTCAGGATCGGGCTCCCGCCGGCGCCGGTCGCATCTCCCAGCTTGGCGAGCAGCCTGGCGCTGTGGGGCTCTGCCCAGGTGACCCACAGGCGCCCGTCAGCGGTGTACGCGGCGGTCGGGTCGCTGAATCCCTGGCTGTCGCTCGCGATCGCGGTCGGCCGTACCTCGCCCGGGGTCCAGGAGTCAAGCTGGGTGTTCGTGCCGGTGTCCTCGTAGACCAGGCGGCAGGCTGCGGCGCAGGCGAGCGCCGGCTGTGCGGTGAGGTTGTCGCTCGTCTGACTGCCGGGCGCGAGCAGAGGCTTCGCGCCCGGCGCGACGCCGTCGCCGGAGGGGTCGAGCTGGAGCAGGTAGAGCCCGGACTGCGCCGGATTGTTCGCGATCTCATACCACGCCATCCACAGCCGCCCGCTCTGATCGTGCGCCAGCGTCGGGACGTACGCAGCGCCAGGCACAAGCGAGCTGAGGTCGGTCTCGACGGGGCTGCCCCCTCCCCGCTCGAGCTTCAGGTACGGGCCATAGGTGGCGGTCCAGACCGGTGTCACCCCGTCGGCGGCGAGCACGGCACCGCGCGAGAGGTTGGACTCGGGCCCGCTGTCGGTGTTACTCGGTTGCCCGAAGGAACCATCCGGCTGGCGCTGGGCGATCAGCGTTCCGCTGAGTGCCGGTGAGTTGTTGAGGCCTCCGAAGATCATCTGTAGACCACCGCCGGGCGCCGGGAACAGCAGCGGGTCGCTGATCGAGCTCCAGCCGGTGAACGGGGTGCTCCGCACGACCGCGCCGATCCCCGCCGCGGTCGGGGTGAACGTCGCGGCCCCGACCGAGGTGGCGCCACCGGCACGGAAGGCGGCGACGATGCTCGCCCCCGCGGGGGCGAGCGATGGGGTCAGCAGCGTGTCCGTGTCCGGCACCGAGGACAGCTCAGTCCAACCCACCGGCGAGACCCCTCCGGCGCTTGCGGGCAGTCCGCCCGTGACCCCCTGCAAGTGCGCTGCGCCCCCGGCGAACCCGGTGTCACCGGTCGCGCCCACGTCGACGATGCAATCGCCCAGCACCACGGGATCCGTCACCCCGGCCGTGGTGCACGCATGCTCGCCGGACCCAAACGCGGCCGGGCTCAGTGACAGCACGTTCTCAGGGTGGCTCGGGAACCCTTTGATCGTGTAGCTGTTCGTGTCCTTCCCGCGCGGGTACACGAACAGCGAATCGCGCTGGCGGATCCGCCAGCTCTGCCCGAAGCTTCGGTAGAGCAGCTTGAAGTTGGCGGGCGTCTCGCCTAGGGCTACGTCCGCGCTGTAGTGGCGCCCGTCTCGCCCCACGAACTCGGTTCCACTCGCCGCGCCAGCGTCGCCGAGCAGCCCGGTCAGATGGCCCACCCGGCCGGGGGCCACCTTCACAGCGACGTAGATACAGTAGGCGCGCGCGAACGCCGACGCGCCGCCCGAGAACAGCTGTGCCTTGGTCCCATCGGGCCACGAGACAGTCACCATTCCGTTGTTCGCCGAAAGCACACCCCCGCCGCGCAGCCGCAGCGAGCCCTGCGCCGGCACCCGCCGCTTGTTCAGCCACAGGACCAGACTGTTGTCGGGTGAACGACCCGCGTCGACCTCCACGATTGCACCGGCGACACGCATCGCCACCGCCGTGTTGATCGCCACCGCGCTCGACCGGAGGAAGGGCTGCTGGCGCTCCTGGATCTCGAGGTCGTCAGTGGTCGACTTCAGCAGCGTGAACTCGCCGGCCGCCTGGAAGTCATACGCGTCGCCGGCAAACGTGGACAGGTGCGGGTCGCCACCCGAGGAAGCGCAAACGCCAGTCCCGCAGCCCATCGATCCTCCCCCTCCGCCGCCCGGCGGTAGCGTCCTGTGGTGGCAGAACTTACTCCAAGGCACGCCAGTCAGGACGGCATTGCCGCCGCTTCCGGGCGGGGTACCCCCGGAGAGTCCAATCAGCAGCGGCGTGGTCAGCGGCTCCGAGGGCGGAGGAGTACCCACTGTGCCCGGCGGACACGCATCGCAGCTCTCGATCGTGCAGTAGAGATGCCCGGCCGTCTGCTCAATCTGAAGGTCCATCCCTGAGCTGTCGGCTAGGCGGCCAAACAACTCTCCCTGCGGGTCGATCCGCAGAAAAGGCTCGGTCGCACTGACTTGGTACAGACTGCCGCTCGCCGGCAGGCCCGCAAGCGGAACGCTGCCAGCAGGGACGATCACCTTGGTCGCGCCGAGCTGGATGATCTGTTCACCGGTGGCGATTTGTGTTGCCGGGTAGGGGTTGATGCGCATCCACTTCGGGCCCAGGTCGGGTCGCTGGGCGTAAGATCCGCCCCATGTGTCATAGACCTCCTGAGCATTCGACTGAACCGTATCCGTGAGGCCCTCAGGCGTATCTCCCACAGTCATGATCTGCGGAATGCGATTCCAAAGCGTGTTTTCGCCGATCGCGTCTGCGACGTGGCCGAAAAAACCGACGGCGTCATAGTCGAGTTGGTCGAGCCCCAAGCCGGGCTGAAGGTCGTAACTCGTGAGTCGGCTCAACGCAAGTGGGTTCTCGCTCGGAACGAGCGGTACCACCTCGTCGGCGATCCACTCCGGAAGACCCTCAAGTAGCCACCCGACGTTGCCCGCGCTGGTGGCGTGCAACACCCCGCCGTACTTGCACTGCATGCAATGGCCAAGCTCGTGCGCGAGCGTGTGCTGCTTGAATGAGAGCGGCCGAGCGTCGTTGGTCTGGTACACGGTGATCGCGCAGCCGAAGAAGACGTTCGTCACTGCGTACTCGCCGGGTGTCGAGGTCGTACCCTTCGCCACCACTGGTGTTATCCCGAGTGGCCCCGTATGGGTCTCGATCCGCGCCAGCATCTGATCGGCGATCGCTTGATAGTCAGCCGCCGTCGTCGTCGGGCTGGCGACATGGGCCTGCCGACTGGCTTTGATCGCGCTGGAAGCGTGCTGCGGGAACGTGCGAGCGAGGTAGGCCTCAACCGCCCTGCGCTGGGGCTTGGAGAAGCGTGGAAGCTCTTCGAGCACCCAATCCAACGCTACGGTGCCGTCGACGAATCCCGCATTGGGTACCGGCTTCGGCACCCCGGGGCCCCGCCCCCCGATGAGAGCCAATGCCTGCAACGCGAGGGCAGCAGTGGGACCATGATGCTGGTAGACGTGGTAGCTCAGGAGCTCAAAGCCGGTCTGGCCGCGAGCCTCGGAGAGTTGCCGCGCTTCGGTGCCCGCCTCGCCGACCATGAAGTCGTCGATGAGCTGGCCACTCGCGGAGGTCTGAAAGCGCAAAGCGGCGACCACGGGCCCGACACGGACCACAGCTAGCGCGGGCGCCTTCGTACCGCCGGCCCGCACCAGAAACCCGCCGTCGGCGAGCTTGAGACTGAGCGGGTGGCGCTTTGCCACGGACGCTCGCCACGTGGCGAGCACACGCGTTGCCGTCCTACCGCCCGTGAGCTGCCACGCGGCGACCAGAAGACGCCCGTGGCCACTCGCTGCGGCCCAGTCGAAGCTCACCGCGTCCCCAGAAGCGCTGCGAAGAACACCAGACACCTGCCGAGGCGCGACGACGACGACAGACCGGACCGGCACGCGCCGCCCCGTGAAACCGGGGATCGCACCGCCACAAGGAACCAGCGCCGTCGGCGGCGTCACGCAGCCGGACATCGCGCGTGCGTCCGCAGCGTGCCTCCCAGGGGTCGATCCAGCCGAACTGGCCACCGCCGGTCCGAGGATGGACCCGAGCCCGACGAGGATGACCCACACGAGCGCGGCGAGGACTCGGCCTGCTGGAACGCGCACGGCCCACATAGACGCGTATCGGCTGGCGCGTGTCATCATTGAGGCGTTGAAGCAAAGCGCACCTCGGCGAGCCGCCAGCGGAGGGCGCCAAGCTCGAGTATCGCGCCACGAGCTCCTGGCTGGCGGCAAGGCAAGCCGTCACCCGAGCTCAGCCGATGAGCTCGAGAACAAGAAGAGAGGTTCGGCGGGCCGAACGCCCGCAACACAACGCGAGCTGAGGCCGTGGCCTCGGCGCCGTGAATCTCCCAGGTGCTCATGACTCTCCTTTACCGGTCCATCGGACACCTCGAGTCCCACTAAACGACTAAACACCCTACATCAGTCACACGCCCAGCGGAAATTGTCAAGTCAGCCGAAATTGCCCAGACCCAATCGCGACGCAGCCACGACTACTACGGGTCCTCCGCAACGCCCCGACGGCAACAGCGGACGGTGCGCCTGCCCCAAACCCGAAGGCTCGGCGGGCACCGCCGCAACGCTCCCCACGTTCACTCATAGACCGGTTGGCAGGGTCGGCGCCCAGCTGTACCCCTGGGGACATCGCCGCGCGCTACCGCACACGGCACGCGGCCTCGGCCGCCCGAGCGATAAACGATCGGGCGAGACGGCCCTCACCAAGAACGACGACCGAGCGTCCCGACAGCCCATAGCCGCCAGTTTCGGGGCTGCTGTCCTGTATCAGGGCTTCTGACACTGGTTCGTCTCCTACGCCTTTCTGCCTTGCGACCGCACCCGGCCCGCTGGCGGCGGATCGTTGCTGGTTGTCAGGGGCTTGGTCCGCTCCCCCTCGCGCTCATACATCGAGACAAACTCATCGTCGTCATCCATCTACAACCAGAATGCCGCCAACCACCAATCCTGTGAGACACCCTCCCGATATCGACCTAAATCCACACCGAACGCGGGAACCGCGACGGCCGTCCGGCCTGACCTCGAGCGCGGCCCGCCACCGGAACCCGTAGAACCCCGCCCCGCCGCCGTCCGCGAAGAACTGATCGCGGCAAGCGGCCATCGCTACCGTTTTGTCCTGCCACCGAGCGTCTGGTCGTGCGTCGATCTCGCGACCGCTCAGGACGAGGAGGGAGCGTCCGATCCAGCAGTCGGCTCAGTCCTGCTCGCGGCGCGAGCGGACGCGCCGACATGCGCGCGGCGCCGCCAAAGCAGGGCAGGGTCGCCCCGCGAAGCTGGTCTCGCAAATCGCCACCAGCGCGTCTCTCGCCGACGCTGGTCGCGTACCCGCTCCGCAACGGAAGCAGGTACGCGAGTCAGAACCCAGCCTGCGCCTTGCGCCTTGCGCCTTTGCCGTCGACGAGCCGAGAACGTCCCTTGTGCTCCCGCGTGCGAGCACCAGTCCGGCAGACGCCGGTGCTTGCAGCGAGCCAGCTAGCGGACGGCCTGACTATCCAGCAGAGGAGCAGTCGCCATGGCGCCGGTGATCTGTTCCGCAACGGCCGAAGGGGGAAGG
>CALAQT010000283.1 GCA_937888775.1 uncultured Actinomycetes bacterium | reverse complement strand
CCTCGGCGTACATCCCCAAACCGGTCCGGAATGGCCCGGACTTTCTGCTCGACCTTCGCGAGTCCTTAAGCGATTGCCAGCCGGCGGGATCGCCAGCCTAAGTGAATCGCTGATGGCGGCCGGGGTTCGCGTGCCGAGGAGCTGACCACATGGCACTTCTAGATGGTCGGACGACTCGCGATCGCGGTGAGCGCTGCGTGTGCCCTTTCGAACTCGCTCTCGATCTGATCGATCAGCGTTGCTGCGCCTTCAAGCGAGCCGTTGCCGGCGCTGGCCTCGAGTTCGTCACAGAGCTCGGCCATGTGAACCGCCGCGAGCGTCAGACAGCCGCCCTTTAGCTGATGCGCGCCCGCGCTGACAGCCGCGGCGTCAGCCGCCTCGTTGGCACGTCGCATATCGCTTAGACGCCCTGGGGTCTGGGAGCCGAACAGGTCGACTAGGTCGGCGAGAACGCCGGTCGAGCCAAATTCCGACCGCAGCCGCTGCATCCCGGCCTCGTCCAGCGGACTGTTGCCCGAAGATGCGCCATGCGGGCTCATCCCGCCAGCGATGCCGCGCCGGCCGGATCGCTTGTTCTTTTCCGCGGCGCGGGCTGCTGCGGAGGCCTTGAGAGCGCGGGCGATCGTTTCCGTGAGCTGGTCTGCAGACCCGCCTTTGGCGACCATGCAGGAGGCACCGGCCGAGGTCATCTCGGCCAAAGCCGCCAGGCTGTCAGAGGACGTCAGCGCGACGATGAGCGTCCCGGGGCTGCGGTCAAGAATCCGACGGGCAGCCTCTCGGCCTCCGCCGCCCGGCATCATCCAGTCAAGTAAGACCACGTCCGGTCGCTTGACCGTCGCGAGTCCGACGATCCCTTCCACACCGGCGGCAACGCCGACGAGCTCGAGCCAGTCAGCACGCTCAAGCATCGCCCTGATCGCGACTCGCGCGAGCGGATCGTCGTCGGCCAATGCTATGCGTACCGGCTCGACTGACTGGGGAGCGGCGATGTTCAAACCACTAGGACTCGCCAGCTGGACCGCGGAGCCGTCCGGGCTGGGCACGCCATCGACGTAGGCTCTGATCGCCGCGCCGGTGTCCGAAAGCACCCCCCGGAGTTGCGGCTCGAACTCTGCCGCCAGGATCGTTGTGCCGTCGACGCTGGTCTGGCCCAGACGGTCGCAGAGGTCGGCGACGCGCTGCGTCCCGACGGCGATCGCTCTGTCTCGGAGAGTGTGGGAGAGCCTCTGAAGCGAGGGAGCGTCCCCCGCATTGATCGATCTCCACAGCTCCGGCAGCCGGGCGACCGCGTCGTTTATGAAGGCCGCGGCGCCGCTAGCCGGCCGCGCACGGTCAGCGGCGGTCTTAAGGAAGATAGTGGGGTCCAGCAGAGGCTTATCGAGGCCAAGCAGTTCGACCGACCAGCTCGGGCTAACGCCATCGCGCCTCAGCAACGCGAGTTGGCGGCACCCTACTCTCAGCAGGTCTATCTCCAGCGGCTTGGCGAGATGGTGATCCATCCCACAGGCGAGCGATACCGAGCGGGATCTCCCAGTCATCGCGATCACGGGCGTGTGGTACTTCTCGCCTTCACGGGCTCGTAGGTGCCTCGCCGCGGTGTAGCCGTCGACCTCCGGCATCTCGCAGTCCATGAAGATCGCCACATACGGCCAGCGCCCGGTCATCTCGAGCGCTTCTCGACCGTCGCCGGCAGCATCCACGGTGAATCCCAAGCTCTGCAGAAGTCCTGTGGCAGCGATCAGGCTGACCTCGTCGTCGTCGACGACCAGCACGCCCGGCTCCCAACCCAGGTCCGTGCCATTGAGGTCGGCCTTGAGGCCAGGATCATCGTCAACGGCAATCACTCTGACCTCTATCGACCGAACAGCGCTAACACACGACCCCCAATCCGAACAAGAGCCGAATCCGGCGACGCTCACGTTCTGGGTCCGAAATGCCGACACCCAATCACGAGGGACTCACGTCAAGCGGCTCCCAAGCTCCCGTTCCCCTGAAAGGCTGCAAATGCCCGATCCAGAAGTGGCCGTTGCGGAGCAGGTCGATGCCAGAGTCCTGCTGGACGTCCTCGCTCAGCTCCAGGCAGGCGACTTCTCCGCTCGGATGCCCCTCGACTGGACGGGCGTGGCCGGCAAGGTTGCCGATGGTTTCAACGAGGTCATCATCGCCAACCAAACGCTTGGGGATGAGTTGGGACGGGTCAGCAGGGTGGTAGGCAAGCAGGGCGAGCTCTCGCAGCGTTTAGCGCTTGGCGGGTCAACCCGGATCTGGTCGGGCAGCGTCGAATCGGTCAACAGCTTGATTGACGCGTTGGTGCGTCCCACCAGCGAGATGCAGCGTGTGATCGGTGCGGTTGCCGACGGCGACCTGAGCAAGAAGGTGTCCGTTGACGTGAACGGCGAAATGCTGGTCCTGAAGAACACCATCAATGCGATGGTCGACCAGCTCAATGGATTCGCCTCCGAGGTGACGAGGGTTGCCCGTGAGGTTGGGACCGAGGGCAAGCTCGGTCAGGCTGCCGCGGTCACGATCGAGGTCGGTGGCGTCTGGAAGGACCTGACCGACAACGTGAACCTGATGGCCGGCAACTTGACCGGACAAGTTCGCAACATCGCCGAGGTCACCACCGCAGTCGCCAACGGCGATTTGAGCAAGAAGATCTCGATCGACGTCAAAGGCGAGTTCCTGGAGCTCAAGAACACGGTCAACGCGATGGTTGACCAGCTCAACGCCTTCGCCAGCGAGGTTACGCGAGTGGCTCGCGAAGTCGGAGTCGAAGGCAAGCTGGGCGGCCAGGCGCAATCGAAGGAGGTCGCCGGCGTCTGGAAGGATCTGACCGACAACGTCAACCAGTTGGCCGCCAACCTCACCAATCAGGTCCGAGCCATCGCTGAGTCGCGACCGCGGTCACCGAGGGCGACCTCACCAGGCAAGTTCGAGTGGAGGCGAGCGGAGAGGTGGCCGTCTTGAAGGACAAGCTCAACGAGATGATCCGCAATCTCCGAGAGACGACCCGGCAGAACATCGAGCAGGATTGGTTGAAGACCAATCGGGAGCGCTTTACCCGGATGCTCCAGGGAAAGCGTGATCTGGCCACAGTGTCGGACATGATCCTCTCGGAGCTTGCGCCTCTGGTTTCGGCCCAGCATGCGGTCTTCTATTCGATGGTCACCCCGTCGGATGGCGGCGAGCCGGAGCTGCAGCTCCAGGCCGGCTACGGTTACGAGGAGCGTAGGAATCTCTCGACGACCTTTCTGCTGGGTGAAGGTTTGGTCGGTCAGTGCGCCAAGGAGAAGAAGCGGATCCTGCTCACCGAGGTTCCCGGCGACTACGTCAGGATCAGCTCGGGACTCGGTGCGTCCCCTCCCCTCAACATCATCGTTCTACCGGTCCTGTTTGAGGGATCGGTGCGGGCGGTCGTCGAGCTCGCCTCGTTCTCGCCGTTCAGTCTCACCCACCAGGCGTTCCTGGATCAGCTGCCGGAGAGCATCGGCCTCGTGCTCAACACGATTGAGGCCGACACTCTGACCGAGAACCTGCTCGAGCAGTCGCAATCCCTGGCCGCAGAGCTCCGCTCACAGCAGGAAGAGCTACGCGAGTCCAACGAGGATCTTGGCAAGCAGGCAAGTCTGCTCGCGACTCAGAACATCGAGGCGGAGAAGAAGAACCGTGAGGTCGAGCAGTCCAAGCGCCTGCTGGAGGAGAAGGCGGGGCAGCTCGCAGTTTCCTCGAAGTACAAATCCGAGTTCATCGCGAACATGTCACACGAACTTCGCACGCCTCTGACCTAGATCGGTGAGTAGCGGCGGGTGGTGGTGGTGCCGGCGACGTGAGGTGCTTGT
>CALAQT010000282.1 GCA_937888775.1 uncultured Actinomycetes bacterium | reverse complement strand
GGCCCAGGGCGCCAAGCCCGGCGAGGGCGGACAGCTGCCCGGCCACAAGGTCGACCACTACATCGCCAAGATCCGCAACTCGACCCCCGGCGTCGGCCTGATCTCCCCGCCGCCCCACCACGACATCTACTCGATCGAAGACCTCAAGCAGCTGATCTACGACCTGCGCTGCGCCAATCCGAGCGCCTCCGTGTCGGTCAAGCTGGTCTCCGAGGTCGGCGTCGGCACGGTGGCCGCGGGCGTCGCCAAGGCCAACGCCGACCACGTCACGATCGCGGGCCACGACGGCGGCACCGGCGCCTCGCCGCAGTCCTCGATCCAGGCGGCGGGCATACCTTGGGAGATCGGCGTCGCCGAGACCCAGCAGACGCTGCTGCTCAACGATCTGCGCTCCCGGATCACGATCGAGGTCGACGGCCAGATCAAGACCGGTCGCGACGTGGTGGTCGGGGCGCTGCTCGGCGCCGACGAGTTCGGCTTCTCGACCGCGCCGCTGATCGCGATGGGCTGCATCATGATGCGCGTCTGCCACCTGAACACCTGTCCGGTGGGCATCGCCACCCAGGATCCTGAGCTGCGCAGCCGCTTCCGCGGCACCCCGGAGCAGGTCGTCAACTACCTGATGCTGGTGGCCGAGGAGGTGCGCCAGATCATGGCCTCGCTCGGCGTGGCGCGTTTTGAGGATCTGATCGGACGCACCGATCTGCTGGAGATGGACGAGGCGATCGACCACTGGAAGGCTCGTGGCGTGGACCTGTCGATGATCCTCACCAGCCCGGACCTCCCGCCCGGAACCTCGCGCCGCCGGACCCGCCCGCAGGTGCCGGTGCTCGACGACGCGCTGGACTGGGAGCTCGTGAGCCTCAGCAACCCGGCGCTGGAGCGGGGCGAGCAGGTCAGGCTGGGCCCGATCCCGGTGCGCAACGTCAACCGCACCGTCGGCGGGATCCTGTCCGGCGAGATCGCCCGCCGCCACGGCGAGCACGGCCTCCCCGAGGGCACGATCGAGATCTCGTTCTCCGGCTCGGCGGGGCAGAGTTTCGCCGCCTGGCTGGCCCCGGGCGTGACCTTCTCGCTGCGTGGCGAGACCAACGACTACACCGGCAAGGGCCTGTCGGGTGGCGTGGTCTCGGTTCGCCCGCCGGAATCAGCGATGTTCCTGGCCGAGGAGAACATGATCGTCGGCAACACCGTGCTTTACGGTGCGACCGCCGGGCGCGCGTTCTTCCGCGGCCTGGCGGGCGAGCGCTTCGCGGTGCGCAACTCCGGCGCGCAGGCGGTCGTGGAGGGAGTCGGCGATCACGGCTGCGAGTACATGACCGGCGGCCGGGTGGTGGTGCTCGGGACCACCGGGCGCAACTTCGCCGCCGGGATGAGCGGCGGAGTCGCCTACGTGTACAACAAGGACCGGCGCTTCGATGGTCGCTGCAACACCGAGCTCGTTGACCTCGAGGAGATGGCCGCGGAGGACGAGGCGGAGGTCAAGGCGCTGATCTCAGAGCACGCGCAGCGCACCGGCTCGCTGGTGGCGCGCAACGTGCTGGCGTCCTGGGAGCGTGCCCGTGAGCAGTTCGTGAAGGTGATGCCGCGCGACTACAAGCGCGTGCTGGCCGAGCTGGCCGAGCGCGAGCGCGAGGCCGTGGAGGCCTAAGCGAGGGACGTATCCGCCACGGTGGGGGCTGGTAAGAAAAGCGCCATCCAATGGCGTTCTCTGACCAGCCTCTGATCGGGGGTTCGATAAGGCGGGGGTCGGGTGGCCGGGGGCCAGGGTCCGATCAGGCGTGGCCGGAGGCCAGGGTCCGATCAGACGGCGGCCCGGTCGCCGGCCAGCCGCAGCAGCACCGTCACCCACGTGCGAAACGGCCGCCAGGCTTCGGCGATCTCCGTGAAGCGCTCCAGGCTGGGCGCCTCATCCAGGCCGTAGAAACGGGCAAAGTGGCCGAGCACACGGGGCTCGGCCACCAGCAGTGGCGCGTCGGCAAAGCCGGAGGCCCGTAGCACCACCAGGCCGGCGTAGAACGGTCCGAGCCCGTTTAGGCGCTGGATCTCCTGATAGGCGCGCTCAGGTCCGAGCTCGTGCAGCGCCGGCACGTCCAGACGCCCGTCCAGGGCCGCCGCGGCCACCCCCTGCAGGCGCGCCACCTTCTGGTCGTTCAGTCCCGGAAAGCCGGACTCGAGCTCCAGGATCCGCTCCGGCTGCGGGAACGCCCACAAGGTCCGCCCCGCCAGCTCAAACGCGGCTCCCAGACGCTCGCTGAGGGTGGCGCGGACCTTGGCCGCCTGCGCCGAGGGACGCCGCGCCGAGATGATCGCCCAGGCCGCGCCCTCGTAAGGGGAATGGAACAGGACCGGGCGCTGTCCGTGGTGGGTTCGCTGCAGGTCACCGAGCACCGGATCGCGGTCGCCCAGGCGCATGAACTGCTCGCCATCGTGATCGAGGGACAGCACCCGCGCCACCTGAGCCAGCGCCGCGTCAGGATTGGCACCCGCCGCCAGCTCCAGCTCGACGCTCACCGGGCCGTCGGCCTTTGACTGGCGCAGCACTGTGCCGGCATAGCCGCGGCCGCCGTCGACGGCAAAGGCCAGTCGCATCGCGCCGTCGAAGGCCGGCGGGCGCCCCTCGTTGGGCCCGAACCCGAATCTGGACGCTGCCGGCAGCGAGAACGGCCCGCGTGGGACGATCTGGCGCGGCTCGGTCAATCGCCGCCGATCATCCCAGCAGCGCGGCCGTAAGCCCCTGGAGCGTGTCGATCCCGTATTGCATCGTGGGGTCTCCGTCGGTCATGATCGCCAGCGCGAACGTCCGCCCGTGGCCCTCCAGCCGCGCGATCTGATGCACGAGCTGGCCCAGCGCGGTCGGCTCCGAGCCGTCCTTGAAGAACACCGCGTAGCCCAGCGGCCGCGCGATCACCGGGATGCCCCAGGTCTGCGAGGGCTCGATCGTGGACAGTAGGTAGCGGGCGTAGCCGACGAACTCGGGCGGGATCAGCGAGTCCAGCTCAAAGAAGAAGCGCGCCTGGTCGGCGGGGCTGAGCTCGGCGTTCAACCACGAGCCCGAGACCGAGAATTCCGTCATCCCGGCCGCCGCGGCGATCGCGTAGAGCCCGGAGTCGCCGACGATCGACCAGCACTGCGTGGCCGCGTTGTTATCGGAGATGTGGATCATCGGGTAAAGGAACGAGTTGCTGTAGGCGTCGACATGGTGCTGGCCCATCGCGTGCAGGCGACGGAGGTAGGCCACCAGCAGCATCGCCTTGACCACGCTCGCGGTGGTGAACGTCCAGTGCACGTGCAGGCCGGAGAGGCGGCCTTCGCTGTCGAACACCGCGAACGCGGTCCGCCCGATCCGGCTCGACAGGTAGGCCGCGGCGCGGGAGATCGCGGCGGGTCCCGGGAAGCCCACCGGCAGCGAGGCGCCCCCTTGGTAGCCGCGTCCCGAGCACCCCGGCGGCCGGCGGGGGTTCAGCAGCGCGTGGTCGGAGGGAGCGTGCAGGCAGGCCCGGAACCGATACCGCCCGGCCGGTAGCGCGATGCTGATGTGCAGCACCGACACCGACTGACTCAGCGGGTAGGCGCGCGTGGAGGCGTCGATGAGGAAGCGACCACTGGATCCGCTGGCAAACGACCAGCTCACCGGAGCGCCGCCCCAGCGCAGGTCCCGCGGGTGAAAGACGACGATCGTCACATCGGCGCGCCCCAGGGGGAGCGCGCGCAGCTTGGTCAGCGTGCGCCCGATCACCCCGATCACCACGGTCGCCGTCGCGGGGCGACCGGTCAGCTGGGCGCTGTAGCGGGTGTTGCGATCCGGCGCCACGACGAACGAGAAAGTCCCGCCCGCGCTGGGGCTAGCCGTCCTGACCAGCGCCATTGACCGGTATGGATAGGGACTCTTGTAGAGGTCCACGAGGGCCCCGGCCGGCGCGCCGCTGACCTGACCGGAGAGCACGAGCTGCGTTGCGCTGGTCACCTGCGTCGATCCCGTTTGCAGCGAGATCGAGGGCGTAGCCTGGCCGCTGGCGGGCGCGAGGGTCAGCGCGATCGCGGCGAGTACGGCCAGCAAGGCGGTCCGGGAGAGCATGCGCAGCGCGGGACTCTAACCCGCCGGGGGCGTGGCGCTGGCAGGGGCAGGCGCATTGCTAGCCTCCCGAGACCATGGGTGAGCTTGGCGCGTTTTTGAAGATCCACCGGGTCGGCTTCGATAAGCGTGACCCGCGCCAGCGCGTGCACGATTACAACCGGTACTTCACGCTGCAGTCAGACGAGGAACTCAGGCGTCAGGGTGCGCGCTGCATGGATTGCGGGGTGCCGTTCTGTCACGAGGGCTGCCCGCTGGGCAACCTGATCCCTGACTGGAACGACCTGGTGTACCGCGACAAATGGCACGAGGCCCTCGATCAGCTGCATTCGACCAACAACTTCCCTGAGTTCACCGGCCTGATCTGCCCGGCCCCGTGCGAGTCGGCCTGCGTGCTGGCCATCAACGACGACGCGGTGACGATCGAGCAAATCGAGCTGGCGATCATCGAGCGCGGGTATAAGGAGGGCTGGGTTGTGGCCGAGCCGCCCGACCGGCGCTCGGGTAAGACCGTGGCGGTCATCGGCGCCGGACCCGCCGGCCTGGCCGCCGCCGCCGAGCTCAACCACTGTGGCCACGCGGTGACCGTCTACGAGCGCGACGAGGGCCCGGGCGGGCTGCTGCGCTTCGGTGTGCCCGACGCCAAGCTGGAGAAGTCGATCATCGACCGGCGCGTGTCAATCCTGCAGCAGGAGGGGATCGAGTTCATCTACGACACCGACGTGGGCCGCGATATCACCGCGCAGGAGCTGCAGGAGCGCTTCGATGCGGTCGTCCTGTCCGTCGGCTCACGGGTCTCACGCGATCTCGACGCGCCCGGGCGCGAACTGAGGGGGATCCATTTCGCAATGGACTACCTCTACCAGCGCAACCGCTGGGTGGCGGCCGAGCAGGGCCGGCCGTCCCGCGAGCCGGTGCCCGGGACCGAGATCAGCGCCCGCGGCAAGAAGGTGATCGTGATCGGGGGCGGCGACACCGGCATGGACTGCATCTCCAACTCCCATCGGGAGCAGGCCTACGGCGTCGTGATGCTCGACGTGTACGCCGCGCTGCCGCAGACCGGACGCGATCCCCGCCACCCCTGGCCGCTGCCGCCCAAACGGACTTCCAGCACCTATGCGCTGGAGGAGGGTGGCAAGCGTCGCTGGGGGACGGAGGTGACCGGCTTCGGCGGCCGCGACGAGGCGGTCAGCCACGTCTACGCCCGCCAGGTCACGGGGACCTCGTCGCGCGACCTAACGCCCGTGCCCGGTAGCGAGTTCGTGCTGGAGGCCGACCTGGTCCTGATCGCGATCGGTTTTGAGCACCCCGAACACGACGGTGTTGTCCAAGAGCTGGGGTTGGCGCTGGATCATCGCGGCAACATTCGCACCAAGCAGACCTTTCGGACGTCCACCGGTCGCGTGTATGCGTGTGGCGACGCCCGGATCGGCCAGTCGCTGATCGTCACCGCGATCTCCGAGGGTCGCAAGTGCGCCCGGATCGTCAACGCCGACCTAGGCGGTAGCCCGATGGACGCCGATCGGGAGATGCTCGCAGTGGGCGCGTGGAGCGGCGAGGCGGATCGTACGCTTCGTCACGAGGCCGAGGCGGCAGGGACCGTAAGACCGGGCGAAGAGTTCTTCACGGGACCCGGAACGCGAGGTTCCTAACAATTCTCATACGCGTGCCAGGGAGCGGGCTGCTAGGTTAAGCCGCGGATCGAGGGCCGTGCGCAGGGAGCGGGCGAGTGCGACTGAAAGGTTTAGAAAGGCTTGGGACGGGGAAACCCGCCCGTGTCGGTCAGGGAACTGCGCCCCCACTTCCCTGACTCTCCGGGGGACCCAGATGGATCTGGGTCCCCCGGGCTTCTTTGCGGGCCCGCGGCGGAATCATTGACGGCTTATCCGGCCCTCGAGCGTCGAATTCCGCCACTGATTTCGTCGCGGGCCCTGCCGCGCACTTGCGCCCGGCGTGGGCGGCCGACTGCTCGGTATGCGACCTTGTGGGAATGCCGACGCTGAGCGCCGCAGTCGCGTTGCACAATCACGCCCACGCCTCGATCGGGAGCACGATCAGTCACCTGTTCGACTCGGCCGGCAAGTTCTTCTCGCAGCTGGCCAACCTCGGCTGGATCTCGCTGTTGATCGGCCTGGCCTGCTACGCGCTGTACCTGCTGTTGCGCTCCCGGGCGCTGTTCAACGCCATTCGCGCCGCCTATCCCGGCGTTGCCGTGCGCTGGCGGGACGTGTGGGGCGCCTACATGGTCGGCTACGCGGTCAACAACGTGTTCCCACTGGGCGGCGGCAACATCGCGCAGCTGTTCCTGACGCGGATCGCGATTCCGCCCTCCAGCTATCCGGCGATCGCCGCCGGTCTCTCCACCGGGGTGGTGTTCGACTGGCTCGTCGGGCTGTTGGTGATGTGCTTTGCGTTCACCCAGGGCGTATTCCCCAAGCCGCCCGATTTCTCCAAGCTGCCCGCGTTCGACATCAGCTTCTTCGCCTCGCACATGCGCTTCACGCTGTTCTTCCTGACCGTGCTGGGGATCGGCTTCCTGGTCGCCTTCGCGTTGCTGTCGGCCCGTGTGCGCGCCTTCTGGCAGCGCGTGCGCCAGGGTCTGACGATCCTGCGCGACCGCCACCGATGGCAGCGTGAGATGGCCGCCTGGCAGGCCGCCAGCTGGGTGGCGCGGTTCGCCTCCTACTGGGCGCTGCTGGACGCCTTTCACATCGGCGGATCGGTCCGCAACGCGCTGCTGGTGCTGGCCGTACAGGTGGTCGCCTCGGTGTTCCCGTTCACGCCCGGCGGAGCCGGAGTTCAGCAGGCGCTGCTGCTGACGATCTTCGCCCGCAACGCCGACGTGGCCTCGTTCTCGGTCGGCCAGCAGATCGCCACCGCGGTCCTGAGCTCGGCGCTGGGCTTCGGCGCGCTGGTGCTGATCTTCCGTTTCCGGAGCTTCCGTGAGGTGATCCA
This sequence comes from uncultured Actinomycetes bacterium, assembly GCA_937888775.1. The sequence continues at coordinate 14,115 of CALAQT010000282.1, read as the reverse complement.
GCGCGGCCGTGAGCATCGTCGCGGCGAGGCGGCAGGGGGCGTGGAGCCCGAGGACCAGCGCTCGGACTGGGTCGCGTCGAGCTGAGGGGGTCGCCTCCGGCTGAGGACGGCGGCGGGTCAGAAACTTGACGCCCCCGTCATTCTTTTGTAAGTTCGCGGAATGGGTGGATCCGGCCTGCCTCGGGTGTGCGTGATCGGCGCTGGTTCGTCGGGGATCGCCGTCGTGAAGACGTTGCACGAGCGCGCAATCCCGTTTGACTGCTTTGACAAATCCGATCGGTTGGGCGGCAACTGGGTTTTCGGCAACACCAACGGAATGTCCTCGGCCTACCGATCGCTGCACATCAACACGTCACGGGAGCGGATGGAGTATTCGGACTTCCCGATGCCCCAGACCTATCCGGACTTCCCCCATCACACCCAGATCGCCGAGTACTTCGAGGCCTACGTCGATCGGTTCGGGCTCCGCGACGAGATCACGTTCCAGACCGGTGTCGAACACGCCGCGCGAGACCGCGACGGGAGCTGGGAGATCACGCTCAGCACCGGCGAGACGCGTCGCTACGACGCCCTGGCGGTAGCCAACGGACACCACTGGGATCCCCGCTGGCCCGATCCGCCCTTTCCGGGGAGCTTCGACGGCGTCCAGATGCACGCGCACCATTACGTCGACAACATCGACCTGCGCGACAAGAACGTCCTGGTGGTGGGGATCGGCAACAGCGCGATGGACATTGCCGTCGAGTCGAGCTTCGTCGCGCGCCGGACGTTGATCTCCTCACGGCGCGGCGCATACATCCTGCCCAAGTATCTGTTCGGTCGCCCGCTGGACCAGATCGGGGTCAACGCGCTTACGCCGCTGCTGCCGTGGGGATTTCGCCAGGCGATCCTGACCGCGATGTTCCGGATCGGAGTCGGCAACATGCGCGACTACGGGTTGCCGGAGCCCGACCACAAGCTCGGCGAGGCACATCCGACGGTCTCGGCCGATTTTCTCAACCGGATCTCACACGGCGAAATCACCTGGAAGCCCAACCTCGACCGCCTGGAGGGCGACAGGGTTAGGTTCGAGGACGGCAGCCTCGAGCCCGTCGACGTGATCGTGTGGTGCACGGGCTACAAGGTCAGCTTCCCGTTCTTCGAAGAGGACTTCATCTCCGCGCCTGACAACGACCTGCCGCTGTTCAAGCGGGTTTTCAAGCCCGGGATCGACAATCTGTTCTTCATCGCCCTACTGCAGCCGCTGGGCGCGACGATGCCGCTCGCCGAGGCGCAGGGTCGCTGGATCGCCGCCTACCTCCGGGGGGAGTATCGCCTCCCGTCGATCTCGCAGATGGAAGCCGACATCCGTCGCGAGCGGGCCAAGATGTTCAAGCGCTACGTGGCCTCCAAGCGACACACGATGCAGGTCGACTTCGACAACTACCTCCACGACATCGGCAAGGAGCTCAAGGCCGGCAGCGAGCGCGCGCGGGCGCAGGGGTTCGGCCTGCCCGTCGCCGCGAGGGCCGCGGTGCAGCAGCCGGCCTCGATCGGATGACCCTCGCGCGGATCGCAGTCGGATGACGGCCACGGCCAGCGCAGCCCGATGACGCGTGCGGCGCCAGCTGGATGAAGGGTGCGGCGGCAGTCCGATGACGGGTGCGGCGGCCGTGACGGGCAAGCGGGCCGCCGGCAAGGCCCGCAACCGGGAGCTGATCCTCGACGCCGCGCGCGAGGTGTTTGCGCAGCTCGGCTACGACGCCGCCAGCGTCCGGGATGTGATCCGGGGCACCCAGCTGGCCTCGGGGACCTTCTACAACTACTTTGATGACAAGGAGTCGGTGTTCCGCGCGGTGATCGACGAGAGCGCACAGGAGGTCCGCCGGCGGCTGCGAACGGTCCGAGCCGGAGCCGGCACGCTGGAGGAGTTCGTCGGCGACGCCTACCGTGCCTGGTTTTCCTTCGTGATCGAGGATCGGATGGTGTTGAAGCTGATGCAGCGCAACGCCGGGCCGATCCGATCGCTGTTCGGCGATCCGCTGCTCGGGGCCGGAGTCGATGAGCTGTTGGACGACCTCGAGCTCGCGATCGCGCGCGGCGATCTGCCGCCCGTGGACGCCGACTTTCTGGCCGGCGCGATGGTCGGCGTCGGGTTGGAGCTGGGAATCCGGATGGCCGAGCGCACGCCGGTCGACATCGATGGTGCCGCGCGCTTTGCGACCGAGCTGTTCCTGGGCGGGATCGGGCGGCTGCCAGGCGCGCCTGAGTAGTACTAAGGCCTGCGGAGACAGTTGGGGCGCCACGGCGCAAATCAACAGAGCGGCGCGCGCTTTTCAGACGCGCCACGCAGGTACCGGGCGGCGTGGCGCGACGGTGAGCGACGTCAGGGCCCGGGCCGCCGGAGTTTGGCGCTCAGCGGGAAGCGGCTGTTAGAGCAGGTGCCACCGACGACGCTCAGCTGACCCGTGGCCCGCGTCCGCGTGAAGCTCATCGACACCCGCATGGACGGCTGGGTCAGCTTGACGGTTGCGCCGGAGCCGATGAACAGGTCGACGTCGCCGTATGGGCCCCCGCAGGGCTTCAGCTCCGCCGGCAGGTGCATCGACGTCACCAGCCGTCCGCCGGCGATCACCTCGAACTTGCCCGACTCGCCATCTGAGAACCGCACGCTCCAGGTGCCATCCTGGATCGCACGTCGCTTGGCGGGATGCATGTGCCAGGTCAGCTTGCCTTGGCAGCCGCCGGAGGCGACCTGGTAGCCGGCTGAGAGCGAGGCGCTGCGAGCCCCGTCCAGACCACCGGCAAAACCCTGGGTGAGGCCGAACCCGCCGTGGCGGCGCACCGGGCTGGCCTGGCCGAGGGTGAGCAGGTCCTCCAGGTAGTCCGATGAGGACGGCGGGCACCGGTTGGGGACCAGCAGGACCAGGTTCTCAAAGCCGTAGGCCGGCGTGCCGAAGCGCTGCGCGAAACCGGGCTCGGAGAGCAGCGAGAAGCTCGCCGGATATCCGTTGACGGTTCCCTCCCAGTCGCCGAGCGTTGGGACGTAGGGCTTCCCGGTCTGGGGTGTGATCTCCGGGGGACGCGTGCTGGGCGGCTTGGTGGTGGTCGTCGTTGTCGTGGTGGTCGTGGTGATCGTCGTGATCGGCGTGGTCGTCGTCGTGGGGCCAGAAAGTGCCGCCACCGCGGCCGTCGTCCCGGCGTTCGACAGTGCGATCGAGGCCGCGGGTCCCAGCCCGCCGGCGAGCGCGATCGTCGCGAAGAGGGTCACACGCCGTCCGCGCACGGAACGGCGCGATTCGTGCTGCTCTTGACTACCGCCTTTCACCTCGCCTCCCCTTGCCACCGGGTCGTCTTGCGGGCCCGTTTGGGTCGATCATCCTATCCGGCGGCGCGGCGCCGAAGCTCCGCCAGGGTCCGACGTTGCAGCCGATGTCGGCGGCGTGCAACGATGAATGGAGCACGTGCCGACTTTCTGCCGTCATAACCACCTGGTTCAGAACTGTCCGATCTGCGCCCGCGAGCAGCAGATCGAGTTGCGGCCGGTGCTCTCCTCCAGCGCGCCCCGAACGAGCGCTCCGCGCGCGAACCCGCCACGCGAGCGTGCGGCGCTATCTGGGACCGCCGGCTCTGGCGGTCCGCGGACGGGGAGCCGCTCCGGCGGCGGAATGCGAGTTCGCCAACTCGCCCGGGGGGCCGAGGACGGCTACCGGTCTTCGCTGGCGCCGGGATTGCGCTCAAGCGCGGATGCCGACCGGCTGGCGCAGGAACTGGCCTATGCCGCGGGTCGCCTGGCCCGCCTGGAAAGCGATCCGCCCGGTCTCTACGCCACCGTCGCCTCCGCAGCCCAGGACATCGAGGAGCGCAGCTGGCTGGCGTTCCTGATCGCATATCTATGCCCGCTTGAGGATGAGCAGCCCTTCGCCGAGATCGAGCGCGTGCGAACGTCCTGGTCATCAGGGGAGTTGCCCGATCTCAGCGATGCGCAGTTCGGACCGCGGGGCGCGCACGACCAGCCCGGCTCCGGGCGCACGCTTGAGGCCTATCGCGCCTGGGCCGCGCGCGCGGGCTCCCAGGCCGCCTCCTTCACCGGAGAGACCGCCTGGACTGCGGAGCGCCGGTTTGCGCGGACCTACGAGCGGCTCGCGCTCCCTGGGCTGCATAGAGCGGCCCGCTTTGATCTGCTGGTTACGCTGGACCGGCTCGGTGTCTACGAGCTCAGACCGGCCAGCCTGTCGCTGGGCGGCGACAACGAGGTCACGCTCGGCGCCAAGCGCGTGCTGGGGATCGGCGATCCGCTGCTGCTGGACCGGCGCGCGAACGAGTTGGCGCAGGCTTGCGAGCTCCCGCTGGAGGCGCTTGACCTGGGCTTGGACAACTGGGAGGCCGGGACCCGCGCTTCGCTCGGGCTGGGGTCCGATGCCGAGCCGGCGGCCGACGCGCTGGAGTCCGCGCGGTCGGCGCTGCGCCTTTAGATAGCACCGCTGCGCGCGCCGGTTCACAGCTCCGTCCGGGCCACCGCCTACCTTCCAGGCGTCTAGACCCCTCAGTGGGAGCCGAAATGCCACTCTGTTTCATCGAACCGCAGAACGCCATCCGGGTCATCGCCGACTCGGTCGGGCGTGAGGCACGCCGCCAGATTCTGGGCGAGGTCGTACGCGCGTGGGTTGACGAGATTCCGGAGTCCGAGCTCGAGTCCCACTACGCCAAGGCAGTGGCCGATCTCGACGAGCACGATCTGTCGCTGCTCGCGGCATGGCACGTATCGCTAGAGGTTGGTCATCCGCTCCCGAACAAGGAGTTCCTGGTCAACGTGTTCCCGTCGTTGGGCGAGAACCGGCGGGAGGCACTCAAGATCGCCGCGGGGTTCCGAGGCGAGGAGGCGTTTGAGGCGGGCGTGGGGGAGGAGCAGGCGTTCGACACCGTGCTCCCCTGGCTGTCGGAAGAGCGCTGCACCCAGTTGGCCGCCGAGTGCCTGGAGCTTTACTGCTGGGACCGCCTCGGCATTGACAACTAGCGGCTAGCGAGCGCCGCCTCGACGTCGGCGATCCCCTGGTCGGTGGATTGAAACCAAACCGCCTTGATCCCCAGTTCACGGGCGGCGTTGCAGTTCAGCTCTATGTCGTCGATCAATAGCGCGGCCTGCGGGTCGACGGCGAGGCGCTGGAGGGTGATGTCATAGATCAGCCGCTCGGGCTTGCGCGCGCCGACGAACGCCGAGTCGACGACCACGTCGAAGATCTCGTCGACCGGTAGCTTGGCGCGCCAGAGCGGCTCCCACTCTCGGACGTTGTTGGTGCAGATCGCCAGCTTGTAACCGCGCCGGCGCAGTTCGCGCATGTAATCGATCAGGCGCTGGTTGGGGTGCAGGTGCGCCAGATACTGCTCGCCGAAGCCGTCGAGGGCGATCTCGCGTCCGAGCTGGCGGCTCAGCTGCGCCGCGAGCGACTCCAGGAACCGCGCTTCGGTCATGCGACCCGTCTCAAGCTCGAACAGCGGATTTGCGCCGTCGCGCTGCGTGATCGTCGCCATCGCGATGCCGATCGCCTCCAGCGAGACCCCGGAGGAGTCCCTGAACGCCTTGAACGAGTCGATCAGCGGTGAGGTGAGAACGCCGCCGAAGTCGCTGATCACCGCCTCGATCTGGCTCATCCTCGGCGGACCAGGAGGTACACGCCGGACCCCTCACGGTCACCGCTGTGGCAGCGCAGAGGCGCCACGCGGACCCTAAGCCCGTCCGTCTGCAGATCGACGGCCGGGCCGGCGACCTCCCCGCCCGCGCGGCGGGGGTAATGCTGCTCGCCGTCCTCGGGCCACAGCTCCAATCCGACCCGGGTGGGGGCACCATCGGCCGTGTAGGTGGTGGAGAGCCGCGGCTCGGCCACGGCCTGCCAGGCCGTGGGCGCAAACACGGAGGCGGTGGCGACATCACGTGAGTGATCGGCAGCGCCGCGGGGCCGCAGCGACAGCAAGGTCAGCCCTTCGCCGGCTCCGAACCAGGCGCAGACGCCGCGCAGCGAGTCGAGGCCGGACAAATCCAGGCCTTGATCACGGGTGGTCCTGGTACCGGGGCAATCGATCTCGTGTTCGACGCCGTCGATCGTGATCCGGCCTGAAACGTGACAGAGCTGGTCGAGTCCGGCACCGGTGTCGCCGTTCCCGCCGGCCGGTTCTGCGGGACGATCACAGGGTTCTATCGCCACTTCCAGCCCGTCTGCGGTCAGCGTCCATCGCTCGCCGGAGACCGTCCAGTCGATCGAATCTCGTCCCAATCGGTGCTGCCGGCGGTCCGGCGTGCCCAGCGCCAGCAGCCGAAGCTCGCCGTCGATCGCCGCTCCCCAGAGATCGCCGTCGAGGTCGCCGAAGGAGACCGATCGAAACGCTGCCGTCGCGCCCGCCGTCACGGGTCCAGCCGGGGCGGTCGGATGTCGGTGGCGGTTGAGTCGACGTCATAACCGGAGGACCCCCGTGTCGTCGATGCCCCGGGGCGCCCGGCGCCCGGGCCTCCGGCCCCCGGTCGAGCGGCCAGGCGCCGTTGGAGGTTGCGCAGCACCCCCCGGCGCGCCAGCGCACGAGTGGGCCCGATCAGCAGCACAATTCCGACCACGTCGGCGATGAAGCCGGGCACCATCAGCAGGCCTCCGCCGACCAGGATCAGGAAGCCGTCCAGGACCTCCCGGCCGGGCGCCCGGCCTTCGGCCAGGGCGGCGCGCAGGCGGGCCAGCGCGGCACGACCCTCGGCACGGGCGATCCAAGCGCCGATCGGCCAGCTGGCGAGCAGCAGCACCACCGTCGGCAGGGCTCCGATCGCGTCACCCACCTTGATCGCCACGTACAGCTCAGCGGCCAGCCAACAGATCAATATCAGTGGTGCGACCAGCATCTGTGAGTGAAGGCTACTGAGGCGACTAAGGCGACTGAGCTAGACCACGGCCGGCGTGGGACCTTCCAGCCTCACGCCGGGCAGCCGGTGCAAACCGACCAGTTCGATCAGCGTCCTGATCTGTGGCTGAGCGCCTCGCAGCCTGATCGCGCGATCCTGAACTCGCAGACGGCGGGCCAGCATCGCAAAGTCGAGCATCAGCGACGTATCGGCGAACACGAGTTCGCTGAGGTCGATGATCACGTCCGCCTGGGAGCGGATCGCCCGCGTCAAAGCCCGGCGGCGAGATCCCTGCGTGCTCCGATCTTCGTCGCCGCTGCAACGTAGGGTCGGAGGTTTGTCAAGGAAGTCGACGATCCCACAAACTTATACAAAGCTGTGTCCCGTCTGACAAGTGATTCACGCTAACTCTTCTACACTGGGCCTATGGCTTCAGTTGACGAAGTGACCGAGGCGCTCCGTGACGTGATCGATCCCGAGCTAGGGCTCGACTTCGTGGAGCTCGGCCTGATCTACGACGTCGAGGTCGAGGGCGAGACCGTGAAGGTCACCTACACGCTCACGAGCCCCGGCTGTCCGATCGGCCCGCAGGTGTCGGAGCAGATCGAGGAATTCGTCGGAGAGCTCGACGGCGTCGCCGACGTGCAGCCGACGATGACGTTCACACCGGCCTGGACGCCGGAGCGGATGAGCGAAGACGCCAAGTTCGCGCTCGGCTTCTGAAAATGCCTGCATAGAGCGCTTTTCAGCGCTACGTGTCAGCGAAAGTGCCAGCGGGACAGCGAGCACTTGAACGAGGCGGTCGTGGAATGCCCCCCCCTCTGAATCGAGCGGGGGGAGTGGGGGAGCCGCTATGGGACTAGGCGAGCACCACGCCAACCACTGCGGCAAATATCCGCCGGGGCCAGCGCTCCCAATTCCTGGAGGGAGTGCGCCGAGATCTCGATAGCGCGACCTCGACCCTGGGCCACCTGGCGCAAGTGCCTTGAATACCAATCGCCCTGCGGAGAACGGCCGACGATCGCGTGGCGAGCGGCGCCAGCTACCAAATCGGCCATCTGAATGAATGGGTGCAGCGCACTGTCCTGATGAGCCGAGCCTCCGACGAACCACTCTGGCCCCCGAGCGACGTAAGGCTGGCAGCGGTTGAATGTCCGATAGAAGCGATGCGCCACAAGATCCTGCGCATCGCGAAACGACGCGTCTTCACCGTCGATAACGACCAGCGGCAGCCGTGGTCTTGGTGCTCTCGGCCTCACAACAAGAGCCGCGTACATCATCCAGAACCAGAGGGAATAGGCCTCCAACGGATATCTGGTCTGAAGACCAACACTTAGTACCCGGACCTCTGTAATGCCAGCGATGTGTTCCAAGCGTCCCGATAGAAGAGGCGTCCGGCCGCCAGCGCTGAGAGGGAAGCGCCTCCGCTGGCCAGAATTCGGTTCTGAGCGTGAATCGATACGCCTTCGCCTCTGACTAGCCCGCGCCCCTTGATTTCGGTGCGCCCGGATCGGCTGCCAAGATGGTCGCGGACGAAATCTCGCCAACGGCGTTCCGCAGAGCGGAGCCACCGCGCCGGAATGAGAACCCCAGATACGACTTGGAGGTTGTCCTCGCCCGACTCATCTAGGAACGCAACGTAGTCTTCGTTTCGGAGATGAGCCACCGGTCCCCGAGTCTACGCCCGAAATGCGCTCAGTCCACTACCCCTCTACCGGGGGCCGACCAAGCAATGTACGTACACTAGCCAATCGGCCGGCCCAGATGCAACCTTGAGACATCCGTCTCAAGGTCAGCGCCCGCGACATCGCTCGCTACGCCATTCCCGCGCCCGGGGGTCGGCGTTAGCGGGTCGGCCCGGCCTATTTTTGAAGGATACGCTTGCCACGAAGCAATCGGGCGACGGTGCTGTCTCAACGTTGACATAGCCTTCCTAGCACCAAGCGTGGGCTCGACTGCGCCCACCGGGTTCTACGGCGCCTGGTTCTCGCAGAGGCGCCCCGGGCTATATCGGAAGCGGCTGCGTGATCGACCGGTCTAGCGGGCGTGGGTCGCGCGGGAAGGCGGGGATGTCCTGCCGTTCGACTCGCCGGCTCCAGTGGTCTCGATTGATCACGTTCCGGATGTGCAGCATCGTCCCGGCGTTAGCCTGCTCCCTCAGCACCGCAAGAAGCCGGAGCGCAAGCTGATCGAGCGGGAGTAGAGCCGCCTCCTCAGGCGAAGGTAGCTCAGTCGGCACTCACGTAGGCGTACTCGGAGACCCGGACCATGCGCCCCGCTGCAACCTCCGCATCAAGCCGTTCGCGCTCAGCTGCGACGATCGGGGCCATCGCTTTCGCCGAGCGCTGTCGCCGCTTCTTTGCGCCTGCGGGTGTCAGCGCCGGCCGGGCAACGCGGCGCTCGAGCCCGAGGAACGCGAGGACGCGATCGCGTGCCTTCTGTTCGTAATCGTCCAGGTTCTCGGGCAGACCCTGGAGCCCGCACTTGACGCATTGCGAGAGGGCACTCGCGGCGAGGGCCACGGTCGCGCGCTTAGGCCCGTCGCGTCCGAGTGTCACACCGCGGGCTACATAGTCATGCCCAAGGACGATTGGCGGCGGCTGACCCTTCGGCCAGAGCCCTAGTCTCCGGCGTTCGCCGATGACAGAGGCGTAATGGTCGATCTCTGTGCCCGTGACAAGGCCGCGCAGCGCCAGTTGAACTATGTAGATCCGCTGGGCTCGCCGCGTACGGGCAACGTGCCAACTGGCGGAATACGCTGGATCGTCTCGAGACTCTCGGTGCTTCCACTTGCCGACGACGGCTGGTTCAGGGCCGATCGCGAGAAGCACATCCTGCACCAGCTCGTTGGCTAGGACAGCGGCTAGCAGTTCAGCGGCCACGCGCACCCGGGGGGAAGGTTGGGGGAAATGTCCCCCTGAGAGGCCCGATGCTGTGCCCATGTCTAGCGATAACGGTACGCGTCGCGGGGGACTGATCCGCGAAACCCGACGCGCGCTGCACCTCAGCCAGGAGGCGCTTGCCCGTCGCGCGAACTGTTCGACGGTCTACATCCGACTGATCGAGTCCGGGTACGCGCCAGGACACAGCGACGTCCTCCCGAGGATTCTCGCGGCGCTCGACGACGCCGAGCGGGATCAGATCGTCCCCGAAACGAACGAGGCCCCCGCGGGCAACGGGAGCCTCGTGAAGAACGCCGATGCGGGCGGCGGTCGTGGCGAATCGTAGTCGCTCGCGCAGATACCCGCGGCTGGGCGCGCCATCGACGCAGCTAGCGCTGGATCCAGGCCCGGTCGCGGCTGACTGTCGGTATTGCGGCGACGAGGCCGTTCCCGGACTGCGCTGCTGCAGGCTCTGCTGGGGCTATATCCAAACCGGCGAGCTCGCGCGGTTCATGCTCGACAAGTTGCGGCGCCAAGCATGACCACGGCGACGCCATGTCCCGACTGCGGCGAGCCGCTCGGCGGCCGCTACAGCCACCGCGGTCTGGTGGTCTGCTGGCCGTGCTGGATGAAGCGGACTGGCCTTGGGCGGACGCCTACTCATCGCGGCGCAGGCGTACCGAAAGACCAAGCCGTGACGACCGCCACGGCCGCGCTGATTCGGCGCCTCACGGACGCGCTCGGGCCGCCCGTCTCGACGCCTGATCTCGTCCGTGGCGATGCCGGCCAGCTTGAGCGCTCGCGTTACCGATTGCACCGCTGGCGCTGCCCGGCCTGCCGAGCGCACTGGGACGACCGGATCTACCGGCCGCTCGTGGTCGACTCTGACGGCCGCGTCTACTGCGACGCCTCGAAATGCTCGGCCGAGGCGATCGCCGCAGCGGTCCGCGAGCTGCTCGCCGCCAACAGATCAAGGGCGGCGGCGTGACCGCGTCAGCGCGCGACGTGCTCGCAGCTATCGACGGGCGCATCGAGCCGGCCGCTGCGTCAGACGGCACGAACTCGATGGCCGCCGTCGTCGAGTCTCTAACGACGTGGGCGCCGATCCGGCTCGACGCGGTGCTCAACGGCGAGGACGGCGAGACGCGACCGTCGATGCTCGCGCGCACGGACGGGCGCTGCCTGCTGTACGCCGCGCGCATTCACGCGCTGCACGCCGAACCCGAGGCGCTCAAGACTTGGCTCGCGCTAAAGGCATGCGCGGAACGGATCGCCGCGGGCGAGACCGTGATCTACGTCGACTTCGAGGATTCGCCCGCGAACGTCGTGCAGCGCCTACTCGACCTCGGCACCGCCGCATCGGCGATCGCCACGGGATTCGTCTACATCCGCCCCGACGAGCCGCTCGCGCCGGCCGCAATGCGCGACCTCGACCAGGCGCTCAGCGCCGAGCCGACGTTCGCCGTGATTGACGGCGTCACCGAGGCGTTCTCTCGGCAAGGCCTCAATCCGCTCGACAACAGCGACGTAGCCATCTGGCTCGACCTGCTCCCGCGAAAGTTCGCCTGGGCCGGCATGGCCGTGCTCACACTCGACCACGTCGTCAAAGATCGCGAGCAGCGAGGCCGCTACGCGATCGGCGCACAGCACAAGCTCGCGGGCGTCGACGTCGCCTACTCGCTCAAAGTCCTGCAGCCGTTCGCTCGCGGCCGTGATGGGCTCGTCTCGATCATCGTGCAGAAGGATCGCCCCGGCCGCGTGCGCGAATTCGCCGCTGACGGCCAGGTCGCACTACTGCGCGCGATCTCAGGACCGGACGGCAGCGTGCGGATCAGACTCGAACCGCCCGAGCCCGCCGCCGCCGGCACCACGTTCCGCCCGACCGTGCTCATGGAGCGCGTCAGCCAGGCGATCGAAGCCGATCCTGGCCTGTCGCTGCGCAGCGTGCGGACTGCGGTGAAAGGCCAGCGAAACGACGCCAAAGATCTCGCGCTCGACCTCCTCGTCAGCGAGAAATACGTCGAGGTTCGCACCGAAGGCCGCGCAAACCGGCACTACCCGCTGCGCCCGTATCGCGCCGATGATGAACCCCAAGACGCAACGTGCCCCAATGTGCCCCAACGTGCCCCGGGCACACCTGAGAGCGACCGTGCCCATGTGCCCCAGCCTTTAAAGGGCACAGGCACGGAGCACAAACGCACAGGCACACCGTCAACGGCCGAACGTGCCCCGGTCTGCTGCTGCGCCAACGGCAGCGACGACTTGCCCGACGACGGCCGCTGCTCACGGTGCTACGGACGGCCCAGCGCATGACCGCGCTCGCCGCAGCGTTACTCGCCGAGCTCGACGCCCAGGCGCTAGACCAGCTCGCCGACGCGCTCTCACCAAGGCTCGCTGAGCGCCTGACACGGCCGAGCGAGTCGACGCCGTGGCTGACGGTCCAGCAAGCCGCCGACCATCTCGCCTGCCGGCCACAGCGGATCTACAACTTGGTCTCGCAGCGCCGGCTACGGCACGTCAAGGACGGCAGCCGCGTCCTGTTCCGCCGCCAATGGCTCGACGAGTACCTCGAGGCCGGGGCGTGAAAGCCAAGCCCGATCCGCGCGCTCTCAAGCGGGCCGAGACGCGGCTACGACGCGATAACGAGCCGCGGCGCCTGGAAGGCTTCATTGAACCGCGGTTGAGCCATCGCGACGAACGCGATCTCGCCGACGCGGCTCGACGTCGAAACCGCGAAGCCACATGCGCCGAGCTACTCACGGCGCTGGCGACCATGGCCGCCGAGCTCGAGTTCGTCCAGTCACGGATCGGCCGGGTCGCTCCCGGCGATCACCGCGGCTTCTTTCGCGAGGTCACACACGGGCTGGAGGGTCTGAAACGTGCACTTTGACGGTTCCGACATCGCCACCGTGTACGCTGTAGCCGTCGTATTTGTGCCGTCCCGGATACGGCGCTGCGGAGGTCAAAGCAGCGCTCCACACCACGGCACGCACGCTTCGTCTGTCCGAAAGGCAACGTCCCGATGAGCACCACCACGCCGCGCACGGCCGTGACCGCGCGCATTGGCCCTCAGAACGTCGAGCAGCTCCGCCAGCTCGCCATTGAGCACGACTCGACCGTGTCCAGGCTCATCAATCGTGCTGTCGCCGACAAGCTCGCCGCAACCCGCGCACAACCGCCAAACACCGATGCCCGCGACCGCTGAAACCGAACAGACCGCGATCCTCGCCGACGCTACACAGCGGCTCGCCGAGCTCGAGGCCGTCCGCGACGTCCTGCAACCCGACGCCGGCGATCCCGCAGTCGCAGCCGAGCTCGCGCAGATCGCGAGCCAGATCAAGACTGCGGTGGCAGCACTCGACAACGACCACGCTCAGCCCGCGCGATGAGCTATGAGCCCTTCCCCGACGACCTCGACGCCGCCTGACGTGTTCGAACAACTGCGCGCCCAACTCGCGACCGCCGTCTACGACTCAACGTGGCATCAGCAGCAGATCGCCGGCCTGGTGAACACCACCGTCGCCCGGATCGCCGCGCTCGGCGTCAACCTCGACGTGCCCGACCCCGCTGGCGCCCCTGGCTCACTCAGTGACGCCTGCATGCTCGCCGGAGCGAACCTGCCGGCCGGTTCGCCCGCACGCGACCTGCTCGCCCAGCTCGCAACCCAGCTCGGCCCGCTCAAAGCGGGAGGCATTTGGACGCCGCTGGCGCTCGCCACGAACGCCAGCGCGTTTCGCGCCCTCACACCGCAAGCTCGAACGGTCGGCAACACAACCGTCGAGCTCGCCGGCAGCATCCTCACCGGCCCCGAATACCTGCTCCCCAACGCAACTCTGTTCACCGCCGCAGGAGCGCTGTGAGGCGCTCGCAACGGATTCAGCTCGCGCTCGCCCAGCCCACATCGGACGATCCGCTTCTCACGATCGCCGCATCAACGGGCATCGTCACGATCGGCACCTACCTCGCGAGCGGGCTCACGGTCGATCTCACCGGCACGACCTACGAGCTATGAGCCTGCCACGCGCCTGCCACATATGCCAAGGCGTGCACCGTCCAGGCGAACGCTGCACTGTCGCCGAACGCCAACGCGATCAACGCCGCGGCACCAGCACCCAACGCTACGGCGCCGGCTGGGGCCAGATCAGCCGACAGATCCTCAAACGCGACCACCACATCTGCCAACTCCAACTACCCGGATGCACCGGCCGCGCAGACACGGTCGACCACATCACCGCCAGAGCAAACGGCGGCCCGAGCACCGAAGACAATCTCGTCGCTGCTTGCCGGCATTGCAACAGTCGCAAGGGATCACACACAGCGCGGGGAGCTATTGGCCGCGACCGAGACCGACTTGGCCGCGATCGCTCACCG